>JBGORM010000007.1 GCA_041538185.1 Melioribacteraceae bacterium 4301-Me | reverse complement strand
ATGACAGGAAAAAGGTTGTTTAGAGATTGCCTCACCCCCTTCTATTCCGCTCGTCCGTTTTACAGGACCTCAACAGAAAAAAGGTAGGATAGTTTTTAAGGATTATTACTAAGCTATGTTCTTCTTAATCTCAATACCCAGTTGTTCCATACGGTATCTCAATTTAGAGCGGGAGAGTCCAAGAATTTTTGCAGCGCGCACCTGATTACCGTTAGTAATTTTAAGCGTTTCTAAAATTAATTTCTTTATAACAGTATCTATTTTTATTCCGTTGGAAGGTATTTTCAATAAAAATTCGTCTTTATTAATAACTTCATTTTCTTTATCGAACTTATCGACTAAAAAATTGATATGATCAATTCTAAAACGATTGCCGTCCATTAACAAAATTGCACGTTCCAAAGCGTTCTGCAGTTCTCTAATATTTCCTTTCCAATAATAGTTTTTCAGAAAATCAATCACTTCATCTTCCACAAATTCCACTTCTCTATTTAGTTTTATGCCTAATTCTTTTAAGAGAGAATAAGTGAGAAAAGGTATATCCTCTTTTCTCTCGCGTAAAGGAGGAATTTGAATTTTAGCTACATTAAGTCTGTAATAGAGGTCTTCTCGAAACTTGCCGTTATTAACTTCATCTTCGAGATTTTTATTAGTAGCGGCAATAACTCGCACATCAACTGAAATTTCTTTTTCGCCGCCGACTCGGTAGAATTTTTTTTCTTGAAGAACTCTTAGAAGTTTAACTTGCAAATCCAAAGACAACTCACCAACTTCATCCAATAATATAGTACCTCCGTCTGCCAGTTCAAATTTACCAAGCTTTGTTTTTTGCTGGGCACCAGTGAAAGCGCCCTTTTCATGTCCAAAAAGTTCACTTTCTGCCAATTCTCTTGGAATAGCGGCACAATTAATTTTCACAAAAGCTTTATTGTACCTTGGACTGTTTTGATGGATAAACTTTGCAAAGACCTCTTTACCCGTGCCGCTTTCACCCTCCAACAAAATTGTAGTATCGGGACTTTTAGCCAATTTCTCTGCTATGTTAACAATTTTTTGAATCTTCTTGCTTGGTCCAAAGTATTCTTTTGTAATTTTGTCGGAAGCTAAAATTTCTTGCAGTTTATCAATTTCTAATCGAAGAGCCAAATTCTCTAAAGCTTTTTTTATCACAAAGTTCAACTGTTCCAAATCTATAGGCTTAAGTAAAAAATCATACGCGCCATATTTAATTGCCTTTACTGCTATGTTAACATCGGAGTAACCAGTAATCATTATTACAGGAATATGGTTGAACTTTTTCTTAGCTTCTTTTAGTAAGTCCAAACCGTTTAATTTTGTCAAATAAATATCGAGAAGAATTACATCCGGCTCAAAACGTTTTATAATATCTAATGCATCGTTTGCATCTACACAAACTTCAGTTTCATAGCCCAATTTAACTAATGCTTTTTTTAAGGAAGTACAAACAAGCTCATCGTCATCAACAATTAATATTTTGTTCCTATTCATTCTTACTCTGTCCCATTAAATCTTATTTTAAAAGTTGTCCCTTTATTTACTTCACTAGTAAATGAAATTTCAGCGTTATACTCATTTAAGATTGACCTGCAAAGGCCCAATCCAAGTCCAACTCCATTTTTTTTGCTTGTAAAAAAATCCTCGAAAATTTTTTCTCTATCTTCTGGTTTAATACCACAGCCATTATCATGAATTTCCCAACAAACAGTTGGTTTTCCAGTTTCAGCAGAAGCATAGATATAAATTTTAATTTTTCCTTTATCAATAAAAGAGTCAACAGAATTGTTAATAAGATTAAGGAAGACCTGGAGTAATTTTTTCCTATCAAAATAAATTCTAGGGACATTATCAGAATAAAATTTTTCTATTTCCACATTAATTTTATTTGCTCTTTGTTTAACCAAATCAATAGCGGTATCAGAAACTTCGCAAATAGAAATAAACTCCTCTTGGTCAGCTGTTTTTTTAGAAAAGCCCAGAAGTTGTTCTATTAGGTTTTGGATGTTTAAAATTCCTTTATAGCAATCATCTAAAGAGCTGTTAATATCTTCAGGCAAATTAGACTGATACATTTTAATGTAATCTAAATTTAACTTAACAGCTGTAAGCGGGTTTCTAATTTCGTGAAGCAGGCTTGCGGTAAGCTTCCCCAATACTAGTAATTTGTTTGTTTGAATTAAGTCGTCTTTCATAAAAAGTAAATATGCCACAGAATTAACACGACATATTTACTTTTTTCAAAAGTAAAATTCAATGTTTCTTAATAAAAAATGCAGAAAGATTATTTTATATCTTTCAAGATGCGTGAGACAACAACATTTAATACATCTTCAGAGTCGTAAAATTTTTGCTGAATTTTGTTTTTTATTTCGTTCAGCTTTGTATCGTCTGTTACGGAATTTAGCGATTCGTTCAACTCTTTAGCTTTTTCGGAGATTTCAAAAGAATCTGTTTTTTCTTCAGATTCCTTTTTTACGGACTTTGCTTGAACTTCTCTATTTTGGTAAATGTTAAAATTCGGTTTTCCAAATTCAACTTTCACTTTATCTCCTAGTATAAATGGTTAATTTTTTTTGGTTTTTTATATATTTTAATTTTAATGAAACAGCTTCTAATTCTTCTTCTTTTTTCTCAATTATATTATCGAGCGTTTCTTTTAATAGTTTATACTTAGGAGAAATTTTTTTTTCAAGTTCCCTTAGCGTGTTGGAATCTAATTTTTCTTTAAGAAACTTTTTCTCTTCAATAATTTCTTGAGCAACTTTATTTAGCATTGTAAGTTTATAATCGCTATCAGCCTCATCTAAAGTCTCTAGATAATATACGGCAGTATCTAACAATTTGTTAATCTTATTTAGTATTGAAATATTCATTGAGTGCTAATCATGTTACTTGTACCAAACAAGCTGTTTTGCAATGTATACAGACTGGCAAGTTGTGCTTGTAAATCCTGATATCTTTTTCTCAGCATCTCAGCACTTTTATCGATTCTATTTTGAGTGCTGTTGATTTTATCTGTCAAATAATTGATATCGTTATTTAATAAAGACTGTGCATTGCTTAAATAACCGCCGCTGCCAAGATAAGGATTAATTTTGTTATACAATGTATTTGCAATTCCGTTTGTGGAATTAAACAAGTCAACTACCTGACTAAGGCTGTTCGATAATTTATCATCCAGCAAAGTTTCATCTGAAATGCTGAGACCTGTATCAGAATTAAAAGTAATGCCAATTTGACTCAGAAATTTAAGATTACCTGTCTGAATGCCTGAGACTTCAGTAACGGCCGTTTGTCTAAAATAGTCCAAAAGCGTCAATGCATTAAAATCACTAATAAGTATTCCTCTGCCACTGCTGCTTGAAAAAGTGTTAGTTCTTAAGTAAGTGTAAGAGTCGTTAAATTTTTGAATAAAGTCTGAAATCTTGCCTTTTATTGTATTAGTATCAGTTACAACGTTTACATTAACCGTAGTATCGGTAGGCTGCATTACTTTTTTAAGTTGAAAAGTAACACCACTAACCAAGTTGCTAACTGTATTTGAATTGTTCTGTAAATCAATTCCGTTAAAATTAAATTTAGCGTTAAGCAGGTTGTTAGTTTGAGTTACATCTGAATAAAGAAAACCTGCGGTATCTGGATTAGTAGCTTGGTCAAAAGTTGGACGCGAGGTTCCAAGGTTAAGTCCTATACTCGACAAAGCAGAGTAAGAGGTAACATCTGATAAATTAGTTATTCTGTAATCCAAGCCCGTATTTTTGGATGATATAGAAATTTGAGAAGTACCAGTTGTAGGTGAAAAAACAGTAGCCGAGACCAAATCTTTTGCTGCCTTTTCTTTGGTAACCTGAATTCCGAGGTCAGTTACCAAATCAAAACCGCTAAGGTGAGATATAGAAATATAATTACCAGAATTTAAGAGAGTAATTCTCAATGAAACATCACCGGCATTGGGGGAATCTAATATTTTTTCTGCATGAACGCCGGAAACATTAGCATTAATATTAGTAACTATTTCATCAATTAATTGTTCGTAAGTACCGCCGCCGTTTACTGAGATTGTGGTCTGTGTTCCGTTTACATCAATTACAAATGAACTGCTCCCACCAGTATAACTAGTTGAAGCGGTTTTAACTGCCGAATTTACTACAGCCGCATCGCTGTTAATAGCATCCCTTATTTTTTCCAAAACAGTTTGATTTGTTTCACTCGTTCCAAATGTAACCTCTACAGTGCTGGTATACTCACCGCCATTTCCATCACCAGTCTTTATATTAAAAATATGTGTACCAGTTATTGCATTACTTGTGGATGAAGCTAAGTCTGATGAAATAACAATATCATTTTTTGCAAGTTGATTAACTCGGATATTATAACTTCCTACTGATGCTGTATTTGATGCAGATGCAGTAACAAAATCTGAATTCGATGTATTAGCAGTTTTAGCACTAAATAGCGAGTCGCTGCCAGTAGCTCTAAATCCTTCTAAGGAACTTTTCAGCTGATCTAACTTGGATGCTATTGTTGTATATGCTGAATTTATTTTTTGATATTTGTCCTTTCGCGTAGTTAGATTAGTCAAAAGAAGATTCTTTTGACTAGTAATATAAGACTGCACTAGTGAATCAATATATGAGGTAGATAAAATATCCACTTTTGTCACCTAACTAATTGGCTGAATTAAAAACATCTATCCAAGTTTGCCTGAGTTCCCGTAGTATTTTATACACTATTTCATAATTTCGACTTCTCATTTGCTCTTGGCAAAATAAATACAGTTTCAATAATCCAATAGAAATTCCTTTTGCAGATTCATCTTCGAAATTAAGACTATTAATTAGTTCTTGAATGGCTCTGTTAGTTTTAGCAATATCTTTTCTCTGGCAGTTAACAATAGCATTATCATAAATTTTAATCAGCAACTGTTTAGGATTAGCTTCAAGTATTTCTTTTTCTATATATGTGTTTAACTTCGACTTAGTATTAAGGGAATAGGAAGGAAGATTCATAACAAACTCCGAAATATTTATTAGAAAATACCCCCAGCCAATACTGGGGGTATCATTGAACTAATCATTATCTGAATAAAGCTAAGATGTTTTGAGGCTGCGAATTAAGTTGAGCAAGCATTGCAGTAGCAACTTGAGAACCAATTTGAGCTTTAGTTGCATTTAACTGCTCCAATGCCACATCAGCATCAAATAACCTACTTACCGACGCTGTAGCATTTGAAATAGCTGCAGTTAAATAATCATTCTTTACATCAAATCTTTGGGTGTAATTACCTATACTGCCAAGTGCATCTTGTATGGTGCTAATAATGGTGTCTACATTAAGGGTACTTACACTGCTTGAAGTAGCGCCGGTTATAGTTGAAAGATCAATTGTATTCAATGTACCAAAATTAACAGTTGTAGATTCAGATACACCTGTTTGGAATGTAAAGGATGAGCTATATCCTGTACCAGACAAAAGTGCAGTATCATTAAATTTAGTGTTCGTGAAAATTGAACTAATTTCATTGCCAAGCGCTACTACGTCATTAGCAATAGCAGTAAGATTTTTGCTTGGATCATTTGCATCTGCAACTTTAGCTTTTACTTGAATTAACAGGTCGTTGATATTAGAAAGTGCAGATTCAGCAGTAGCAAGCAAGTCTTTAGCTGCACCAATATTGCCTTGAGCAGCTTTCATAACTGAAACCTTTGCTTCTAATTCTTTGCCTACTCGGTAACCAGATGTATCATCGGCAACAGAATTAATTCTTTTTTGAGAAGCAAGACGTAATTGAGCTTTTGCAGCTTGTGCGTTGACTTTCGCTAAAGCATTATAAGCTTTTAATGCTTCAACGTTTGTGTTGATTTGAAAAAGTGACATTTAATACCTCCTTGGTTTTAGTTTATCGAGCTTCCATGCTCGTTTTGTTTAATTAATGAGATTTATTTCTCACTTACATTATCGTTATCCAGTATCAAAAGTTTAGCATTCGTTAGCATAATTTTTTGAATGCTTTTCTTCTTCATAAAAATGATAGAGATGCAAGGGCTCGTCCCTACTGTGATTAAAAGACAATTAGGGCAAGGAGACCTTGCCCATACATCGATGAAAACGGATGATTCAACAGCTGTAGGGTCGGGGTTTTCCCGACCAATCATGTTGCACCAGTCCATTAAAAGCGGATGGTTCAGCGGCTGTAGGGTCGGGGTTACCCCGACCCTACAGCTACATGTAGAAATGTAAACGGATGAATTAACGGTTATAGGCTCGAGGTCTCCCCACGAAGTGGTGCATTTGCATTGACCACAACGCTTCGTATTTAAGAATTTTTTGAAGAAAGAAAAATTAAGAATAAGGTAATAAGGTTAAACTTCATTTTAGTTAAGTGATGTTACTAAGGTTAGGTCAAAAATAAAATTAAGTTTTGTTTATGGTATTATAGAGTATTATTACTCTATTGAAAGCTTTGAGAATTCAGCACCCACGAAGTGTGGGAATCAACCACTTCGTGGGTGGATTCCAGTTGTGGATTGCAATTAAGAACGAGGAATTTTTACATAACCTTAGTAATAATGATTGACAAACTAAATTACAAACCTTATTAGCTTATCAGCCAAAAGCTGATGAACCTCTGGCTCATTTGTAAACCATATAAAGCCATATTCAGTAGAAACATATATAGGAAGAGTTCGGAAATGAAAAAGGTAATAGTCAAAAATATCACAGATTTTACAGATTCTGCAGAATACGGCAGACTTTTTAGTTTAATGCGCTAATTACAAATGTAGGGGCTGGGAGACCCAGCCCCTACAGTTGGTGAAAACTGGTGCTTGGGCGAGAGGACCTCGCCCCTACATGGATGATTTACTTTCCCCTAATCACTTGTTGAAGCAAAGTATTTAACTTTTGAGCAAGAAAAGGATTTGTTGAAAGGAGCTGTTTATTATCATCTACAAACGACATTAATTTTTCAATTTGGTTAGTCTCCAAATAAACAGCAATTAAGTACATAATCGCCTGCAAATCATTATTTGATTCTGAAAGTATCTTACTAAGAAGTGATTCAGCTTTATCAAATTGCTTTTGGTCCATTAATATTAAACAATATTCCTTGGATAAGGTGGTTAAGTCCGGCAAAACTTTTAAGGCTTTCTCTATAAATGAGCTATAGTTATTTACATTATTTTTCTTAAATAAGGTAATAAACAATTCAATGTTATCTTTATTTAATTGTTCTATTAAACTTTCTATTTCCTCGTTCGATAATAAAGTTTTTGTTAATAATTTTCTTATTAAACTTAACTCGACAATTTTGCTTTTTATTTTGAGTGCATTAGATAATTTTTCAAAGAGCCCAAGAAAATAATTCAAGCTTTGCAAATCATCAAACTTTGCAGCTATTGTCAATCCCAAATAAAGAACAGTATACTCATCGACTAATATATTTTGTGAAGTTAACACTTGCTGCCTATTTAATTTAAGAGCGCTTTTCACAAAGTCAATTGCCTTAGAGGCATCTTTAAGCATTGCATAAATCTTAGCTGCTACTAAATACGAAAGTGGTTGGTAAGGGTCAGTCTTTATTGACTTTTCAATATATTCTCGTGCAGTATCTAGGTCTTGCTGGTCTAAAAGATAAACTGCAAGCGATCGCATAGCCGTAGCTTTATATTCATTTTTAAGATTATTGTCTTTTAAAGCCTCCAAAAAATATTTTATTGCCTCAGCTTCATTATCCAGTATATGAAGCGATTGCGCTATTTGAAAGGCGTAATAAGCTGATTTAGTGCGTTCGTATTCTTTATAAAGAATTTCAAGATTTCTATTCGCTTTTCGTTTAAGCTCTTTATTTTGAATATCATAGCCTACGTGAATTATTTCAATATTAGATTTTTCAATGGGTATTTTATTTTTGATAAGTGACGGTTCAATTTGCTCATGAATTTTACCTTCAAACTTAACTCCTTCCAATTTAGGAAATAACCTCACATAACTCATTATAGAAGGTCGACCGCGCGTGTCATCCAGATTTATAATTTTACAAAGATATGCTTTATCATTTCTTGCGGTACAAATTTTTTTTAATTCATCAATGCACTTACTATTCAATCTTTCATCAGCATCCAGGTACAAGATCCAATCGCCATTAGATTTACTTAATGCAAAATTTCTTGCTGCAGAAAAATCATTAATCCATTCAAAATCATATACTTTAGCGCCGTATTTATATGCTATTTTTTTAGTAGAGTCGGTCGAACCAGTATCCACTACTACAATTTCATCCACTACGTTTTTAACCGAATCGAGGCAAGCTTCCAAGTACTTCTCTTCATTTTTTACTATCATACTAAGAGTTATCATTTCCAACCATATATTAATTGTAAATTTTGCTTAATAAGTTATCCGCTGTTTTTTCCCAAGTGAAGTTTTTCATATACTCGCCAGCTCGTTTGCCAATTATTTTCAATTGTTCTCGATTGTTATATGCATATTCTATTTTACTTATAATTTCATCCAATAAAGGCTCTTCCCACTCTGCTATTAATTTATTGTTGTCATAAAGTTTAAATTCTTTCATCTCCTTAAGCATTATAGAATTATTTTCGGTTAAAATATCTTTATGCCCAGTGTTGTACGAAGCAATTACAGGTTTACCGCAGGCCATATATTCCATTAAAACCAGGTTAGTTCCTCCTTCACATCTGTTGGGAAAGATTCCAACATCAGTTTTCATATAAAGTTCTCTCAGTTTTTCATTAGGAACTATCGGCAGTATAAATACTCTTTTCGTATCAATCCCATTAATAAAAAAAATATTAGCAATAAAATCGTGCCAATTGTTTCCTCTTAATTCAAAGTTAATATACTTTGAAAAAGCCATCGTGTTAATTGAATTTTGCCAATAGTTATACCAGGCATTAATTAATATCATATCACTGTATTTTTTATGAAGAATTTCAAAAGCCTTAATCACAAGGTCTTGCCCTTTTCTCAATTCAAATTTTCCGCCCGAAAAGATTACAAAGAGATTGTCATTTCGTTCATAGTCGGATGGATAAAACATTTCCGGGTCAATTCCCTGAATTAAAACCTGTGAATTAAGTATACCGGCATTTATCATTTTTTCTTTGCACCAAGTTGACCCGGCAAAAATAATATCGTACAGATGTGAATTTTGCACTGCTTTATCAGTAAGTTCACTTTCGAAAAAAGTATAGCCAAAATTCCTATCCCCTCTAATTTCTGAAACGCTTTCAAAATCAATATTTTTTAGTGCATGAAAAACATCGCCTTCTATTTTAGTGCTTCTGTAATTATTAGTATCTAAATTTCTAATGCTGATTTTTTTCGACAGCTCTTTTTTAAGATACTTGCTGCATACACCCCAGCCATAATTTTCTCCGTTTACCAAAGCAAGGTTTAAAATCTTATTTGTGTACAAATTATTGTTATTAGGTTTAGTAAAATTTATAAAATCTTTTTTGTCAAATTTTATTTCAATGAGGTTCAGTAATTCCGATTTAATTTCTTCAATAACATTAGACCAATCTTTTTCGACTTTTTGTCTAAACAGACGCATTGTTGGGTACCACGGCGAATCAGTTCTATTCAATAGCCAACGCCAGTCGGGTGCGAACGGCAGCATCAGCCAAACATTTTTGCCAAGTGCAGCTGCCAAATGAGCAACTGAGGTATCTACACTTATCACTAAATCTAAGTTCATAATTGCAGCTGCAGTTTCATCAAACGAGGTTAACTTTGTTTCTAAGTCAATTATATTACTGTTGTTCAATTCATAGAGCTGTTCTACAGCTTTCCCTTTTTGGAGTGAATAAAACTGAACAAAAGGTAGTTCGAAAAGACTTTGTAACTGTTTTATTCTGCAAGACCTGTTTCTATCATTTTTATGATTCGGGTTGCCAGCCCAAACGATACCTACCTTTAATTTATTATCATTGCCAACAATGGATTTCCATTTATCAATCTTTTCTGCTTCAACAAAAATATAAGGAATGTTTGCTGAGATATTAGTTAAATCTGTATCAAATAAACCTGGGAGACTTAATAAATAAACAAAATAATCATATTCAATTTGAGGTTCGCTCAAATCGTTCTTTTTAATTATAAGTTGATCAAAACCCGAACAATTCTTTAATAATGAGGCGAGCAACGATTCGCATTCAAAAATTACATAACACCCAAGACTTTTGAGTTTAGGCAAGAATCTAATAAAATGAAAAGTGTCGCCAAACCCTTGTTCAGAGCAAACAAGAATTTTTTTATTTGCAGCTGATTTAAGCAATTCTTTAGTCAATTCTGGTCTTGAGAATTCTCGTTTGGCAAACCCTTCAACCTGCTTACGCCACTCGTATTCTTTCCAGCCTTCTTTAAAATTCCCAAGCAATAACAAAGCATGTGAAAAATTATAATGTGTTACAGCAATTTGGTCATTTTCTTTAAGTGCTTTCGCTGAATAAGCGATAGCTTCTTCCAGATTTCCCTGCCTAATCTTAGAAACAGCTGTGTTAACATAGGAGACTACCTTTGCATTTTCATCTACTATTTCGTTAAGATATTTTTCCGATTCCGCATAATTCCCTTCCTCAAGAAAAACATGAGAAAGTTTGATAATCGTATTAGGATTATTTTTATTTATTTCAAGAGCATGTTTATACAATGAAACAGCATCAGAATTTCTTCCCAATTTTTCATAACATAAGCCGAGATTATGATACGCTTCCCAAAAGTCATTTTTCAATTTAATTGAATTTTCCAAATAGGTTATAGCTTCAGTAAATTCTTTTTTATTAATTAAACAAACACCCAAATGATTATAAGCTTGATAGTAAGCTGGATTTAATTCAATAATCTTATTTAAAACCTTTATTGATTCATCAAATTTTTCTAGGTTCAGATAGCAATTAGCGAGGTTAAAAAGGTATGTTGTATTATCTGGCTGGATTTCAATTGCTTTTAAATAGTATGATTCAGCTTCTGAGTAATTTTTCTCTACAGTTTTAATGTTACCCAAGTTATTAAATGCATTTGAATTTTTTCTATCAATAGTAATTATTTTTTGGAAATAATCATATGCCTCAGTTTTTCTATTTTGATGAAGACAAATTACACCGAGATTATTAAGCGCGTTAAGATTGTGTGGATCAATTTTAACTGCTTTCTTATAGCACTCTTCAGCTTTTTCATCTTGTCCAATGCTTTGAAACGAAAGTCCCAAATTATAATATGCCGTTGGATGAAACGGGAATAACGAAACAACTTTTTGAAAATAGTTAATTGATTTATGGAAATCACCATTAGTAAAATAAATACCGCCCAAAAAATTTAATGCATTAAAATCATTAGGGTTACTTTTAATAATCTGATTGAGAAGGGCCACAGCATTCTGCAAGTTTCCTTTTTTATAAAGTTCAACAGCCAATGAGTAATAATCCTTTTGTTTTGATTTTTGGTTTATCTTCATTTTAATTATGCCTGTCTAAATTGTTCATCTAAAATTGAATTAAAGTAATTAAGATTTTCTAAGGCAATTTCGTTTTGAGGGTCAATTTTTTGTATTCTTTCAAAAAGTTTAATGACCAAATCATGTTCTTTTTTTATTATAAAAACCACAGCAAGATTATTCAGAACGTCCACATCAAAAGGATTATTTGACAATAGTTCTAAGAGAATAGACTTTGCTTTTCCCAGTTCACCATTCTCGATTAGAATTTCAGACTCAGAAATTTTCCCGGCAGAGTGGTTAGATTCTAATGTGTAATGAAAGCTGTTAAAGTTAAGTTTTGCGTTAGCATTAATTAAACCATCAAAAGCTTTGTCATTAAGCGGGTCATTTTTCAAAGCCCATTCGAACATGGTTTTAGCTTCGCTGTACATTTCTGCTGCGTAATAAGTTTCTGCAAGTCCCAAACAAGCTCGTGAAGAAGAGGGATTAAGTTGAAGTTCTTTTTCGAAGAACAGCTGTGCTTTTTCTAAATCTCCATTCAGCAGGGCAGTGTTTCCTGTCAAGTTCAACAAATCCACTAATTGCAATTCTTCATATCCTTGTTTCGATGAATTGTTGTAATTATAAATTGCATTTTCAAGAAATAATTGCGCAAATTGAAAATCTTTTTCTTCAAGAAGTATCATTGCTCTTTTTACGTTTTCTACGAATATATCTTTATCCAAAGGAAATAGAAGATTTCTTTTCTTAAAATTTTTCCCCTTTAGCCAAATTTCTTCCGGGTCAGCTCCCCACTTATCAATGAAAATTTGCTTGTTAATTTCGAGACGTTTTGAATACTCTTCCAGACCATTGGCTTTAAAACTTTTCGAGCCGAAGTGATGAATAAAAACATCTTTTGCAATTACAGTTTTAAATCCAGCAAGTTGAGCACGCAGGCAAAAATCATCATCTTCAAAATTGCCAGGGGAAAATCTTTCATCAAGTCCACCGATTTTATCAATAACTTCGCGTTTAATGAGTGTGCATAAGAAAGCAATTCTTGGAAATTCAAAGAATTCACCTTTTCTTTTATTCTTTACTTTTTCTGCATAGATATGCATATCAGTTATAGAATTATATTTAGCTTCATTATCGATTTGAACCCCGCTTACTAAATTACTAACGGGTCCCACAAGACCTATTCTCTTATCTGAATCAGCAATTTCAATAAACCTCGATGTCCATCCTTCAGTGAAAATAATATCGTTATTTGCTACAACTATAAACTCAGCGGAAGATTCTTTTAGTCCTTGATTTACTGCATTTGGAAAACCAACATTTAAGGTATTTCTAATTATCTTTACTCTACTATCTTCATTCTCCAATTTTGTCAGATAATCATTTGTAGAATCTTTACTGTTATTATCAATAATTATAAGTTCTGCAAGCTGCGGCGTAGTTCTTATTAAAGATTCAATACACATTCTGGTATAATCAACATTATTGTAAACAGGAATAATTACAGAAACATTCTTACCAAACAAATCCCCTTCATAATTATTCTTCTCTATTTCAGTTAAATTATTAAACAACATAATTTCATTTAATAACTTTTCTACATTACTTTTTGGGAATGAATATCCGAGCAAATTTTGATATACATTAATAAAAGCATTCAATGAATTATATTCATTATATTCAAGTGATGTTCTATATGCATTTCTAAGAATTGGATTAAGATTTATTCGTGAGTACAGAATATCTAAAAGATATTTAATAAAATTCTCATGGTCATTATATTTGACTACAAACGAGTTTCTTTCGTGCATGCAAAAACTTTCAGCGCCCATATTATTTGTTGTAATTACAGGAACACCTGAAGCCATTGCCTCTAATAGCGGCATTGAAAAACCTTCATACCATGAAGTACAAACAACTACACTTGAGTTTCTAATAACTTCTGCTACCTTTTCACTATTTAATTTTTCTCTAATTTCAACAATACAGTCTAATTCTTTACTCAACTCTTCCTGTATTTTATTAATATTCTCAGTTTCATAACCAACTACTATATTTAATTTCAAGTTCTGTATCCTGTATTTTGATTTTTGGATAGCAACAATAGCAGAAGCTAAAAACTTAAAACCTTTGAGAGGATGCCAAGGATTTCCAATAAACAAAATCGATTTTGTATTATTATCATTTAATTTACCTGGTTTAAAAATCTTATGGTCAACACTGTTGGGAACGTATTCAGATACACGATTAAACTTTTCCTTAAACAAATTAACAAGGTGAGATGATACTGAAATATTTTTAACCGGTATCGCATGAAGCATCGTTAAAATATGCTTGTCACTTCTCAATTCTTCATATGTTCTACCATAATGATATCCTTCGTATCCTTGACACAAATGAACAACTTTTGATAAGGACAGCTTATTTAATACTGCTGGCAAATCAAAAATGCTAAAGACGACAAACAAATTAATTTTAGAAGTATCAATTTCTTCTATACTATTAATTATAACATAATTTAATTTCTGCTTAATCCAATCTGGTTTTGCTGAGTAAGAGTAAACGGTAACATCCGCTCCAAGTTTAATTAACCAATCAATATGTTTAAACAATATTTTTGTACCACCACCTACAACGGAGGCATCCTTAATAAAAAATGCAATGTGAGGAATGTCTCCAACAGTAACATTTTCTTCATGTGTTTTGTTTTTATTGAAAGCAACAAAATCCTCTGCAAAATTTTTATCGCTAAATTCGAAAGTTAATTTACATGTGGGACAAATAAATTTTGAAGTCGTATGTTCTGATACCATCTCATATTCAATAATGACATTAAAATTATTATTGCATTCAGGGCAGTGTATTTCTAATCGATGTCTAATTGAATTTAATTTAATCTCAAGTGGTTCAACATACCATTTAATGATATCTTTAGTGTTAAGAACGCTATATTTTTCATGTGATTCATAACCAACTATTATTGGCTTATAAATTTTGCTTTGTTTATTTAATTCGTTATGATGTTTTAAAATTTTCATTAAATATGTTTCTATTGCAGCAGTATACTTCTGATTACCTTTTTCTACTAAAAGCTTAACATACTCACAGGCATCTTCAATAAAATCATGTTTACTGTATAAAACTTTTTTTCTATTTAAAAACAATTTCAAAATATTTTTTACTTCTTCACTAAGAGGCTTTGCCAAATAATCCTTAACAATAACTTCAAGGAAATCATAAGCTTTTTTACGAATGTTAGACTGCAAGCAATTATTTATCCATTCCAAAGTTTTTTCTGCTAAAGCTGAGGTAAATCCACAACGATACAAGAAAGCATCTTTTTTGGTCAAAACAAATACAATTTCATTTAAAGCAGAGAATATTTTATTAGGATTACTAAAGTCTGTAAATGGGAAAAGTGCATTAAAGGGTTTCTCATTTAAAAATCTTATTAATGAGTATGTCGAATCAAAAACACCTCCTTCTAAAAAAGAATTTGTAGTTTGTCCTTTATGAATTCTTGTAACACAGGTTCTTTCATTAATAAAATGGCTTTTATATTTGGAAGAAATACGCAGCCACATATCAAAATCTTGTCCTTGTCGTAATGTTTCATCGAACAAACCAACATCATCAAAAACACTTTTATGGACAGCTATTGAATTGCCATGAACATAATTTGCCCAGAAGAAATGAAGAACTTGAAATTCAGTAGGAGGTATTTGAAGCCACAATCCAGGAGCTATTTTTTGTTTCGTTTCTTCAATTAATAAATACCAATGTGAGTGGAAAAATTTAATATCAGGATTTTCTTTTATTGCATTAAAATGAATTTCTAATTTATTTGGTTCAAACAAATCATCTGAAGAGAGCCAGCAAATCCATTCACCTTTTGCGTTATTAATTCCCACATTTAAAGCGGAGGCAACTCCGCCGTTTTGTTTGTGAATAGCTCTAAATCTTTTATCCAACAATAAATATTTTTCGATTACTTCTTTAGTATTATCGGTACTACCATCGTTAACAATAATTGCTTCCCAATTCCGAAATGTTTGTGCCAATAGACTATCCAATGCTGCACCTAAATATTGCGCATGGTTGTAGGTTGGAATTATAACTGTGAATAATGGTGGTTTTTCATCATAAGATTTTTTAATTAAATTTTCTCTTAGTAATCGTGCTTTTTGAATTACTTTCTTCCATTTATCTACCATACCATTTACAGTAAAACCCTTTTCTATTATCAGCTTTCTAGGAGTAAAATTTCTTTTTTCAATTTCTTTCAGAGCATATTCAAAGTCTTCACCAAAAATACCCACTTTTGATTTTTCTTCTTCTGTAAAATCTGCAAAGATTCCAGTATTTCTCATGATAATTGGAAGGTTGCAAAGACATGCTTCTATGGCTGCTAAACATTGTGTTTCTACCGGAGAACCTAAAATAAAAAAATCAGCACAATTTAAAAGCTTTACAAGTAAATCTTGCTGAATACGATTGAAAGTCTTACAATTATCGCGTGTATAACAGAGATTATCTTTTGAAACCAATATCCAAAATATTTCTGGATGATTATCTATAAGACTTTTTACTTTCGACCAACCTTTTACTTCACCGAAGTCGCCTACAAAAATTCCAATCCGTTTATTAGGAAAATTAAACTCTTTACGCATTTCATTTTTATTCATTGGTTTAAAAAGTGAATCATCAACACCGATTGGAATAATTTCAAAATTGTATTCAGGATAAGATTTAGCTGTCAATCTTGAATTAGTAACAAGCAAATCAGCATGCTTCAAATTTGTTTCTTGCTGATAAGATAATCTTCCCATTGCTCTAAGATTATCTTGTAAATAGCAAATTGTAAATCTGTCTTTGCTTAATCTATCAATAAAAGAGGCATTTTGAATAATAATTGAGGATTCTGGAAAATTTTTTGAAATATAATTTGATGCGTTTTCTGTAAAGTTTTCTGTTGTGCCAAGAATATCCATATCAACGCCGGCAGAATTAGGAAGTTTTTCTAATAGAAATTCCCACATGGTTTTTTCACCCATTCTGCCTTTAAGATAATCATTAGCAATAATAACTCTATTAGATTGACGTTTAATTTTTACATCATCTATTGAATCCATCTCCCCGCACTGGAAATGATAAACCAAACTATCGAATGCGGTTTTATGAAAAATTCCTATTGATGACAATTTTTGCATCAGCACCACATCACCGCTTATGCATGCCTCACCCTTTTTAGCAATAATTGGCTGAAAAGGATTAGAACCGGGAACAATGTTACCTTCGGGGTATCCGCCAACTGCATCAAAATGTTCTCGTTTGATAAGAAGCGGCATAAACAAACCGCCATCTTTTAAATTTTCTTCTGAAATAGATTTGGCAAATTCTATAAATCCTTGTTCATTGTAATCTTGTAGTGAACGACCAAAATTTTTACTTATACCATATTTCCCTGAGGGAAACTTACCGCTTTCAACTAAACGTGAGGTAACGCAATTGTGTCCATCTAATTTATTGTAAAGATTTTCAATCCAATTGGATGTAAACGCCATATCACTGTTAATAAAAAGAAGGTAATCTCCTTTTGCCTTTTTTGCTCCAAAATTCCACGCTCTGTAAACATTGTTTATATACCATTCAGTCTTTTGCTCATCGGAATTATTCCAAACATAATAAGGAATATAATTTTCCTCTAAATATTTTAGAACCTCATCAGTTGCATCATTTGCAACAAAGAAAAATTCTTTATCATGTAAATCGGTATATTTTATAACTTGCTGGTAAACAAATTCAAGCCATTCAATACTTTTATAAATAAGGCAGATAATAGAGATGCGCGGTTTGAAAACTTCATCTCTATAATTTTCTATTATTGTAAGAGCCTCTTCAAAAGAACGTTTTTTGGGAGGTAAATCTTCTACATACAAACAATCAGGAAAAAGTTTCTTATTAACTTTTCTAAGTTGAAGTGTCTTTTCATCAAGAAGTCGCTCTAAAGCCCAGCCAGATTGACCATGTGCACGATAAACAAGATACTTAAATGCTAAAGATCTATCCGAAGCAAAACCATAGTGAATTACTGCAATTTTATCTGTTTTTTCAATTTTTTTTATGCTATGAGGATATTGCTGCTGGTGTAAACCAGCTTCTTGGGAATGGAATTGCAAGTCTTGTGTAACTCTCCATAAACGAACGAACCAGCCGTCATCGTAGGCATTATCCACTCGCTGCCAAGAATTGCTACGCCATAAATTTATTTCATGAAAACTTATTCCATCAATTTCATTTTCATCAGCATATCTGCAAAGGTTTTGAATTTCAATTGCTGCGTTAGCAGTTAACACTTCATCTGCATCTAACCAAAGAACAAAATCAGGTTTTAACTCTAAAGCTTTCTCAAGTAATACTTTTTTATGATTTATTTCATTCTTAAAGTCATTTTCACCGCCTCTCAAAATAAACATTGCTTTATCAGATAAATATTCAAAACTTCCATCAGAACTTCCGTCATCATAAACAACTAATCCATCTACAACCGGTTGAAGATATTTCCAGAAACGTTCTAAATTGCTTTTTCTTAACTCATTAAAGACTTGTGTTATGGCTATAATTTTATATCTTTTATTTTTAAGAATGAGTTGTTCATTAACTTCATTAGGTTTATCTTGTTCTTCAATCCAACTAATTTGTTTTTTTCTTTTTCTTATAATCGATAATCCTGGATGAATTGGGATTGTTGTCAACTCAAACCCAAATTCATTTTGATATTTCTTTAATTCTTCAACTGCAAGATAAGCGTCACCACAATACCTTTTATCAGTGTAATGAATATTTTTTGGATAAGTGTCATGTAAAAGAATTAATCCTTGATCATTTACAAAGGGGAAAAAATTCCAAAAATCTTTTAGAACAGATTCTTTTGAATGATCAGCATCTATAAACAACAAATCTATAAAAATTGGATTTCGTTTTAACGCTTCGGCAAATTGGTCTGTGGATGAATTTATGAAAGTTGTCTTCTCAGAAATTGTCATCCACTTCCTTGCTTCCGGTGATATATCAACACCAATAAGTATTTCAGCGAAAGGAATCATTTTATTAAATAATTCACAATGATATAAACCAAGTTCTACATAAATTTTAGGTCTGAATTGAGAAGCAAGATAAACTATAAAATCTTCATGCCAATTTTCTTTTCTTTCATGGTTAAGCTCCATGATATTCTTCCTTTAGTTTAAAAAATTCACTCATCTCTCTAACTTGTTGGTCTAACATTTTCGTACATATTTTAGATGCAAGAGGGAAAATACTCGCAAGACTTCTATCAACTGATTCCTTTGCTTCAACTGGATTTATCTTCAACTTCAAATCATAAACTTCATTGAAAATATTAAGCAGTTCATATTTATTAACTGTATCCGGTGAATAAATATGAAATATTCCTTTTTGGTATAAATTATTTTTCAAAATTTTTTCAATGATTTCTGCAAGGTAGAGAGTTGTAACACCATTCCATAGATGATTTGTAAATCCATTTACTTCTTTACCTGCTTGACTTTTTGCCCATTCAAGAAGCGACCTGCTGTTGCTATTTTCTTCGCCAATAATTGAGGTACGAATAACCATACAATCATTCGTTTCACCAGCAATTTTACTTAAACCGTATAAGTCCTCTGCATCGAAATAATCTTCTTCTGTATACTTGCCTTTTTTACCCGAATAAACACAATCTGTTGTAATATGAAAACACTTAATCCCTTTTTTATTACAAAGTCTGGCAAGATTTCTCGGAAATATGGAATTTATTTTTAATACATTTTCTACTGAATTTTTAGAAATTGTTGGTTTAATTACCCCAGCACAATTTATAACTGCATCTATTCCATTCAAATATGTTTCTAATTTCTCAATAGGTTCAGATGCAATATCAAATTCGTTTCTTGATAACTCTACTACATAATACCCACGGTACTTAAAATAAGAACTTACAGCATAGCCCAGCATTCCAGTTGAACCAATTATTAGTATTTTTTCCATTATTACCTCTCTTCAATTTTCCAGGGGTCCCAATAACGGGAGTCATATCGATAATCGTCGTTCAGGCTTTCATTTAATTTTGAAGTTGAAAAGAACATTAGCTTAGTATCATCAGTTAGTGACATAAAACCATTAGCAAAGCCTGGTGGAATAAATAATACAGCAGGAGACTTATCAGATAATACAAACCGATAAACTTTGCTGTCCTTAGAAGGATTATCCCAGTTATCAATTTGAACTGCACCAATAAGAGCTGAACCCTTAATTGCCATTATATATTTTGCTTCGTTTTTATGAGCATGCCACGCTCGGACAAATCCTTGTTGATGATTTTCTACAGTATAAAATCTTTTGATACCTATGAAATTAAAATCATTGACAAAACTAACTGCTCCTCTATCATCTACAGCTAAACCACCTTTTATTAATTCTGGTTTAATATCAATGTTCATGCAGCTTCTACCTCTTTAAATTTTTGGCTCATTAGTTCATCATAATGTTCTTTTAAATATGCTTGGTTTGAATAGCGAGGACTTTTAAGATCTTTTATTCTTTTAGTCTCCACTAAGTATTTTAATTCTTCAATCCCTTCATCGATAGAATGAATTGACTTAAAGCCAAATGTATCTTTAGCTTTTTGAGATGATACTCGATAATTGCGTGTATCTTGAAAAGGCATATCGGTATGTTCAATAATTAAATCAGGGAAATGCATTCGAACTTGATAAGCTAAATCCATTATACGAACATTCTGACGCGCTAAATTAAATACCCCTTTATGGTCAGTTTCAATATTCATCTTTACAGCACGTGCTACATCCTTAACATGCAGCAAAGGACGAAATTGGTCGCCTCCAAAAACATTAATCTGTCCCTCTACATATGCTCGAACTGTTAAAATATTCACTACTAAATCAAGACGTATTCTTGAATAAAGATCCCCGACACCAAATAAGGTACCGAGACGGAAAATTACTGCGTTTTTATGTTTTAAAAATTTTTCTGCATTTAGTTTTGTTTCGGCATAAAGTGACAAAGGATTAGTCGGTGAATTTTCATCTAGTTCTTTATCCTGTGCACCATAGACAGAGCAAGTCGACATAAAAATAATTCTGCCGTCATAATTATCTGCTAACCAGGAAACAGAATCCTGATTTATCGACTTAGTTAATTTAGGATTTAACTGGCAAGCTCCGTCCCCTACAATAGCAGCAAGCCACACAACAGCATCTGCCCATTTGAGCTGCGGCTTTAGCTTAGCTGTATCTCGAACGTCCCCATAAACAAAATCGACGGGTTTTCTAAATGAATCTTCGTATAATAAAGCATCATATACTCTTACATTATAATTTGATTCTGATAATAAATCTGTTATAGCACCCCCTACATAACCTGCACCGCCTACTACCAGAACATTTTTCATTTTAGTTTCCTCTTTAAGATGTTAATAATTTTTTCGGATGTTTTGCCATCTCCAAGCCATTTGAGTTTTTCTTTTGAGATGGAATAAGACTCAAAAAATTCCATTGTATTTCTTACCATTTTATTCAATGGTTCAGTCTCTCCAACTAAAATGCTGTTCCCATTTTCAACAGATTCAGGTCTTTCAGTATAATTTCTTGGGACCGCAACCGGGACACCTAATAAAGGACATTCTTCTTGACTTGTCCCAGAATCCGACACAACTCCATAGGCATTGTATTGCAAATTCAAGTAATCAAGAAAGCCATAAGGGCCTGTTAGCTTAATATTCTTTTTATCTTCGAGCAATTTGTATTTGTTAATTAGTCTAACTGCTCTATTAAATTTTACGAGTCGTACTTGCAACCCAGTCTTCTTACCTAATAATTCAAGATAATTGAGTATATGGTTATATTGTTCAGGACTTTTTAAATTTTCGTTTCTATGTATATCAGCAATAATATAATCTTTCGATCTCTGACCAGTCGGCATATATTGCTTAACCACTTCCACTATTGTATTGCCTACCACAAAAATTTGTTTTGGATTCTTGTTTTCTTTAACTAAACGTTCTTTATACAAAGGGGTGTAAACAAATATAAGGTCTGAGACATAATCGCAAATTACACGGTTTACTTCTTCAGGCATACGACGGTCATAAGAACGCATTCCCCCTTCAATATGAGCAATTTTAAATCCTTCTTTGAACAAAGGTGCACTAACCATAACAGAATTCGAATCACCTAAAAATATTATAAACTCTGGGTCAATCTTTTTCTTGCGTAGTAAATAAATAACCTCTTTTGATAAATAAGAAAGCTGTTCGTAATGATTCTGACTATTTCTACCAGTTTCTAGTATAAAATCGGGTTTTCTTATTTTTAATTGATTAAAAAATATTTTACTCAGTTCGTCATCATAATGCTGACCAGTATGAATCATAATATGATCAAAATTCTCATCTAATTTTTCAAACACTTTACTCATTCTAATAAAGTCGGGACGAATACCAGTAATTGTTACAATTTTCTTCATATACTTAGAATTTATTGAGTATTCGAGGTTGCCTAAAAAGTAATTTATCAATTGAAAACCAGCCAAGCCTTATGCCAAGTTATTCTAGATAAATAAGAATCAGTGGTATTCTACTCTTTACTTGTCCACCATATTCTGCTAAAAAAAATCTTACTTTTTTAGGCAACTTTTAGCCAAGTTCTCCTAAATTCGTACCAATTCAAAAATCCATAAAAATACGCGTAAGTTAAGTACAGTGAGGTTTATATTTAGATAGTTGACTAATATTAGCCAATATAAAGGGTAAGTAGGTTTCTTAATGGTTTAAGTTCCTCTTGCTTTGTTGTGTCCATTTCTTTGCGAAGTTGTTCTTCCTTCTCTGCTTTTTCCTTTTTTAGCTGCTCAATTCTGCTTTCATGAAATACTATTTTGAGTTTCCATTTTTTTACTATTTTTTCTTCAAGTTCTTCAATCTCTTTTTGAATTTGCTGTGTATCAGATAATTTTTTTTTGTTAAGATAATCTATTTTGTTCTGCAGCTTCTTTTTTATTCTACTTTTCTCCATTGCATTACCAAATACACTTAAAAAAGTAAAAAGCAAACCAATTAAAAAAGTAACAAGCGCCCACTTCAATCCTAAAATTAACACCGATGAAATAGCTTCTCTAAATTCTTTAGCTTCTAAATTATAATTTGTGTAAGTAGCAAAGCCAATCACTAAAAAAATTATTATTGTAAAAAAAATATTATATATTATGCCGCTTTTAACTCCTTCTGCAATGTCGTATTGTTTACTACTCTCTAAATCCTTAATCTTTTTCTCATAAAAATTAATTGTTGAATTTACATTTTCATTATATAAGTTAATAGCCGATTCATATTTCTTTTTTATGTTTTGTTTACTTAACTCAATTTCATGTTCAAGTTGATTAATTATTTTTGTGCTCTCTTCAATTTCGTTATCATATATTAAAAGTTTTTCTTTAATGTTAGACTCATACCTTTGCTCAATGTAATTAATAATGGAATTTATTTCTTCATTAAAAAAATCTTCAAACAATTTCAAAGTCATACTAAAAACTGGGTCAGCTTTATTAAAGTCCACAATAGCATTTTTAATAAAGATAATGCCCGAGAGAAGCTTTTCATCGGGTTTAGTTGTAAAATCGATATTTCCAAAATCGACAAGCTTGCTTTTTAGCGTTCTATATAATTCATCAGCAAACTCACTCCTGTTTTTTATCTCAAACTCCAAATAGTCGATAATGTGAGTGAATTCTTTGTATTTAAAAAAGCTTCTTATTGTGTTTTCTTCAAGAAGGAATCTAAAAAGAGGTAAGTTCTTATTTTTAATAGCATTATTAATTTTTTCCATTTCAAAATCAAACAAACTCTTAACTAAGTTAGCAGCTGAATCATAATTGAGTAACTTAACTTCAGCAAGTGCTTGGTAAAATTTAGCATTCAAAGCAAACCTTTTATTTAAGGATGCTTTTTCAAATTCTTGTGATGCAGCTTCATACTGTTTGTCGTAATATTGAGCAAATCCCCTAAATATTTGAAGGTAGTAACTCAATTCTTCTTTCTGTTCTGCAGATAAATTCAACTTTTGAATGTAGTCTGCTGCTTGAAATAAAAGTTCTACTGCTGTAACCCCATCAAAATAAAGCTCACTATAGGTGTAAATTGCAGATTGAAACACTAAACTCAAAAAATTCTTTAAATACCTTTTCTTTTCGGTCAATTCTAATATTAATTTAGCTAAAACTTCCCTTTCCTTTATATCTTTTGCTAACGTCCACTTTGTAAATAATTCGTACAAACCATAAAGTGCACTGTCTTCGGAATGAGCTTTATTGTTAAGCTTGAGCGAATCTTTAATTGCTTTATTTAAGGAAGAATTGAACTGCCAAAAAATGTATGCATTATCAATTTCTAGGAAGTACTCGTCATCGCCATATCCTCTAGTTAACGAGTAATACTTGTTAGCTTTTTTAATTAATTCTGCTTTTGATTGCTCACCTTCGTATAATAAAATTTTTTTTGCGATACTGTTAAACTTCAGTATTAAATTCTCATCTACATCAATGTTGTAATCACCATGATTTATATCCAATGAAGAAAGTTCGTTCTGCATTTTTATTTTGGCTTAATTAAAAATTCCGACAATTATTCAACTTTATTATCGAATTATTTTGAATTTTATTTAGTTATGTTATGTTTACTTTTTCGAATATTTTATTACTACGGCTTATTAATCCCCAAAAAATCATTTGGAATAGAATCGTCTAAGTTAATTATAAAATATAGTTGTTAATTATTTTTTGTTCATGAAATAAGGGGATGAGGAAGATCAAAAAATCCTTTAGAATGTTATGCTTTCGATAGATGAATTATGTATTAAATTAAAAATCTTAAAATCTCTGACTCAAATTTTTACAAAGAGTTTTTCCTTTTAAGATTTCTGCAAATTAATATCAATCAATTTTTTCGACTTGAATATCATCAAACCAAACTTTGCCGTAAATGTTATTTTTACTAGGGACACACAACAAAATCAGAACTTTTGTGGTCTCTTTAGGTATTTGAAATATTGTTTCAACATTTTCCCATTTAGTGTTGCCAACTACCTTAGCTATTTTATCTGTAGAAGCATAGCCAATCATTTTGTTCTTATTCCAACATTCAGCTTCTAAGTAAGGCGAGTTTTTTATTTTGTAAACTTTTATCCATCCACTCAATTTATATTTTTTCTCAGTTTCAAATTGAGCTAAAGCTCTTATAAATTTATAAACTTCTTGCCTAGGAGCCTTTCCGCCTGTAAGTTCTATTAGGATAGAATTACTGCCGCTGTGGAAAACATTTTTATCAACTTCGAAATAAACATTATTATCTACACTTAAAGACGCATTAGAAACCCAGCCAGATGGTTCATTATCTACTACTTCTTCAAAACTTCCATTAATTATATTTTTTGAAAGATTATATGAACAAGAGACAACAAACAATAAAACGAAAAAAATGTAAAGTACACTTATAACTTTTTTATTGTTAAAAAACATACTTGTAACGGGAGTATTAGTTAAGAAATATGGTCTTATTTTTGTTTCTTTTCATCAATTGAAGGGTACATTTACTTTGTTAGTTGTTCACTATAATTATGTAAATCGCAATTGCTGTTCGAAGAACTAAACCATTCATCAATCTGTTTCTGCAGTTTAATATGGACAGCTTCAAAAAAGCCTGGCAAATAACTAATTAAGTCTTCTTTCAGTAAATCAAGTCCCACTTGACACAATGTTCTGCTTGCAAGACGGTTAGAAATGATTATTGACAGCTTGTTAAGCTGAATTTTATATAGGTAAATTTCTTTTTCTGTGAATTTTAAAAATTCCATAAGTCAATGCACAAAATGAAAAAGTGTTAAAAAAATTTCATTTACTACAAATTTTTCATTAGCAACAAACTTTTGAGGTTTACTTTAACAGAAAGGGATTTCAACTTTCGAAATGATGAAATCCCCTTTAATTGTTAACAGTGAAAAGTATTTTTTTACTTAAGTAGCAACATCTTTCTTACAGAAGTTTGAGTACCGGCATTAAGTTTGTAAAGGTAAACGCCTGTGGGCAAACTTGCCGCATTAAATCTTACTTTGTATTCTCCAGCAGGTTTATATTCATTTATCAAAGTTGAAATTTCTCTTCCAAGAATGTCATAAACTTTCAACGTTACAAAACTGCCAACCGACAATCGAAAGCTGATAATTGTAGATGGATTGAACGGGTTAGGATAATTCTGGAAAAGCTCAAACGTCGTTGGAATTTGATTACCCACACCTTGATTGACAGACGTAACTTCACCTAAGACTTGTACTTGCAGTGCTTGAATTGTACCATTTTGAGTTTCAGCTGCCCAAACGTAAAGGGATTGACCCATATTTATTTCAGAAGAAGAAATTGGTTGATATAAAGAATTGATAAAAACTGTACTGCTGTTGTACGACAAAGACAGTGCTGAAAAATCAATTTTATTTGTTGAATGAGATACAACTACACCAGAAAATTCAAATGAGTTAGGTTGTTTTTCTATCTCAATTTTAGTAGCAAGATTTTCATTAGTGTTAATCTTCATATAATTAACCTCTACAACTTGACCAACCATCAAGCTGTCAAAAGTAACAAGGTTATCAAATTCATTATAATAAACTGTATTTTGGTTAACATTTATGGTTAAATTTGCAACAACAATAAAAGAAGTGCCAACTGAATCAATTGTGCCATATACCTCGTACTCATTGTTTTCATGAACTTTAATTAATCTTGCTTTCAGTATACCATTTGAATCGAAAGTTCCTTTGATCTCAACTTTTTGTCCTATTACAAGATTTGAAAAATCAATTTTTCCGCTTTCGCTGGCTAATACAACAGTTAAAGAATCAACGAAAAAAGTTCTGCCTGCAACACTAATTGAATTAGCGCTCAAACTATCAATTGGTCCCTCTACAATTACTGCAGAATGCCAATAACTATCTATTTTAACCTGAAAAGCATATTTAGCACCATCATTCTGAATAATTGCTCTAATACTTACAATTTGACCGGCTTTCAAATCATTTAAGGTTATTCGTGTGCGATCACTACTTAAAAACTCAGTCTTTTCATCCGTTATAAAAGTTACTCCTTTTACTGTAATTGTATTGCCTTCAATTTTGTCTACAGCACCTGTTATTTTGATTTCGGTTTTATTATGCTCTTTCACTTTTATCTTAGATGCATAATACACTCCCATTTGCAAATAAGCATGTACTTTTACATTGGTACCCACTATTAAATCAGTAATCGATAATTTCAAACCTGTTTCCGAATAAATTCTAGTTGAATCATTAATAAAAATTTCATACCCGCCTATTGTAATACTATTTACAGTTGTGGCATTAATAACACCCTCTATTTCAATTTCCTTATCGTCCTCCATTTCGTTTAATAACTTAATCCGTTGTGCTTTATAGGTCCCATCGTTCTGCAAAACAGCTTTTACTTCAACAACAACACCAATTTTAATATCGGATAAATTTAACAGGTTCCCATTGTGTGTAAAGATAACAGTACTTGAATCAACAAAACACAAAATGTTATTAACAGTAAGACTATTCGAGTCAACAGCAGTAACTTTACCGTGTAGTTCAAGTTCTGTTGTTGTAAGTTTTTCGTCTTCAACTTTTATTAAAATTGCTGTATATGTTGAATCCTCTTTTAAAAACCCACGTACACTTACATTCTCGCCAATTATCAAATTACTAAATGCAATTATGCCATGCTTCTCAGACATTATAATTGTACCATTTGTTACCAAAAAGACAGTACCATTTACTGTTAATGAACTATCAGACAAAGCCTCAATTTTACCTTCTACTTCTACCTCGCGCCGAGAATTTTCAGTCTCCACTTTTATAGATATGGCCAAGTAAGTTCCATCATTTTTCTGAATTGCCTTAACCTTGACATTGTCATTTACTTTTAGGTCGGTGAATTTGATAGCCGAGTGAAACTGAGTTGATATTACTGTATTTAAGTCAACAAACACTTCCGTTTCATTTACAAATATTGAATTCGATGTTATGGATGTGATCTTGCCTTCAATTTCTATATAAGTAATTACGTGTGAGTTAATTAAATGGATCGAAGATGCGACAAGTTTACCGTTGAAATTTATTTCTGCTTCCACTTCCACAAAATCGCCAACTCTAAGAGAATCGAATGTTAAATTACTATGTTCTTCACCCTCGAATTTAGTTGAAGCTGTTACTAAAATTTCTACATTATTTACAGTAATACTTGAATCCGACTTTACTTGAATAGAACCTTTCAGTTCTACTGAAGAGTCAGCCTTAATATTTGTAAACATAAATATCAAAGCTATTGACAAAACAGGCAAGAGTAAGTTTTTTAAAGACATTTTGTTTATCAGCTGCATATTGCCTCCTACGTTAATTATTGAATTTTGTATGGAATTCCCAAAATTTTTTCTTCGAAAAGACTATCTGTTTCATAAATCGAATAACAAGCCAACGCATTAATTACTGCATGATTTTACCTCCAAACGAATCTGTATATAAAAATGTTTTATATATTTTTTTAAAGGTTCCTTCTTGTGTTGAAGATATAAAGTTAAATCTTACTTTTGTCTTGAAACGGCTATTCATAGAGGCTCCTTAAGTCAAAGTTAAAATATCCGACTCTTCCAAAATGTTAAAAATTTCTACCGTAAGTTTAACTTTTTGATACTTGCCAAACCATGTATATATTTCCCGCCATTTATGATGCAACAGTTTAAACCAAGCATTTGAATCTAAATAAATACCGTCCAAATTTTTATTCTTTACTTCCTTACCAAATTTTTCATCTTTATCTTTACCCGCATCAAAAAAGTAAGCGTTAGGATCATCAATTATTATTGCAGAACTATCAGGTGTTATTAAAGTAACTTTTTCAATAGCTGTGGCATCTCCTTCCGTCCCCCCTGCAGCAAAGGAGATGCCTGCTACTTCCCAATTAAGTGAATTATTTTCTGAATTAGGGAACTTCTTGTATTTAATTAACCTTTTAATCTTTGACTTAAATGATATTACAATTAGCTGCAAAGAAACAACAATACATTTTTTCATTTTAAAACCTTATTATTAATTTGACTTTAATTTTTCTGATAACCCCTTATCAATTATTTCATTCCTTGCTAACTGTTTAATAAGATTTTTCAACTCGACTAATTGAGAAAATTTATTAAAAAAATAATCAACAGAAAATTTATCATAAACATTTATGTATTGAGGCAATGCATAGTTAGAGCAAAGGATAATGACAGGTTTGTAGAACCATTTTTGACAAAACTTTACTAAATCTAAACCCGAACTATCCGGCAACTGAATATCAAGTATAACAATGTCTATCTTTTCTTTTTGTATAATTATTTTTGCTTTGCTAACGGAATCCGCATCAAATACTTTTGCAAAGTAACTTTTTAGTTCAAGATATTGGATTAGTTTCTCTCTAAGTACATCGTGACCGTCTACAATTAATATTGTCATCTTTATAAAATGATTTATGCTGGCGATAAATTAATTAACCGAGATGAAATTATATGTAGCAATTTATTGGAAAATAATGTGGTCAGTTTTACTACATGCAAGCTACATTATAGCTCTAAGAAAAATATACTTTCACTTTATCTATAGCCTTATTATAATGACACTGATAACAAAAGCACTTTTTTTAATACTGTTATTAATCGAAAATTTGAGCTTATTTTAAAGTAATTCTAAATGACAAGGGTAAGCGTGTAATTTATTACGAATCTGTGAGTACTTTTGGTTGGCATAAAAAAATTTTATTATAAAAAACAGACTAATACTTCTCCACTAAATCATTATCGATTGCATATCTAATCAATTCAGCTGTTGATTTTATATTTAATTTTTCTTGAATTCTACTTTTGTATGAGGCAATTGTATTAACACTTAGCCCAAGCAGTTCTGCAATTTGTGTTAATTTATTGCCTTTAGCTAAGAGCCTAAGTACTTCAAATTCTCTATCAGAAAGAATTTCATGAGCTTTTTCTGTATTGTTTTTAGGTGAATATAAAAAAATCTTTTCTAGCAATTCAGATTTAATATATTTACCGCCGCTTTCAATTTTTCTTATAGCACTAATAATTTCGCTTGGTTTTGCATTTTTACTTAAATAACCGTCCGCACCCATGTCAATTGCTCTTTTAGCAAATTTTTCCTCTGGGAAGATTGAAAAAACAAGAATTTTAATTTCAGGGAATTTTTGTCTTATATCTTTTATAAAATCTAATCCGCTTTTCGAAGGTAATGAAACATCCAATATTATTAAATCAGTCGGATTATTTTGTAGAGCTATTGCAAGTTCTTTAACATCAGACGCTTCAGCCACAATGTTCAAATCACTATATTTTGCAAAAATTTTTTTAAGTCCTTCTCTAATTATCTCATGATCGTCTGTTATTACAATGTTCATAATTTTCTTTCCTTTTGTTTAAGTGGTAATATAAGTTGGACTTTAGTTCCTTTCTCTTTAGTGCTTTCAATATTTAATTTGCCACCAAGAAAGATTGCTCTTTCTTTCATACCTAAAATTCCCATTGAGTCAACTTGTAATTCATCGTTAAAATTCATGCCCTTTCCATTATCAGATATTTTTATTTCTAAGTTTTCTCCAATTTCAGAAACACTGATGTTAATTTTAGTAGCTTCTGCATGTCTTACCACATTAGTTAAAGCCTCTTGAATTATACGAAATATCGCTAGATTTTCTTCATCATTAAAACTTAGCGTGTCAAAATCTGAGACAAAATTACATTTAACATTACTAACTCTCTCAATTTCTCTGCAATATTCTGCTACAGCTGGAATAAGACCTAAATGATCCAATACATAAGGTCGCAAACTGCTTGAAATGTCTTTAACAGTTTGAATACCTTTGTTTACAAAATCTTGCACTGAATATAATTCTGTTAAAATTTCATTAGTAGTTGGTCTTTCATGCTGTTCGAGCATTTCAGTAAGAAGAGAAATATTAAGATTAATTCCTGTAAGCAACTGACCTAGTTCATCATGAATTTCCCGTGCTATATGCTGCCTCTCTGTTTCTCTGGCATATTGAATTTGAGCAGCCAATTTTCTCAATTCTGATTCAGAATTTCGTAATCTGTGCTCAGTTTTTCTTAGCTTTTCATAAACAAGAGATTTTGAAATTGAAATTGAGGCATTTCGTGCAACTCCCCGCAAAAGATTTACATCTTCAATCGTAAACGTTTTATTCTTTTTCTTATTGTGAAGTTCAAAAAATCCGATTAATTCACCGGCTGAGTCATACAATGGTGTTGTCAGTACATTTCTTACTTTATATTTAAAGACTAAATCTCGACTCAACAAATGTTCATGTGAAAGATTATTAGAAATATAGCTGTCTTTTTCTTTAACAAATTTTTGCAAATAAGGATTATCTACTGACCATTTAGAATCTAAATATTCCCAGTGATCCAAATAATAATACCTCTTTGCAACAAACTCACTATCATTTTTTACGGCTGCAAAACCACCTTCAGCATCAATTAATTTTAAGGATTCCGTTATTAATGAATCTGAAATTTGATCCACTTCTAAAGACGAGTATAATTTTTCACTAATAATCAGTAATGTATTTATTGTTTCTTCATATTTTTTTCTATCATCAATATCGTAGCAAGAGCCAATGTATCCCAAAAATTTATTTTCCAGGTCATAATACGGAATTCCAAAAGCTAATACCCATTTGTATTCACCGCTTGAAGTTTTAAGCCTGAATTCTGTTACAAAACTTTTTTGCTTATTAAAGGAATCTGAGTAATCCCTTAACAATTTTTCTTTATCTTCAATAAACACATTTTCCAACCAACCATCACCTATTTCCATTTCAATTTGGCGGCCGGTAAAATTAAGCCATGCCTTATTACAATAGTTAAACTTTCCTTGTGTATCGGAACGCCAGACTGGATTTGGAAAATCGTTGAGCAGCTTCAAATAGAAATCACGTGACCTTATAATTTCTTCTTCAGCTTTTCGTTTTTCTGTTAAATCATGTGTAATATTCAAGAAACCGTAAGTTTCACCTTTTTCATCGACTAATGAAGTAATTACAGTATTTGCCCAAAAAGTGCTACCGTCTTTTCTAACTATCCACCCTTCATGGCGTGCATGACCATTAAGAAGAGCATCTTGAAGAACTCTATTCGGCTTATTAGTCATCAAGTCTTCCTTTGAATAAAAAACAGAGAAATGTTTGCCTATAATTTCATCCTCTGAATAGCCTTTAATTTTTTTTGCCCCTTCATTCCAAGAAGTAACTTTCCCATGATTATCAATAATAAAAATTGCTATATCTTTTACTTCATTTATTACGGACTGTAATCGGTTTTCTACTTTATATTTTTCGATTTCTGCTTGGTAAGCCTTTTTTATATTAGCAGCAATATTCTTTCTCCACAGAAATACTAAAATCACTGCAAACAGAAGAGATAAAGAAAATACCGTCAAGAAGACCAACTCAGCTAATCGGTTGGCAGGTTCATAAAATTCAGATTTATTTATTTTTGTTATAAGAAACCAAACAGTAGCCGGTACTTTCTTAATTCTAGCAATTACCTCATCGTTTTTATAATCAATCCCATCAAAAAAACTATTCCGCCCTTTTATTTCTTTAGTTTGTATTAAAGCCCTTCTGCTGTTTTTCGCGTCAGTATTTTTACCTGAAGCAAATCTAAGATTGTTCAAATAAAAAACACTGTCACCGTAAGGCTTAACTAAAAGTGTTTCCATTGTAGGAGACCTATCAAAATAATTGTTTAGAATTGGATTGAAAATCTCACGCGGAAAGTAACTTATAATTAAAACGGCAGATTTTGGGGAGGAATAATTTTCTTTTAACGGTACATAAAATTTTATTTCATTTTGTTGTGATGTTTGCAAATTGGCATCGGAAAAAATTATTTTGTTTGAATCTAATGATGCTTTTCCAAGTAATGAATCCTCTGAAGTTATATTTGAATTAGACGTCGAAATAATTTCGTTAAAATTATTGTCAAGCAAACTGATAGCATTATAATTATAATTTGATTTCAAAACATCGAACAATTTCTTATAGGCATCTATGTTATTACTTGTCAAAAAATTTCGACGATTAGTGCTGATCAGCATGTTACTGTTTTTTAAAACTTCAAGTTCAGAGTAATTTTTTTTAAGCCATTCGTTTAATTGCACCAATCTAAAATCTGAGATTGACTTTAAATACTCGAACCTGTCATTAATAATTTTTGTTTTTTGAGTGTTGTAGTAATAAACTCCGGCTACTGACAGAAGGATTGTTACAAACAAAAAAAGAAACAAAACATTCTTAAAGCTGCCCCAAAAATATTTATTCTTCTGATTCAAGCTGTTCATTTGCTGCTAATAATCTTTTTACTATCAAAGATAATAATAAAGTTATAAATACGTGTCAATATATTGTGATGTCTATTACAGCGGGTTTTTTCATCAGCGGTATCTGCAGAGCGGTTAATTCAATATTATTATTGGAAAAGCTTTCATCTTGTTACGGTCTTTATAATGTGGATTTAATTTCATTTGTTCAACTTGAATTTTTTATTCCAAGTTTATGATATATTATTTCTATATCATTTGTGGGTTGCTGACATTGATAATTTTCACATAAGTAAAATGTGGGTTTATCATTTGTGCTTTTAAAGTTCTTAAAAAATTCAAAACTGTTGGCCAATTCCTGTTTGTTAGTCCTATTCAATTCAATAATTATGATATTAGGCAAAAAAGTTTCAAACAGCTTTTTATAAGATTCATTATTGCCTGATTCGTTTACAATTACAATTTCGTAAGAAGTGCTGATTAATAATTTTAATGCTATAAGTGATTGAGTGAAAGCATGGGGAGAATTATTAATTAACGCAGCAAAGCTGTTTAGCGCTTTTTGTGCTATTTCTTCGTACTTATTTTCGCCAGCAATTCTAGAGACTTTAATCAAGTTTTGCATCATTACAGCATTTCCTGAAGGTATAGCACCATCATAAATTTCTTTAGTTCTTACTAATATATCGTTATTTAATTCGGTAAAGAAAAAACCGCCATTTTCAGAATCCCAAAATTTTTCAATAGTCAAATCAATTAATTTAATAGCCGTCTTCACATAACTTGGTTCAAAGGATGAGGCAAAAATTTCTAGTAATCCCCAAATAAAAAATGCATAATCATCAAGGTTTCCGGCAATACTTTTTTCACCTTGCCTATAACGGTGATATAAATTACCATTATTATCCATTAGATTATCAATAACAAAATCAGCTGATTTAAGGGCATAACTCATATATTCGTTTCTATTGAAAACCCTGCTGGCTTTAGCAAGCGCAGAAATCATTAATCCATTCCAATCTGTTAATATTTTATCATCTTTATGTGGCTTGATTCTCTGATTGCGTTGTTCAAACAATTTTTTTCTTAGTTCATTAATAGGAATTTCATTGGCGAGAAATTCATCAACATTTTTCAAGTGCAAAATATTTTTACCGTTATTTTGCTTTGATATTTCATCGCAAAAGTTGCCGTCAAGTTCAACATTTAATAACCTTGAAAAAAATTCGCCTTGTTCTTTACCTAAAGTTTCAATGATCTCATTTTTTGTCCACAAATAAAATTTACCTTCAACTCCCTCACTATCTGCATCTTCAGCAGAAAAAAATCCACCATCTATAGATGACATATCTCTTGCAACGTAATCAACAATTTCGTCAACTACTTTTTTATAGAAATTATTTTTAGTTAGCTGAAAAATCTCAGCATAAGCATGAATAAGTAAAGCCTGGTCATAAAGCATTTTTTCGAAATGTGGAATTAACCATTTCCTATCAGTTGAATATCTATGGAATCCGTAGCCTATCTGATCAAAAATCCCGCCGAGACGCATTTGCGTTAAAGTTTTTTCCACCATTACTAAGGCAGCTTCATTTTTATATTTATAATAATATCTTAATAGAAACATTAGATTATGCGGTGACGGAAATTTAGGTGCGCTGCCAAATCCACCGTATTCATTATCAAATTTCTTTTCAAAATATTGAAACGCTTGATGAAAAACCTTTTCGTCCAGTAAACCAAAAGTATTTTGTTCAAATGATTGCTTTAAATAACTTGTAATTTCATTAGCACTTAGTTCTATTTCTTCTTTTTTTTCCTGCCATGCTTTAATAATATTTACAAGTAAATTTTTAAAGCCGATTCTACCGTATTTATCTTCCTTAGGAAAGTAAGTACCAGCAAAGAAAGGCTTTTTATCAGAAGTCATAAATATCGAAAGCGGCCAGCCGCCACTGCCAGTAATCATCTGACATACAGTCATATAAATATTATCTATATCGGGTCGCTCTTCTCTATCGACTTTAACCGAAATAAAATTTTTATTGAGAATATCAGCAATCTCCTCATCTTCGAAAGACTCTTTTTCCATTACATGGCACCAATGGCATGTTGAATAACCAATTGAAAGAAATATTGGTTTGTTTTCTTTTTCAGCTATTTCAAATGCTTCAGATGACCATGGGAACCAATTTACAGGGTTATAAGCATGTTGCAGAAGGTAGGGACTTTTTTCATTGATAAGTTTGTTAGGCTTCCTTCTATTTATAGTCATTTGTAAAACTTTCTATCATTTTCTCAAAACAAAACTCAATTAGTTAAATAAGTGAATACTTTTCTTTATCTGAATCAGTAGGTGTTAGTTCAATTATTTTTTGAATATGCATTGAGTTATTTATATCATCATTTTTTTTAAATGCACTGAGAAGATTATTTAGTACCCTCCGAATAATAACTTCTGGAGAAGTGCTGCTATCTGTTAAATTTACAAATCGCCTTCCACTTTGAATTTTTAACGACTCTAATTCACTTTCGTAGATTACCCTACCATCGTTGTAACAATCTACAAATAATATTTCATCATCTTGCACTATTTTACTTAGAAAATGGCCAGGAAAGTTACAACCTTCTATGTGAAAACCTGCTCTGTCACCGACCAACATATAAAGCATACACAAAGTAATGGGTATACCTCGTTTGTTATTTATTGCATAAACTAAACTGCTATTAAGAGGATTGTAATAATTTTCTTTTTCGCCTTTAATATTTTTTAAGTGGAACAAGAAATAAGAAAGATCCAATTCATTTCCATACGGATATTTATTCATAAACTCTTCAGCTAATTCATCAAGTAAATGTGATAAGTCTACTTTATAATCAAGTCCATATAAAAATTTAGTTAAAAGAGCCATTGCTGTTTCTAACTTTTGATAATCATCAAAGATTGAAAACCAACTATTCCAATTTTGTTTAAGCCATATAAAGCGGTTCATAAAAATAATTGGCATTAGAATTTCCATTTTTTCTTGATCTAACAAATCAGAAAATTCTTTTATATCGCTCTCTAAATTGAATCCATAATTATTAAATGCTTTTAATACTTCTTCTTTTACTTCTTGGGATTCATCATCCATTAAATCGATTAAGAATGGCAGTGACTCTCTCATTTTTCCTAAGACTCTTTTTTTTATTTATCTTACTTGAAGTATAAACTTATTTAATGACTTTTTCAAATTCTGTTTCATCTTGTCTTTGTGTTAAAAGATGAGTATTTACTTCTGAAGCATTTTAAAGGGAAGTTTAATAAGAGTTCTAATTATATCAAAAAGAAATTCGACCGTTATTCCAACAATTCTAAAAGGCAAAACAATCAGCCAAACTATTGGATAAAGCAGTAAAATAAACAAAGCTAAGGGCCAACAGGTTATTAACAGAATTAACCACAAAAGTAATTTTATCATTCAACAAATCATTTTACAACATTAGACGGAAGAATATTATTTTAGTTCGATTTCTCTAACTATTAAAATCTTCTTTTTTATCAGAACTATGTTTAATACAAATTTTGTCATTTAGTTAACTCACAATTTCAGCTGATTCCCATTAAGTTCATATATATAAAAAATCCCGCACAAGGCGGGATTGCAAGTAGTGTGGAAATATTATTATAGAAATAATTTAGAGTGACGGTCTAAAAATAATATCTATTTTTTTAAAAGGGTAATAATTTTTAATGGTGAGAAAATTAACTAAAATTACCATCGTCTTTTATTACTGCCATAGTTACCTCCTCTACCGCCACCGCGTTTTTTATCATTTTTAGGGCGAGCTTCGTTGACTACAATCTTTTTACCCTTTAATTCTTTAGCATTCAATGCCTCAATAGCTTTTAATGCAGCTGATTTATCATTCATCTCAACGAAACCAAAACCTTTGGAATCGCCAGTAAAAATATCTCGTATTATTTTTACGTTCTGAGTTAAACCATATTCATTAAAAAGGTCTTTTAACTCTTGGTCAGTTACTTGAGGTGAAAGATTGCCAATGTAAATGTTCATCTAATACTCCTTAAAATTATGTGTTTGTTTTTCCCAAAATAATTTTTGTTTACTGAGTAAATGCATTCAAAGAATTGAGAATTCTCATAAAGAAATGTCAATAATTAATAAAAACACTGAAGCTTATTTCTCTATAAGCAGTAAATAAAAACTTTCGGGTTTGTGTTTAGTGGGAAGGATTTAATTATTTAGTCACCTTATTAATTTGATTTAGACAAATAAAAATCATTTCCCAAGCTTAAGATAAGCTTAATTATTAGAATTTCATAGAGGAAAATGTTTTAATGGCAGCATCGCTATCAAAAATACTTTATAAAAACGATGAAATGAGAAGTCACCACTTCGTGGTTAGTTACTATAAATGATTGTCAGTATGTCCAGTTGATCATCAGTCTCAGCTTTTTAATGTTATGTGACATAGCTACTAATCCTAATTCTGCATTAACTTTTTCAATACCCCTTAAATAAAATCTCTTAAATAGTTGATTATGTTTTATATCTCCAAATACTGTTTCTACCTCTCGCTTTTTCCTTAGCTTTTTCCCAAATGTGATAGTAAATTCTTCATGTCCTTCTTTTTATATCTTATCAAATTTCTGTTTATTTGTATTGTTCTGCTATTACTCAATTGTTATTCTCAACTTTTCAAACTACCCCGAGTAATTAGACAACCATAACGACAAAGTAGAACTTACTTGCTCAAGCTAAAGAATCATGAAAACAATGCTTAATTTTAATTGTAAGTATTGTTTGCTGATCATTATTAAATACTTAACAATGTCAAACCGCAAGTTCTAATTAAGTTACCAAACAAAAACTTATCACTAAAACGCATTTGTTCTGTGATTAGATCGATTTACTGGTTATATATTTTATCTATTTATTTTAGCTCGTAATTAACTAACATTATCCCCATATGCCAGTCTGTAGAATAAGAACTTTTAAGACCAACATTTTTAACATATGTTTCTTCATATTCCTCATCAGCTGCATTTGGTATTTCATAATGAAATTTTATAATATTTGTTGTCTTCTCTTTAACTGTTACTACCCATTCATATGCATCTTTAACAATATGAAATGTATCTGCTTTTTCTAGACTAAAATCAGCAAACATTCTCTCAATATATTGGTTTGTTGTTGCATCTTTATAAGCAAAGTATAGTTTATATCTATCTGTTCTTAGATATGTCGTATCAGAATGATTTACAAGTAAAGGATTACTATTCTTCGATTCCATTATTGAGTAATTTTTCCCGTTTATTTTTTTCACCCCAATTACTTCTCGATATAGTTCATACTCACTATCAGAATAATCATATTTTATCGTATCCCCATTTGTATGATAATATTTATAGTACCATTTATTGCCAACCTTAAGTGGATAAAACTGTTCTGCAGACACTGGTTGAGTTGGATTTTCATTACAACTATTAAATAGAAATAACAACACCATAAAACATATTATATATTTAATTAGCATAAATACTTCAAAAGATATTTTTTAAGTGTGTAACGGTAAGACCTTTCACCTGTCCCCCAGACTATCAATAACAAGTAGAATTTAAACTTCAGTACAACATAATATATTCACAAACAAATTTCACACTTCTTTCCCTTATCTCCTTTTTGCTTCTTCATCTAACACTTTATTAATCAGCCTTTTTGGTTGTAATGTCTAACCCAACAAATTTTATTGGGAATCAACCACTTCATAGATAGAAATATTCATTAAGCAATTAAAAAATCACTTGAAAATTAAGTCTTTTATTGGAACTAATGAGAATACTATTTGGATTCAAACCTGCTTGCATCAGGCAAGTTTGGACAGCTTTGATAACATTGCTTATTCTAAAGTTTCTTAAGGAAATAGCAAAATTCCCCTGGAGTTTATCTAATTTGATAGCTTTTCTGCAAATAAATTTATTTAACAAAATAAGTCTTAATGAATGGCTGCATAATCCATTTGAACCAAGAGATAAGTTTGAGCCGAAAAACTTACAAACAAATTTATTTTTAACTAGGGGATTAAATTTGAAAAAAGAAAAATCTGTCCAACCTAGCTTGCTTTTGATTAATGTATAATCATTTGTAATTTATTTTGAACAGCAGTGATCTTACAGAGGCTGTAGATGCATTCCACGAAGTGATGAATTATCATCAAACTACTTCAGTTTCTACTTCAGTTGATTTTCCTTTAAACTAAAAAAGCCCTGTAAATTCTTTACTTACAAGGCTATCGAGCGGGGCCGACGAGACTTCCCGCCTTCGGCGGGACGACCTCCTGCGTGACTCTTTAACTTACTCAATGAAATAAAAAACCTGATTTCTAAATCAGGCTCTTTATTCTGCGGGGCCGACGAGACTCGAACTCGCGACCTCCTGCGTGACAGGCAGGCGTTCTAACCAACTGAACTACGACCCCGGGAATTAATTAACAATTTGCAATGAACAATTATCAATTAAGGCGGACTAAATTAGCAATATTAGTGAATCCAAACAAGCGTTCTATAATTTTTCCGTGCCAAAACTTACTCCGACTGCATGAGCTGCTAAGACAGCTTGGTCAGTTGCTTTAACAAGTTTTTGACGCGAAATAGCATCTTCAATTTTAACACTTTTTATTTCCCATCCTCTTAATGCCACCATTTTACCAAATTGTTTTTTTATGGCTAACTCAATTGCACTAGTCCCAAATTTCGTGGCTAAAATTCTGTCAAATGGAGTAGGACTGCCTCCCCGTTGCAAATGACCCAAAACAGCGTATCGTGTTTCTAAACCTGTATTTTCAGAAATTTTTCTTGAAACCAACTCTCCTATTCCACCAAGTTGGACTGGATCAGTACGTTTAGGGTCTTTTCCTTTTATAACTATATTTCCATCTTTTGGTTTTGCACCCTCTGCAACACAAACTAAACTAAATCTTTTACCCATCATATTTCTTTGAATCACTTTATCATAAACAAATTCCCAATCAAATGGGATTTCTGGAATTAAAATTATATCTGCTCCTCCGGCTAATCCGCCATGAAGGGCAATCCAACCTGCATATCTTCCCATCACCTCAATTACCATTACACGATGATGTGAAGAGGCTGTAGTATGCAATCTGTCAAGTGCTTCGGAAACTACAAATACAGCAGAATCATGCCCAAATGTTTGGTCGGTGGCTTCTAAATCATTATCGATAGTTTTAGGAACTCCAACTACATTTATTCCCATTTGAGAAAGTTGATGAGTAATGTGCATCGTTCCATCACCGCCAATTGCTATTAACACATCAAGTCCCCAAGCTTCATAATTTTTAAGAGCATCTTTCGAGCGATCAATAATTTTGATTTTCCCATCAAATTCTTCCGGCCAATGGAATGGGTCACCCTTATTTGAAGAACCTAAAATAGTTCCACCAGTAGCAAGAATGCCGGAAACATCTTTATTATATAATTCCATTGCTTTACCTTCTACCAATCCTTCAAATCCATCTAGTATGCCAAGTACTGTTAATCCGTGGTCGTGGGCAGGTTTTGTTACACCTCTAATTACTGCGTTTAGTCCAGGACAATCACCACCACCAGTTAAAATGCCAATACGTTTTACTTTTTTCATTTACTATTCCAGAAAATTTAATATTATATTACAAAATTAATACTTTGAAAAGAAATTTATTCAGCTAATTGCAAATACTAAACTTTACTTGTTATTTTAAAGTGTTCCTTAGCCAATTCGGATAGTTTATCCTTACCATATTTTAATACAATATCCTTCGCAATTTTCTCTACTGATTCAGAAGAACCCTTTGGTAATTCTAAGCCATTCTTTTTTTGTTCTTCAAACCAGCTGTTAACTCTGTTTCTAGCCAATATTGAAGCAGCAGCAACACCAATATATTTTTCTGCTTTCTGAAATTGAAAGAATTCTATGTTATTGAACTCATTGGAAAATGATAGTTGTAAGTTTTCATTGCTAAACTTGTCAGTAATTATATAACTACATTTTTTCCTTTTCAAAAGATTTTCAATTGCTTTTGAATGTGACCAGTTTAAAATTTTGTTTAGGTTCTTAAAACTTTTGTAAAGCTCGTTATATTTTAAGGGGGTGATAATTACTATTTCAAAGTCATCAGAAAATCTCTTCTTAATTTGATTAGCAATAAATGAAATTTGAGTATCTGAAACATCTTTACTATCTCTTACACCAAGTTTTAATAATTCTTTTTTGGATAATTCATTAACATAAAAAGCTGCCGTAACTAAAGGACCAAAAAAATCACCTTTGCCAGATTCATCACTTCCTATATACTCATCAGGCTCAAGTATCTTTTCTTCGGTAAATTGAAACTTAGGTTCATCAGCTATTATTCTTTCAACTTCTTTATAAAGCTCATTTTCAGCATTCCCCTGTAAAATAACTTTGATGCCTTTTTTCCCAAAGTAGACTTGTACCTTAACTTTTTGATGATTCTTTTCCACAGTTAATTCAAAATTGTAATCCTTTTTTTCAATTGCAGAAGGATTAAAAAAATTATTTTTCAGCAGAAGAGATATTTTTTCTATTAATTCTTCGGCTACCTTTTCGTTTTGCATAATTAATTAAATAATGTATTTACAAGGGAGAATCATGCCCATTCAATATTTTTCATCATTTATGAATATATGCATTCAAATGGAGAAAATCTGTTTTTTTTACTATTCTTGTAACCGTTTTTCTAATATTTTTACTAATAACTGTTCTTAGAAGACATCTTTGTTTAGCAAATCAGTCATCTTAATTTGGAGAGGTGGCAGAGTGGTTGAATGCGGCGGTCTTGAAAACCGTTGTAGTCGCGAGGCTACCGGGGGTTCGAATCCCTCCCTCTCCGCAATGTATTACACTTATATCTTAAAAAGTCAATTTAACGGTACATATTATAAAGGTTCTACTTCTGATTTAGAAAAACGACTCAAATTCCACAACGCCGGTAAATCCAAATACACTAAAAAATACCGACCTTGGAAGCTCCATTATTATGAATCTTTCGAAACGAAAACTGAGGCCATAAAACGAGAATTATTTTTTAAGAGCGTAGAAGGTCATTTCTGGCTAAAGCAAAATGGAATAATCTAAAAAACAACTGAACCTTTGATAGGTTGAATGCGGCGGTCTTGCCGCGAAGCGGTCACTTCGTGGCCGCGAAGCGGTCACTTCGTGAAAAACCGTTGTAGTCGCGAGGCTACCGGGGGTTCTCACGTAGTGATCACTTCGTGAGAATCCCTCCCTCTCCGCAATGTATTACACTTATATCTTAAAAAGCCAATTTAACGGTACGTATTATAAAGGTTCTACTTCTGATTTAGAAAAACGACTCAAATTCCACAACGCTGGTAAATCTAAGTATACTAAAAAATACCGACCTTGGAAGCTCCATTATTATGAAAGCCTTCATAAATTATCAATTAAAAATTAGAAATTAGGAATTGAACTGCTATTTCTAATTCCCCTTTAACAATTCCTAATTATTAATTCCTAATTCCTAATTCACCAGTTCTATTTGCTTTTCCAGACAAACCGTTAAGTTTTATAAATCTTGTAACATCAGATTCGATGTTTATTTATCTGAGCAATATCATCTTTCTTGCCCCATTATATTGCCATCTCTTACTGCCAGACAAACCTTCCGCCTGAATTCTTACCAAATAAACTCCTGAGGATAAATTTGCTGCATTGAACGTAACTGAATGATATCCCGCATTCTCCAATCTGTTAACTAAAACTACTACCTCTTCTCCTAACAAATTGTAAGCTGTTACTTTTACATAACTATCAACCGGAAGCCCATAGCTAATTTTTGTTGCTGGATTAAATGGATTAGGATAATTTTGATATAAAATAAATTCCTTCGGTATTTCACTTCTCTGATTATCAACAGATAAGGGCTCATCAATAATTTCAATAAAAATGCTTGTTTTTGCTGATGCACCATATTTATTTGTAATTGTTATTTGTATCTCCGCCTTGCCGTAATTGTTCTCTTTCGGTTTTATTTCTAAATTCCCATTAGCTTTGTCAAAGCTATAATTTATTTTACCAGTTTTTTCTTTGAAGCTAAAATCCAATAATGAATCCGGTGTAGTTCTATCCTCCACATATTCCCAAAGATTTAATTTAATAGATTCATTTTGCTTTATGCTAAAACTATCTGGCAGGTTTGAGATTGATGGAGTATCGGTAGGTAAAATTATTTCCACTTCTCTCTGTAGAATTTTACTTGAAGCTTTCCCATCACCTACTATGAATTGAACTGCTCGCCTAAGTGAACTTGGCATATTTTTGTTCTTTAAATAAAATTTTACAGATCTCAGTGCAGTTTGATAATTTTCTTTTGTGTCTTTTCCAAATAGTGTAAGTCTGCCTAAATCTTTATAGTAAATTCCTTTAATATTAGAAAAATCATCGAACAGTAACGTATCGCTTTTTGAGTCGTAGTTAATTGATATTTGTACAGCAGCAGATGTAATCTCTTCGTCATCATAATCTTCAATTGTTATTGAATCGGTAATTCCAACAGCATCGCCCAATAAATTATATCTTAATATTGACGTTTCTAAATCCCTTAGTTCCGGTGAATGATTCACTAATCCTACTCTTACTACTCTCATTCCTTCTTCACTGTTAGATTGATAATCATATACCTTAAATTTAATTGCTCTCTCTGTTACTTTTTTGTGAAATTTATTTGTGTTACTGTATTTAACAGTTCTCAATACATCTTTGTACTCTTTAACTGATAATTCCTTCTCGATAACTAACTTCCCGCTAAGTGAATCCCATACCCCAAAATTACTAATCAATTTATCTTCTCCTTTCGCATAAGTGCCTCCAGCTATCCATATTTCTGCCTTTGCTAATGTGCTGTCATCTCTATCAATTATTTTTATGCTATCTGAAATATTTAATTCCTCTCCCTCGTTTATTTCCTTTACTGATTTTTCTATACCCCGAAGTTCAGGTGAGTCATTTACAACTATTATGTTTATTCTTCTAACTAATTTATTCCCAAATGATTGTAATTTTTTGTTAGTACCAAATTGATTTTTTTGCACTGATAAATTTCCACTTATGCCATCATCTACCTGAAAACTTACTTCACGTTGTTTAGTTGACGGATTATCTGATGAATTGTAATAACTTACACTTCTTAGTGCATTTTCATAATTTGTTGTATTGGAAATTCCGCTTAGTATTAAACTTCCATTTTTTGAATCCCACGTACCCTTAATCTCATCTTCTTGATTAAAATATAGAAAATCTTCTCCCTCCGTATAATTTCTACTTATTTGAACTACAGCTCCCACAATGTTCTCGTTGTCAGCATCTTTTACTCTTAAGCTCTTAGTCAACTGCACAGGAAAATCATTTTCATAATAATTTATCTCCTCATCTTCTATGTCTGTTAATTCAGGAGGATTATTTACGCTTACTACTGTTAATTTTCTCCCCAATAAATTACTGTTTGTTTCTCCATCATTTACCATAAAATTTATTTTTCTTTCTGTAACACTGGGATTTTGACTTTTATTATAATATCTCACACTTCTTAATACACTAATGTAATTTTCAATAGCTGAAACACCGCTTAAGATTAACTTACCGTTTAATTCATCCCAATTTGCCATTATTTCATTTGTTGCCAAGCAGCTTAAAGTATCCTCTCCAGCTCGATAACCTTCTGCTATTTGCACTTCTGCATGACTCATTGTCTGATTATCAACATCACTAATTTTTATAGAATCTGTTATTTGAATAAGTGAATCGTTTTCTGTGTAAATTAATTCTTCTACTTCAATGTTTGATAAAACCGGCGAGTCATTTACCGATATTATTTTGACTGTTCTAGTTACTGTATTGCTGTAATCTTTTCCATCATTAACTGTAAAACTAATTGTTCTTGAAGTTGTGTTGGGGTTATCGCTATTATTAAAATATTTTACAGAGCGAAGGGCAGTTTGATAATTACTTAAACTTGCTGCTCCAATTAAATTTAACTTCCCAGCTAATTCATCCCAATTCCCAATTATACCATTTTGATCTGCAAACATTAAAAAATCTTCACCAACAATATAATTATCGACTATTTGTACAGCAGCGTCTGTTAAAAATAAATTGTCCGGGTCACTTAATTCAATGCTGTCTGTAATCTGAAGCGGCTGTGAATTTTCCTCATAACTTAGTAATGTACTTTCAACATTTGATAATAACGGAGAATCATTAACACTTGTTATGTTAATTGTTCTCGTTACGGTATTACTGTTATCTATTCCATCATTAATTGTAAAACTGACTATCCGCTGTGCAATTGTAGGACTATCGCTGGTATTTTGGTATTCGACGGAGCGCAGAGCTGTTTGGTAATCTGCTTGACTTGCATTGCCAGTCAAATATAACGTACCTGTTAATTCATCCCAAGTTCCACTAATTCCATTTTGATTTGTAAAAAGTAATTTATCTTCTCCGCTAACATAATTTTCTGTAATTTTTATAATTGCACTTGCTTGAGGAATATTGTACAGATCGTTTAACATTATAGAATTAGTAATTTGCCTGCCGCCTTCTCTTTCAGTGTATTCCAAAGGTAAGTTCTCTATATTGTATAAAGAAGGTATTGTCTTATAACCCTCACCTTTAATGGCAAAAGAATAGGGATTTTCATCATTGTCATCATTTGCTATTGAAATAGTTGCGCTTCTTGTACCTAATGCGGTAGGATTAAAAGTAATTTTAAAAATAGTTGAGTCTCTTGATAAGATAGTTTGAAAAGGAATTTGAGTTACTGTAAAATCTAATGAATCGCCGGTAATAGTTATGTATGGTGAAGTTCCAGTCAAACTTAATAATGCTAATCCAGTATTTTCTATTACAAATTCTTTCTCAATTGCGTCTGTTACTATGTTGACGTTGCCGAAATCCGTATTATTATTTATTCGTGGTGAAGAATCGCCATTTAAGATAGCAATTCCATTTCCTTTAATATCAATTTCAGGTAAGAACGGCTGACCAGTTACATTGCCAACACCGGGAGAAAATTTAGAACCGCCTCCTAAAATTTCAGTATGTTTTACAAAAGCGCCTGTTATATCTGGATTACGCGCTAATGATTGATCATAATTACCTTCAGAACCGTAAGTATAACGTGCTACTACAGTTCCTAAAGAATTTTTAATTATAACGGCTTCATTTGAGTTATTTAATAACAATGATCCAGTGGATGCTGTTTGTATAATTGCACCACCAAATGTACCTGTTGGTGTACCACCTCCGAAAACGACAATAGCTCTTCCTGGTAAAAGAATTGTACCTGTGGGGAATATATGCCTTAAAGCAGTTGAATCTGAAAGCGTCCAACCACTAATGTCTAACGCTATGCTGCCTGCATTAACCAATTCTACAAATTCGTCCTTATGTAAATCAGCTGCTCCATCACCATTTGCATCACCCGTTGAATCAGATGGCGGGTCGGCTAATATTTCATTAATTACTAACGCAGATTGACTATAACAGAGAGCTGCAAAAAAATTTATTAGAAGCAAAAAGACTAAAAAGAGCCGTAAACATTTCACGTCTTACCTCTTTAATTAAATTAACTTTAATTAAGATTTACGTGCGCCCTTGTTAAGAAAAGAAGTCATTAATTCAATATTGAGGAAATGTAATTTTAATATATTAAGTGATTCTGTAAGTTTCAAGGAATTTTTTAAAAGTGATGTGCAAATGCACCACTTCGTGGGGAAACCCCGACCCTACAACCTTTGAATCATCCGTTTACATTTCTACATGTGGGGTCGATGCGAATACGCCACTCGTAGAAATTCGCCACTTCGTGGGTGGGTGGTGAATTCTCATCATGGATGAACTCTCTAAATACCATGCCTTTTTCTTTGCTACCTTAGTAACCTAAACAAAGAAAAAGAAACCAAACCTTATTAGCTTATTGATAAAGCCAATAACAGAGTAAGCTAAACTTAGTTGTTAATGTTATCTAACCGATTTATACATTAGAAGCATGAGAATCTGATTTCTATTTTTCTTTTATATACATGAACACACTTAATTTTCATAATTTATTGCATAAATTGGGATATATATTATAAAATTAACTCATAAATTTTTTTGAAAAAGAAAATTATTAATTTAATGCCAAGGTAATAACATTTTACGGAGTTGAGATGGATCTACTGAAAAAAATACACAGCAAATCGGCTAAGATTGGAATTATTGGCCTTGGTTACGTCGGTCTACCATTAGCATTAGAATTTGCAAAAAAGGAATTTGTTGTATTAGCATTTGACATTGATAATATCAAAATAGAAAAACTTCGTAAAGGCGAATCTTATATAAAACATATAGAAAGCGAAAAAATTAAATCTGTGTTAGATACTCAAAAATTTATTGCTGAATCTGACTTTACACGATTAGCTGAAACTGATGTAATAATTATTTGCGTACCAACTCCGCTTAATGTACACCGGGAACCAGACTTAACATTTGTAATCAATACTTCAAAGACTATTCAAAAATATATTAGAAAAGGTCACTTAATTGTGCTTGAATCTACAACGTATCCAGGCACTACAGAAGAAATTTTACTTCCGCTTTTTGAGAGACCAAGACCAAATGTTAAGTATAAAGTAGGAAAAGACTTCTTCTTGGCTTTTAGTCCAGAAAGAGAAGACCCGAACAATTTAGAATACACAACCTCTACAATCCCAAAAGTAGTAGGAGGGATAACAAAAAAATGCACTGAAATTACCTGTGCTTTGTACGATAAAATAACTATTGAAACAGTGCCAGTCTCTTCTGCAAAGACTGCCGAAGCAACGAAATTGCTTGAGAATATCTACCGCTCTGTAAATATAGCTTTGGTAAACGAACTGAAAATGATATTCGACAAAATGAACATTGACATTTGGGAAGTTATAGAAGCTGCAAAAACAAAACCGTTCGGTTTTCAAGCTTTTTATCCCGGGCCTGGACTTGGTGGTCATTGTATTCCTATCGACCCATTTTATTTAAGCTGGAAAGCAAAAGAATATGATTTTACAACAAAATTCATTGAATTGGCTGGTGAAATTAATACTCTACAGCCATATTATGTAGTCGAAAGGCTAACCGAATTATTAAACAAGCGGAACAAACCTATAAAAGAATCCAAAATTTTAATTGTTGGTGTAGCTTATAAAAAAAATGTGGATGATTTAAGAGAATCCCCAGCATTAAAGTTGATTGACATATTGCAAAAAAAAGATGCTACAGTAAAATACTTTGACCCTTTTATTCCAAAATTGCCAAAGACAAGAAAATATGAATTTGTTATGAAATCAATTGCGCTGACAAAAGAAAACCTAAAACAATTTGACGCTGTATTAATTGTAACCGACCATGATATGATTGATTACAACTTAATTGCAAAAAATTCGAAACTGATAATTGACACAAGAAACATCATGGGAAGATTGGGGATATTTTATAATAACATTTTTAAATCATAGCATTTAGGTCGAGGAGACCTCGACCATACACCAATTGAATCATTTGTTTTATCACTGTAGGGGCAAGGTCCCCTTGCCCTCCCATCAGTTTTCATTGGCTGTATGAATCAGCTCATCCAGTCCAAACATCAGGTTCACCAATGATGGTCGAGGAGACCTCGACCATACATCGATTGAATCACACGTTTCACCAATGTAGGGGCAAGGTCCCCTTGCCCTCTCGTCTGTGATTAACACAATAAACCATCTGTTGTTTAACGTACAACTAACCACATGATTGGTCGATTCGAATGCACCACTTCGCGGGGTAACCCCGACCCTACTAAGGGTGGTATTTAAAACCTGGGGCTGTCTAAAAAGTAAGATTTTTCCACCAGAATGCGGCGGACAAGTTAGAAAATAGAACACAGACAACACAGATTTTCACAGCCTGCCTGCTGAACGAATTCATTCGGCAAGCAGGATTTTTCATTTGAACAATTACTTTCCACAAGGTGGTGAATTCTCATTAGTCAGCCTCTTGGGGAGTGGGCATTTATTTTATTAGCAACATCTTTTTCGTTGAAATGAAATTTGTTTCTTTACCTGTAGTATTACTGTGTGCTTCAAGTCTATAAAAATAAACTCCCGACGGTAAATTAATTGCATTAAATAATACCGAATGATTACCTGCCGAGATTTCACCATTTAACAATGTACTGATTTCCTTGCCAAGTACATCATAAACTTTTAACGTTACATAAGAAACATGCGGCAAAGTAAATGAAATATTTGTCGTTGGATTAAAAGGATTTGGATAATTTTGAGATAATGTAAAGTTGGTTGGAATTTTGTCTTCAGAAATAACTGGTGTTGGTTTTTGAGGATTAAACAACAACTCTATATAAGGAACAATTTTACCATCTTCCCCTTTACCTCCAAAGACTACCACAGTATTTTCGTAACTTACTAACATTGGATTTATTCTAGCATATTTTAATGGGGCACCTTCATAGACCGAAACTGTACCATCTCCGTTAAATATAACCTTCTCAGTAGTTTTCATACCGTTTTTCTTCCCCTCATTGTAACCACCAACTATAAAACCCATTTGCAATTGCTGATTATAAACAGCAGCACCCCCAGCTCTTGGTTCTATTAGTGTTTGCGGTAATCTTTCTAATTGTTTAGTAGAAATAGAAAACTTGCTAATCCAGTTTAATGGAACATTATAATTACCACCATAAATATATATAGCATCATTTACAAACATCGACATGTGTTCCTGGGGCTTTTCCATACTTGGAAAATCCAAAGTAAAAAGAACTTTTTTATTAATAAGATCATACTGAACAATATATGGAATATTTTCAGAACTATTAATTTTGTTCCCTCCAATTAAATAAATTGAGGTGGAAACTAAATGTCCAGTGGCATATTGCCTTGAAAAAGAGTCTTCATAATCATAAACTATTGAAGAATCTCCGGCTAATATGTCCCAGCTTTCTATACTGTTATCATATCCATTTACTAACGGTACTCCACCCAGAGAAAAAATTTTATTATCAAAAAGAGCAGTTACAAAAAAGCTTCTAGCAGTTTTCATATGCCCTACAATTTTCCATTTGCCGCTCACTAAATCAAACTCTTGTATCCAATCAACCACTTCTTTTAATGAATCCGAATAGCCACCAAGAACATAAAACTTCGGTAAATCATTCACTTTCTTGTACACCACCCTCGCTGCCGAAACTGGAAATTTCATAGGTGTACCTACTACCCGCCATTCCTCTTGTCCTTGTTGGGCATATACTTTTAATAAGAATAATATCATAAAAATAATAAAGACTTTCACACTTTTTCCTTTTCTTGCCATATTATAGTACAATTTCTATACCAATGTTATTTTGATAATATAACATTTCAAAAATATAATAAAAGACTTGGTCTCTATACGTTAGGTTGAATAAAAATTCACATAAAAAAGAGATGAAACATGGAAAACTATTTGCTAAAAAACACTTAACTTATTTTCTTAGTTTAATTCTAACCTTATAAGGTACTATTTAAGCACAATCATTTTTTTAATAAACTGCCTGTCATCCACAACTAAAGTATAAAAGTATATCCCACTCTGCAAATTATTCGCATCAAAATTAATTCTGTAACGACCTGGTGACATATCCTTATTAACCAATTCTGCAACTTTCTGACCTAAAATATTATATATTTCCAATGTAACATGCGTTTGCTTAGGTATTTCAAATTCAATTGTAGTAGATGGATTAAAAGGATTAGGATAGTTTTGGCTTAGAGAAAATATTTTTGGTAATCCATCATTTTTTTGAACACCTGTGACCGTATCAGCAACTATTAATATTTTCGAAGAGATAGTACTAGCAGTTCCATCGCTTACTTGAACTTTCACATTATACGGTAGTCCAGCTTGCGCTGGTACTGGCGCCCATAAGAACTTTCCAGTAGTAGACATGCTAGCATTACCAAGATCATTGCTAACTAAACTAAAAACTAATGGATCTCCGTCTGGGTCTTGAGCCTCATACTGGAATTGATAATATACCGGCACATTATGAACGGGTACTCTCGTGCTGTCTGCAGGCTCTTTTGTAAAAACTGGAGCCCTATTTGTATTTACAACTGTGATATGCACTGTAATTTGTGAGGTTGAATGGCCGTCATTAGCATAAAAAATCACATCGTATTGACCAGCTTGTTCATAATTGGGCTGCCAGGTGAATACACCAGTTGTTGAATCAAAACTTGCACCCTGCGGAAGAGTTCCATGCGTTAAAACTATAGGATCATTCTCTGGGTCAGTTGCACTAACTGTAAATGTTAACGTATCTCCTTCATTTACAGTTTGGTTTGGTATTGAATTAAAAACAGGAGGATTGTTAACAGCATTTACAGTAATAATCCCATTTGTAACAGTGAAAGCAACTGCTTGAACGTTTTCATTATAGAACTTATTACTATAAGTACTATCAAGGTAAATGTTTGAGTTGCCGGCAGTTTTAAGTTTTATATTAAGATACACTAAAACACCAGAGCCACTAAGCGGGTGATTTCCAGTTGCCCACACAATTCTAATAAAGCCATTAGTTGTATCTGGATTTACTTGAGGGTCCCCTGCACCCGTCATAACAGTCCCAGTAGTACTAATCCCATTAATTTTCATAATTGTTTTATCGTAATCAATTTGTATTTGATATGAATATATGTTGTACGATGTTAAATCATTAACAGTAACTGGCAAAGACTTAACTTCACCAGGCGCACCAGTAGTACTTGGTAATGTAATTTGTATTTGTGCTATTGATAATTCAGAAACAAAAAACATTAGCATAAATAAGTAGAAATAGTTAATTGATTTAATTTTCATTATTCCCCCTTTAGGATTTGTTATTATTCATACCACAAAATAAAAAATTTATTTGTAAAGTAATATTTTTTCTTTAATTATCAATTGCGAATTATCAACCACAGCATTTGAATCATCCATTTTATCAGTGTAGGGGCAAGGTCCTCTTGCCCTCCCGTCTGTAATTAACACAATAAATCATCCATTGTTTAACGTACAATTAACCACATGATTGGTTGATACAAATACAGCATTTCGTGGGGAAACATCGACCTTTGAATCACCCGTTTACATTTCCATACGTAGGGTCGGGGAGACCCCGACCCTACAACGGTTGAATCACCGTTTTATCGATGTAGGGGCAAGGTCTCCTTGCCCTCCCATCAGATTCATCAGTGTAGGGGCAAGGTCTCCTTGCCCTAACATCTGTTTTTATCATTCGTAGCCAAACCAACAACAATCACTAAATTTTTACATTAATTTGCACTTTTTTACAAAAAAGTATTATTTTGTAAATAAATTTTTACATAATGTGCGCTTATGAAAAAGAGATTTTTATTTTATGATCTGAAAAAATATTTGGAACATAAAAATGCCTTAGTAATTACAGGCATGCGTCAGGTCGGCAAAACTACGTTAATGAAGCAGCTATTTGACGAAGTCTCTGCACCTAAATTATGGTTTGATCTTGACAATCCGCTTGATATGCTAAATTTTGAAAATATAAACTATGATGCCATTTATCAAAGTCTTTATAAGCAAAGCGGCGCAAAGAATGAACGCCTTTATTTGTTTATCGATGAAATTCAAAATCTGCCTGAAATAACTAAAGTCATTAAATATCTGATTGACAAATATGGGGTTAAATTTATCGTTAGCGGCTCTTCAAATTTTTATTTGAAAAATCTATTCCCTGAATCATTAAGCGGTAGAAAATTCCTTTTTATTCTGCGACCAATGAGTTTTAAGGAATATTTATTTTTTAATGATAAAATGCCTGAAAACGAGATTAGTAATGAAGAACTTGATATTAAATCTGTACTTAAAAAGTATTCCCTGCTTGAGTTTAAGAAATATCAAATGGATTATTTGGATTATATGGAATACGGAGGTTTTCCTGAAGTTGTAGTTACTAAAGATGTTAAGACAAAAAAGGAAATTCTTCGAAATATTTTTGCTTCTTTTTTTGAAAAAGATATCAGGATATTATCGGATTTCAAAGACATAAGAGAATTAAGAGATTTGATATTGTTGTTAGTGCCGAGGACAGGCAATATACTGGATATTACAAAGCTATCGTCACAAACAGGCATTAATAGAGTCAAGTTATACGGATACCTTGAATTTTTACAAGGAGTATTTTTTATAAAATTAATACCAAAGTTCAGCGCCAGTATTGACAGGGCTGTTGCAGGCGGTAAAAAAGTATATTTTGCAGATACTGGTTTGCTCAATGTTATTGGCAGGGTGAATGAAGGACAGTTATTTGAAAATGCAGTTGCAAATCAACTGGAACCATACGGTGAATTATCATTTTACAATAAAAGAAATACCGCTGAAATTGATTTTATAGTTAATAAAGAAATAGCATTTGAAGTTAAATTGAAATCCAGTGAAAAGGACCTGAGCAGATTACAATCTTTATGTGATAAATTAAAAATAAAAAATGGATATATGATTAGCTTGAATTATGCTGATACAGAAAATACAATTTTTCCAATGTTTATTTAATACAATGTAGGGGCGAGGTCCTCTCGCCCAAGCGTCAGATTCATCAATGTAGGGGCAAGGTCTCCTTGCCCTCACATCTGTAATTAACACAATAAATCATCCATTGTTTAACGTACAATTAACCACATAATCAGTCGGTGCGAATGCACCACTTCGTGGGGAGACCCCGACCCTACAGCCGTTGATTCATTTGTTATCTGTAACTCTGTTAACCACGTGAGTGGTTGAGGGGACCTCAACCCTACAACCGTTGATTCATCTGTTTACATTTCCACACGGGGGGTCGGGGAGACCCCGACCCTACATCGGTTGAATCATTTGTTTCATTAATGTAGGGGCAAGGTCTCCTTGCCCTAACATCTGTTTTCATTGGCTGTATGAACCGGCTCATCCAGCCCAAATATCAGATTCACCAGTGATGGTCGGGGAAACCCCGACCCTACAACGTTCGATTCATCCATTATCCTCACTCTGCTAACCATGTGTGGGGTCGGGGAGACCTCGACCCTACAAAAATACAAAAAAAATACCCCTCTAAGAGGGGTATTTAAAACCTCCCTCTCCCTAAGGGAGAGGGTTGGGGAGTGGGCTTTTACTTGATTAATAACATCTTCTTAATCGATACAAAATTACCTGCTTCAATCTTATACAAGTACATTCCAGTATTCAAATTAGTAGCATTAAAATTAACCGTATGATATCCAGCACCCATTGTACGGTCAATTAGAACTGCGACTTCCTGACCGAGCACATTAAATACAGTTAATTTAACGTGCGACTCTTTCGGGAGTGCAAATTGAATTGTAGTTGTTGGGTTAAATGGGTTAGGATAATTTTGCATCAATTCATACTTTGTTGGCAGCTCAGCCTGGCCATCAACGCCTGTAACTGTATCGGATACCTTCAAAGTTCTTGTTGAAGTAACAGTAGCAGTACCATCAGTCACTTGAACAACAACAATGAAGGACTGTCCAGCATCTACTGGTGCTGGTGCCCATTTGTATAAACCATTAGTGGTTATAGAACCTGGTCCAGAAACCAAACTAAAAGTTAATGGGTCACCATCTGGGTCATTTGCTTGATACTGGAATGTGTAATATACAGGTACGTTGTGTACAGGCACAACTGTATTGTTCGCGGGTTCAGCAGTGAACGAAGGAGCTCTGTTAACATTTGTAACGGTAATTGAAACCGACTTAGTCGCGAACAATCCGCCTTGGTCTGTTACCTTAAATGTAATTACATAAGGCTGGGTTCGGCCTTGGTCGTAATTTGGTGTCCAAGAGAACAACCCTGAAGTACTTAAAGTTGCACCTGCAGGCATTCCAGATGCAGAATAAGTTAATACATCACCTGGAGTATCGTTACCAATTAGCTGAATTTGAATGCTTGTATTTTCAGCTATTGTATATGCAGTATCAGCTGGACTTAAAGTTAAAGTTGGAGCAACATTCTGTGCTGCTACAGCAACTTGTCCATCTATAGTACCAGCTGTAGGAGTTCCGTTATTGAACATAAATGAAGTAAATTTAAAATCACTTACACCTGCAGCTACAGCTGTACCTGTGAGATAAAGTAAATTACCACTGCCTGAAACAGCTGTAGTGCTTGCAAAAGCAACAGATACTGTTCCGTTTGTATTATCTGGATTTACTTCAACAGAGCCACCATTAACATCACTTATCGTACTAGAAACGTCGTAGCCACTTATAGTAAATACGTTTTTATCAAACGTAGCAGAAAATTGATATGCATGAACACTATCTGCAGGTTCAATTGTTGTTACAGTAATAGGAATCATAATAGCATCACCTGCAGTAGCCGAGACAGCTGGTGCTTGAGCAACCATAATTTTAGCTGTAATAGCTTGACCGTCTGTAGGTGAGACTGACGGGTTCCCCGCATTAAACAAGAAAGAATTATTCAATTGTAATGCGGATGTTCCGAGATTCCTAAATAAAAAGACTAAATTAAGTAAAGTTCCTTCTCCCGATAACGCTACACTATCTGGAGATGCCCATGCTACAGTAATAGTTCCGTTTGCTGTATCTGCGTTAACGACTGGTGTTTTGCCATCCATAATTGTCCCACTAACGTCGACGCCGGTTATATACACAATATTCTTGTCATATGTAACCGTAAACTGTAGCGCGTGTACATTTTGTCCCGTTAAGTTACCAACATTAATGGCACCTAACTTCTCAGAGCCAGCTAAACCAGATACATTAGGTAAAGATACACTAACCTGTGCAAACGTACTCATCGTTCCTAGCATAAGCATTGCAGCGAATATCGTCAGAAACTTTACAACGCTTATTTTGAAACTTCTCATTATCACCTCTAATTATTGAATTGACATTTTAATAACAATAACTCAAAATTAGGAGGCGGCAAATAAACCGCCCCCATTTTTAAGTTAACTACTTCAATAAATTCATCTTCATCGTAGAGACATACTTACCTGCTTCAATTCTATAAATATAGATACCTGAAGCTACTCTACTGCCAAAGTCATTTGTTCCATCCCAAGTAACCTTATAGAAACCGGCATCCTGTTCAGTATTAACTAAGGTCTTAATTTGTTGACCGAGCATATTGTAAATTGTCAACTTAACCTGAGCCTTTTCAGGAATTGCATATTTAATGGTAGTTGTTGGGTTAAATGGGTTCGGATAATTTTGACTCATAGAGAATGAAGTAGGTACTTCTCTTACATTGGCCATTAAGTTAGCTTGTATTTCGTTGTTTAATTGAGCGCTACCAGTAAGGTTAACTACTGATTCCTGAGTCTTTAACTTTAAGCCGATAACCAAAACATCACCATCTGTCAACGGTGTAGTACCTGCCATAGCTACTTTCAATTGACCGTTATCGACATTGTAGAACATCGTCCAGTTATCAGGAGTATGTTTACTTACACTTACAATATCAATTGCGTTAGCATCTATATTAACTACTGAAGTTACTGCATATACACCGCTTGTATTTGTCAACTTCAATGGCAGATTAATTATACCATTTTCACCACTGGATAAGCTGTTAAATTCAACAGTACCAGTTACTGCACTTGCTTTTGGACTTGATGATGGCCAATATCCATAAGCAGAATAAAAGAGAATATAATATGCATCATAAGCTGTTATGCCAGGCGTACCATCAACGTCAGCAGCATATTGCTGTTCTGGAGTTAATGTTATTTTACCTACTACTGCCTGCAATACTAAGGAAGCATCACCTGCATCAATTGCGTTATCTCCACTTAAATCACCTTTTGCTAATGGATATAATACTTTAACTTGAGTTGTAGTATTAGCTGTTGCTCCTTCATTATCAGTAGCTGTTATTGTAAATGTATATGTATTGCCAGCTTCTGCAAAGGTAGGTGTAAATGTAAATACGCCAAGACTAGTTATTGAATATGTATTTGGACTTCCAATTGACGGGCTTACTGAAACCGAATAATTTGCAATCACGCCATCTAGGTCTTTAGCTTGATAAGTAAGTGATAATGTATTACCGCTCTTTACTGAATCTGAAGCATGAGTTTGTGTACCTGTGCCAGTCCATACAGGTGCTTGATTGACATTGTTTACAGTTACTGTGAATACTTTGTCAGTGTGCAATCCGTTAGTGCTTGTAGCTCTAACAGTTATTGTGTATGGACTGTTAGCAGCAGCATCAAAATCTGGAGCTAAAGCTAAATGGCCAGAATCTGAAGTAACTGCTGTAAAGGTCGCCCATGCAGGAGCACCAGAGAGCAACGAGAGTGTAATTGTACCTTGTCCTGTTGCTTTAAGTGCAATTGTTGAATCTTGACCTTCATTTAAAGTAACTGTATTAAATGCCGGAGCTGTAAATGTCGGGTATGCATTTACAGTTACATTAAACGATGTACTTACTGTGTCACCATTAACATCGGTTGCCAACAATTTTACTACTGATGTACCAGCACTAACTGCAGTAACAGTTAATACACCGCCAGCTTCCGAAGCTGTTGCAACTGCTGTGTTTGAACTGGTAACAGTATATGTTAAAGCACCAATATTGCCACTAAATACGGCTGGTGAGGCTTGTATTGTTTTTGTAAATGGATTTCCGCCAATTGTAAGTGTTTGATCTGCTATTGGATTAGCTACCGCAAAATTAGACTGATAACCTACTGTAAATAATTCCTGAGGCTCTAAAGTCCAACCTTGTACACCACTGTGTATTACAGTAGCAACACCATTAATATCATAAAATGCACCATCAAAAGTACCTGGTAATTGCCATGTATTACCATCATTGGTTAGCCTGTAAACTGCACGTATCTTTGTGATATCGCCGAATGCAAAGCCACCCATTCCAACTGTTACTTTTGGATTTAAGGTTGGTGTCTGTAAGTTTGTATTTGTTACGTCATACATTCCAACTGTCCAATAAGCAGGAGCTAATTTATTAATTGTAATGCTGCCTGTTGTAAATGGAATGCCTACAGTGCCATTTGGTGCTGCATTAGTATGGCTTACACGTACAATACTTCCCGTACTACCTCCACCACCGCCGAAAGTTAAAGTAAGAGGTCTGTATTTACCATCAGCCGTACCCATTGGGAACAAAGTATTTGTTGTGGCTGATGCATTAACATCAACCCATCTATACATATTTCCAACTATGTAGCCACTTGTACGATTTACTGTACCAGCAGCTGTAGTACCAACTTGCAAATAATTTGAACCCGTTGTAACAGCACCGCTGGTTAACGTTAAAGTTCCACTGCTAGCAATTGTGATATTGGAAGCTAAGGTTACGCCAGCACTGTTATTAATTGTTAAAGTGTTGATTGCTTTTGTAGAAGATAATGTTTGTGCAGCAGTACCATTTAATACAAAAGTACCTGTATTTGTTAAAGTACCACCAGCAGCAAGACCTATTGTTACATTTCCCTTGAAGTTTATAGTTTTACCGCCATCATTAAATGTTCCAGTACCTGCATTACTAAAGTCGCCAGTAATAGTAAGTGTGCCAACGTTATTGCCAACTGTGAAGTTACCAGCAGTTTGAGAAAGTGAAGCTAATGTAATATTTGTAGCAGCATTTGTCGGGTTAATAGTTAAATTATTACTCGATACTATATTAGGCCAGCTTGTTGCTGTACCAGTAAAGATAGCACCAGCACCTGTGTTCTTTAAAGTTCCTGTACCAGTAATATTGCCATTATTTGTTAAAGTAGCAGCAGCAGATTCAGTAAAAGTAAATCCATTAAGATTTATTGAACCAAAGTTTACATTTACGGTACCTGCAACTGTTACATCTGCACCAAGTATAACTTGCTTATTAGGAGCATTTACAACAAGTGTTGTAATACTACCATCATTTGTAAATTCAGGACCTGTAGTAATATCATTTTCAGTATTAAAGTACTGTAAAGTCTCTCCCGTTCCATAAGTTGGGGTGCCGTTTAAGAACCCTTCTGCTCTTGTAATTGTACTGTTATTTTGAACAATTAATGAATTAGAGCCAATTACAAGAGTACCTCTTGAAAGATTCAACTCACCACCGGAAAGCACTGTTACATTTTTATCTAATGTATATGAAGGATTACCTGAGCTTGCGTTAGCAATTAACTTGTTTAAGGTACTTGGCAATTCATAGCCGGTTGTTATATTGGATGTACTAATATATTCAACTTCGCCAGGACCTGCAGCAGCAAAACTTGCTAATGTACCAACATTTCTTATAATTCTATCAGTACCGGCAGGCATTGTTAATAAACCATTATGTGTGAATGTGCCGCTTGTTAGCAAAAGATTATTGACAGTTAATGAAACAGCTGCCCCCGACATTGTTAAGCCAGCGCTGTTGTTTAATTCAAATCTTGAAATAGTTGTATTATTACCTAAAGTTAAAGCTTGCGCTGCGCTACCATTTACTATGAATCTTCCGGATGCGCCAGCTCCAAATGTATAGGTCGTTGGGCCAGAGGTTGATAAACTAGCGCCCTTAACAACTATGCTTGATGTACTTGCGGCTGGAAACGAAATAGTTCCACCTGTAGAGGTATAATTGCCATTTATTGTTATATTTTTGGTTGCACTTAATGTAACAGTTCCTGCAGCTTGTGAATAATTACCACCTACAGTTAAGGAACCAGAAAGTGTTGTAGCACCAGCTGTGTTAGTAAAGTTACCAGTAACTGTTAAATCAGGTGCTATTGTGCATGTACCTACATTAATTGTAAAGTTCCCACCAATTGTACTCGGTGCAGTTGAAGAATACGTAATTGTACCCTGTCCACCTGTAGATGTTAAGTTACCCGTCAATGTGGCTGGTCCAGAATATACTATAGTGCCAGCAGCTCCTGCAAAATCAAATTCTAAGTTAGAAATTGATCCGCCAGAGCCTTTTACATTGTAAGGCGTAGCATCATTAACATCAATAATTAATTTTCCAGTACCGCTGAATGTACCGTTAATAACTGCCTTATCGCCTGTTGGATCTCCATTAGACTGAACAGTTAAATTCAAACCGTTGTTTGCTAATTCTGCACCCGAATTAATAGTTAACTTACCTGTTGTAACTAATTGTGTTGTTAATCCACTTTCTAATGTTACTTTTCCAGTACCAGATAATGTAATATCATCAATTCCAGCTGCATCACTGAATTCTACACCAGTTGTTATATCTGACGAATTTGTATAAACGAGATTTCTAGCACCAAAACTAGGATTAGTACCTGGGGTAATTAAACCAGCTGATCTTGTAATAGTACCATTAGCTGCTAAAGCTAAGTTTGTACCATCGATTCCATTATTAGTAAGAATTAAATTTGCAACCGTTAAAGTTCCGCCTGTTATAGCAACAGCTTCTTGTGCTTCATTAGTAGCAGATTGCCCCCAGTTATTAGTTGAAGGGTCACTGTCAGTTTGAGTATTGTTTATTTCTAAAGTACTGCTCGCACCAAGATTAAGCCCACCAGCATCAACAGTAATTACTTGCTGATTAGCAGCTGTTTTTAAATCACCAGTACTGCCATTCATTACTAATTTGCCGTTAGTATTTACTGTGAAGGCACTAGCAGTAAATAAGTTATTATATGTAATATCACCAGATATTCTTAACTCATGGGATTTTCCAGAAGTTGTACCACCAACTGTAATTACTGTCGGAGCAGCAGCCCCTGTGTTTGCAACACTAATGTTTTTTAACTGAGATATTAAAGATGAACCCTCATGGAAATTAACTGTTTGTGTTGCACTATTATCCAAAAGCAAGTTACTAGCGCTAACATTGCCATAGAAATCTATTGTAACATTGGCTGGAGTTGTAGCTAAATCGATATTATTTGCAGTGCCATTATTAAGAGTTACTGCACCATCAAATCTCCATTCTTGATCGGCTGTCATTTGGATACCAGGGTTACCACTTATGGTAACAGGTCCTCCGAACCTTAAATCTGTAGTGGCACCAGCACTTGCTACAGCAGTAAGAAGGTTTCCACCTACAGTGTGAGAACCACTACCTTGGAAATATATATCACCAGTATTAACCTGAATATCACCAGCAATATTTGCAACTCCAGTAACAGTTAAATCACCTGCGCCGCCTACTAAGTTACCACTGCTTGTTGTTGTTAAGTTACCACCAACAGTTACAGCATTAGCACCGATAGTTAAATGTCCAACAGAGGATAAATTGCCGCCTATAGCTGCAGTAGCTGCTGCATTAGTAAAATTAACTGTGCTGCCACCTGTTAACGAACCACCTACTGTTAACACACTAGCACCAGTAAACGAAAATGCACCTGTAGGATTCAAGTTACCGTCTACTGTTAAATTGCCAGAGCTAACAGTAAAAGTACCATCGGATGAAGCATCACCTGTTACATGCACTGTACCAGTATTGCCTGTAAAATTGCCGTGAACCACCAGATTACCATTTACAGTGTAATTACCTGTACCAGTTGTAAAATTACCACCGCTTGTAGTTGTTGTTCCGGCTGTAAAATCACCATTTCCACCACCAGTATACGATGATACCGTAAGCGTACCGGTCATATTAACTATGGACGTAGCATTTTGAGCAAAAGCACCAGAAACGGTAATGTTACTGGAACCTTTTAATTGCCCACCATTAAGTGTGGTGTTATTAGTAATACTTAAGTTGCTTGTATTAAATGTTAATATACCGTTTGTTACTGTTACAGTACCATTAATGAGCTGTAACGAGCTTGTGGTCATATTACCAGAAGTTAAAGTAAAATTATTTCCAATTGTTGTCAGCTGTGTAAATGTGACAGTCTTACCACTTCCCATGTTTACTGTAAATGGCACATTTATCTGTCCAGCACCGCTTACTGTAATATCGTTAACAGCAGCACCACCACCAATTGTAAATGTACCAGTACCGTTAATGTTGCCACCAATAGCAGCAGTACCGCCATGGTTATCTGAAAGTGTTAAATTATTCGCACCAATATTAAATATACCACCTGTAAAATTTAATTGTTTATCGACTGTTAAATTACCACTTGCTAGTGTTACTGTAGAACCGCTTGGCTTTGTAATAGAAAGATTTTTAATTGTTAAGCCACCACCAGGTACTGTAAAAGTAACTGTCCCTATTGTACCAAGTGAACCTGAGAACTCAAGAGTACCAGGCGTAGTAGCGCCAGCGCCGCTATAAGCAACTGCACCATTAATAGTAACATTACCTGGAGTAGAGATATTAAAGTTCTGGAAATCCAAAGTAGCTCCAGCACCTACATCAATTAAGCTGGCAACAGATTGACTTACGTTGTTGAAGGTTAAATTAGAACCAATTTTCCAAGTAAAGGCACCTGTAAGTGTTAAGTTCTGGAACGTACCACTTCCAGAAATAGTACCGCCTGCTGTAGTCATATTTACCTTTTCAGCACCACTACCATAATAAGAACCATTATTTGTAAAACTACCGCCTTGTACTGTAATATTATTTCCGTTTAAGTTAACTGAAGCACCAGAGGCAATAGTTAAATTACCTACTACAGTCACTGCAGCACCTAATGTAACAGTTGCAGAGCCATTAAAATTAACATCACCTGGGTTGCTAGTATATAGATTTGCTGGGGTATAAGTAATTGCACCAGTATTAGAGAATGTTAGAGTAAAAGCCCCGCTTGTGGTAGTTATAGGATTTTGCAATCCCAGAGAGCCTGTTACTCTAACTTCAAGCGTACCACCTGACGCCAAAATAACATTAGCAGGAGTCAGGCTGTATTTACCCGATTGAACCAATAATGTGCCAGTAATGGTTAAGTTATTAGCAGCATTTCCAACAGTAGTAGCTGTAGAAGAATTTGTATTTAATGTAAGATTTTGAACTGTAACAGCACCAGAAGGTGAAAGTTGTACTCTTTTTGTCAATGTTACAGTTTCATTGTAAGTAGCTGCGGCTATACTTATAATATCGCCATCAACAACGTTAACATCATTCAGCATAGCTTGTATTGTTTTTTTCGGTCCAACGTTACCGGACTGGAACGTAGATGCCGTACCTGTCCAGTTGTCATTACCGGCTACGCCGTCCACGTAGTACGTGGTTTGTGCAAGTGAAGTGCCTGCAAATAAAAGAAATAGCAGAACACCAAAGATGCTTGCAAAAATGTTTTTAAAATTCATGTTTAACTCCAAATTGGTTAAAAAAGATTGTGTTTCTTTTCATTATAAGAAAAGTAAAAAAAGTAAAAATAGGGTTGCTGTTCTCCATCCCTAAGGTGGTTTCAAATTGGGCATAAAGTTCCTCCTTGTTTTGTTTGTTAATGTTGTTAATTAAGTTTTTCATTGTTCTGTACGTTGCGTTAAATTTTTTCTTTGTGATTCTAAGCGCCAATACAGATAAATATGTTTAGCGAAATTATTTTTTTATAGATTCCCGCTTGCGCGGGAATGACAGTTGAAACATTTGCCGGCTGTCTGTCATACCAGCGAAAGCGGGTATCCACTTTTTCATTCTTTCCTTCTGGATTCCCGCTTGCGCGGGAATGACAGTTGAAACACTTGCCGGCTGTCCTGTCATACCAGCGAAAATAAGCGCCGTGTATCTCACAAAATTTCAAAAAACATGTATAGCAAATTAATTGCTACTATTCCCTTTTATCTATTTCCTTTTTCCTTTTTACTTTTTCCTTTTTCCTTGAAAAGCTTTTCTCCGTGTCGCAGCAGTAACAATTTTTTCAATTCCCTACTTCTCCAATAATACTTAAGTAAAATAAAGTTTTAACATTAACTTGTCAACAAAAAAACTGCTTTTAATACTCAATTTAATTTTTACTTAACATATATCACATTAACTCATTAAATACATAGAACTTACCACCGCGAAAAACTTTCGCAGTAAAACAAAAAATTCGCACCTTAAAGCAGTGTAACAATTCATAAGAAATTAGTATTTGTTTAAGTGCAAAGGCGTTAAAAAAGTATTTTTCATTTAATTAAAAAATGAACTTATATGTAAAGCAATTATTGTGCCTAGACAGGGACTGATCTCTGTGATTTCTCGGTGTTTCTCTGTGTAATAAGATGTAGGGTCGGGGAAACCCCGACCCTACAACCTTTGAATCATCTGTTTTCATTTCTACATGTGGGGTCGGGGAAACCCCGACCCTACAGCGGTTGAATCACCGTTTCACCAATGTAGGGGCAAGGTCTCCTTGCCCTCTCATCTGTAATTAACACAATAAACCATCCGTTGTTTAACGTGCAATTAACCACGTGATTGGTTGATACAATTGCAGGTGAATGGTCGGGGAAACCCCGACCCTACAGCCTTTGAATCATCTGTTTTCATTTCTACATGTGGGGTCGGGGAGACCTCGACCCTACATCATTTGAATCATTTATTTCATCAATGTAGGGGCAAGGTCCCCTTGCCCTAACGTCACTCTGACATAAAAATGGACAATTAAATAATTCTTTGCTGGAGATTGCTTTGCAACGAGTTTTGTTTATCTGTAGCATTTGGAGAATTTCTTATAAAGAATTATAATTTCGTTTATAAAACTTCCGTATATGTATGGATTCAGGAAAAAATGGTCTTTTGATTTACGGCGCAAACGGCTACACTGCGAACTTAATAATCAACGAGTTACTCAAACGAAATATTAAGCCTGTGCTTTCTGGAAGAAATGAATCTGCTATTAAAAAGCTGATTGAAAAATATAACTTACCGCTGTCGTACAAAATATTTAACCTTGATGACGAAGATAAAACAGTTGAAAACATCAAAGAATTTCATACGCTGCTTAACTGTGCGGGTCCTTTTAAATACACAGCAGAAAAACTTATTGAAGCCTGCTTAAAAGCTAACGTTAATTATTTAGATATTACAGGAGAAATTGAAGTACTGCAAACAGCATTTGAAAAAGATAAGCAGGCAAAGGAATCAAAAATTGTAATTTTGCCTGCAATTGGTTTTGATGTTGTTCCAACTGATTGTCTTTCAAAAAAAATTTCTTTAACGATGCCAAACGCAGAACATTTAATGTTAGGCTTATTGAATAAGCATGGCAAAATTTCAAGGGGAACGCTGCTTACTACAATTGAAGTTTTATCTGGCAATGGAAAAATAAGAAAAGATGGAATTCTAACTGATTCCCCAATTGGAGAATATAAAATTAAAGTGGTAAACGAAAAAATTAAATTTTACGGCATCTCAATACCTTGGGGAGATGTCTATACTTCGTATTATTCAACAGAAATTCCAAATATAAGTTTTTATTTAGCTTTACCAAGAATATTGTATTATTCGACATGGATTATTCCTGCAATTAAAAAAATAATTTCCAATAAATACATTAAGAAAGTAATAAACTCAGTTATTCGGAAAAGTACTTATGGTCCATCTGAAAAAAGCAGAAGAAAGACAAGAACAATTATATGGGGACGAGCGATAGACGAAAGCGGAAAAGTTTATGAAGAAGCCTACAGGGTTTTAGAAGCATACGAATTAACTGCCATTAGTGCAGCGGAGGCTGTTGTAAAAGTCTTAAGCAGCAATATTGAACCCGGAGTTTACACACCGTCAAATGCATTAGGGCATACGTTCATGAATCAATTTATTTTAGAAAGGATTATTTAGGGAAAAAAGGTGGGTCATTTTTCCGAAATTTTTCTTCCTTCTTGATCGTATAAAGTCTCTTTGATTAAATCATCATCTTTATATTCGGCTATGCGTTTAATCATTCCGTTTTCGTAGTAAGAGTAATAATTCCCATTGAGCATATTATCCTTATAAACAGCAAAATCTGAAATCTCGCCATTTTGGAAATACCATTTTGAAATACCGTTTTTTAATCCTTCATAAAAATATTCCTCAGCGTAAAGCTTTCCATTTTTATAAAATCTTTTAACGCTGCCGTCAAGTTTATCGTTTTTGTAGAAGCCTTCAGATTTGATTTTGCTGTAATCATGAGAATTCACCGCTTCGTCGTAAAATTCTTTAAAAGGTCCGTTTTTCACTCCGTCTTCGTAGTATAATTCTTTTATTTTTACTCCCTGCTCATTATAAACTTCAGCGCGGCCATTTCTTTTATTATTTCTAAATTCTGCAATTTCAGAAAGAATTCCCGTATCGTAATAGAAATAAGCTGTGCCTTCAATTTGGTCGTCAACGTAATTAAGTACTGATTTCAAGAATCCATTTGGGTAATAATTTCTAATAACTCCGTTTTTTTTGCCTTCTTTAAATTTCAGTTCTGCCCTCATAATGCCGTCATCGTAAAAGTCGTTAAAATTCTCCTCCACTTTATCAAATTTACCAGCGATATCGTAACGGATTCTTTTAACAATTTGACCGTTATTGTAAGTATCAATCACCTTAATTGAGCCATCGGGGTAATAAAGGTAAGAGGTTCCGTCTAACTTATCGTTTTTATAATTAGCTTCAAGTGCGACTTGACCGAAGTCGTAATAAACACGTGAGATGCCCTCCAATTTATCGTCCACGTAATTTCTTTCAACTTCCAATTTACCGTTTTCGAAAAAAATTTTTGAGATGCCGTTAAGTTTTCCTTTGTGATAGTTCCAAATTGCCTCGAGTGCACCGCTTTTATAATATGTTTTGCAAAAGCCTTCAAGTGTATCGTTAACGTAATTTGGTTCTGCCCAAAGTTCGCCAGTTTCATAATACCATTTTGAAATTCCTTGCAATTTGCCGTTTATGTAATTCCACTCCATACTTTTTGTGCCATCTTCAAAATACCAAACAGAAACTCCATCTTCTTTTCCGTTCTTATAAATCCAATCTTTCCATAATTGTCCATTTTGGTAGTATTCTTTATAATAGCCGTCAAGCACGCCGTTTTTATATTGGCCGACAGCTTTTAACTTGCCGTTAGGATAATATTCCTTGCGAATTTCTTGTGCGACACTTAATGAAAATAAAAGCAATACTAAGGAAAAAGTTTTAATGAGGTTCAAAGCTAACCGTTCAATTTTTTGAATGGAAAACTAAGTAATTCTTATTAGAATTTATAAGGGGAAAATTTATCATTTAGTTCACAATAGCAGTGTGATGGTTGGTGGGAATCCACCACTTCGTGGGGAGACCCCGACCCTACAGCGGTTAAATCATTTGTCTCACCAGTGTAGGGGCAAGGTTTCCTTGCCCAAACGTCAGATTTACCAGTGATGGTCGGGGAGACCCCGACCCTACAGTGGTTGAATCATTTGTTTTATCGATGTAGGGGCAAGGTCTCCTTGCCCTCTCATCTGTAATTAACACAATAAACCATCCGTTGTTTAACATGCAATTAACCACGTGATTGGTTGATGCAATTGCAGCATTTCGTGGGGAAACATCGACCTTTGAATCACCCGTTTACATTTCCATACGTAGGGTCGGGGAGACCCCGACCCTACAACATTCGATTCACCGTTTTATCGATGTAGGGGCAAGGTTTCCTTGCCCTCTCATCTGTAATTAACACAATAAATCATCCATTGTTTAACGTCCAATTAACCACATGATTGGTTAATGCAAATCCACCGTTGATTCTTCTGTTTGCATTTCCATACGTGGGGTCGGTGCGAATGCACCACTTCGTGGGGAGACCCCGACCCTACATCATTCGAAACATTTGTTCTCATCAATGTAGGGGCAAGGTCTTCTTGCCCTAACATCAGTAATCAACACAACAAATCATTCATTGTTTGCTGTGCGATTAACCATATGCTGGGTCGGGGTAACCCCGACCCTACAGCCTTCGATTCACCGTTTCATCGATGTAGGGGCAAGGTCTCCTTGCCCTTTCGTCTGTAATTAACACAATAAATCATCCATTGTTTAACGTCCAATTAACCACATGGTTGGTTAATGCAAATCCACCGTTGATTCTTCTGTTTGCATTTCCATACGTGGGGTCGGTGCGAATGCACCACTTCGTGGGGAGACCTCGACCCTACAACCGTTGATTCATTTGGTTCACCAATGTAGGGGCAAGGTCTCCTTGCCCTAACGTTACTGTTAATCGATGTAGGGGCTGGGTCCTCCAGTCCAAACATCAGGTTCACCAGTGATGGTCGGGGAGACCTCGACCCTACATCATTTGAATCATTTATTTCACCAATGTAGGGGCAAGGTCTCCTTGCCCTCTCGTCTGTAATTAACACATTAAATTATCCGTTGTTTGCTGCGCGGTTAACCACATGCTGGGTCGGGGAGACCCCGACCCTACAGCGGTTGAATCATTTGTTTTACCACTGTAGGGGCAAGGTCCCCTTGCCCAAGATAGATTTTCACTGCATGCCTGCTGAACGAATTCATTCGGCAAGCATGATTGCATAATAGAAAAATTACTTTCTACAAGTTGGTGAATTCTCATTAGACAGCCACGAAGCAATCTCCTACTATAAGAAATTCATCATATCATTTTGTTTGAAATTCTTCGCTTACTTAGTTCGCAATAACAATGATGAGTTGTATGAAACAAAGTCATTCAGTCTCAGATCTGTTTTTATCAACAGACAAAACAAATAAAGCTGTCGTGACGTAGTAACCCCCTACTGTTTACCGTAGAGTAACCAGTTTTAAGTTGAGGTCTCATTTGATTTTTAATTTGCCTTTGATAAGCAGGTGCGGCTGAAGTGCTTTGTTAATCCCTCAGCTGAAGTAGACAGTAACTTGATGAAGCTGTCTATTCTTTAATTAAATTGACAGATAAATTAGAGGTAAATAGACTATACTAAATGAAAGTAATATCCACAAAATTTTTTACACATTCTAAGCGCTACTAATTTTTTTTGAAATCTCAATGCTTTCTTTTCAACCAGTAATTCGGCTTTCTATGCTGGTGAGCAACAGCTATAACAATAATTTTTTCTTTATGAATTGAATAAATTATATTATAAGGGAATGCAATCACAACTGCCTTTTTTGAATGTTTAGTATATTGAGGAAAAGCATCTGGATACTTTTGTATTATCGATAGCGTTCTTTCAACTTCAACTATGAATTTATTACCTAAACTCTCATTTTGCATATTGTAGTAATCAACTGCTTCTTGAAATTCGACATACGCAGGTTGAAGAAATTCTATTTTCATTTCTTTAATACATCGTTATATGGAATACTTTTTATTTTGCCCTTCAAGTAAGCTTCATATCTTTCTTCTACCTCTTTTTTCCAGTACTTATTTATTTTCTCATCAGCTTCGTTTAAACTCTGGGATAGTATTTCTATTATGTATAACTTTTCTGCGGGACTTAAATTAAGTATATCTTTTATAATGTTCTTAGAATTCATTTTACAACTCCCTTATTATTATAGTTATTATATAGAAAAAGTAAAATATAAATTCAAGTGTGATGGTTGGTGCAAATGCACCACTTCGTGGGGAGACCCCGACCCTACAACCTTCGATTCATCCATTATTCATTACTCTGATAACCATGTGTGGGGTCGGTGCAAATGCACTACTTCATGGGGGGACCTCAACCCTACAACCGTTGAATCATCTGTTTACAGTTTTACATGTAGGGTCGAGGAGACCTCGACCCTACATCATTTAAATCATTTGTTTTCATCGGCTGTTACAACACGATTGGTCGGTGCAAATGCACCACTTCGTGGGGAGACCCCGACCCTACAACCTTCGATTCACCATTTTATCGATGTAGGGGCAAGGTCTCCTTGCCCTAACGTCAGATTTACCAGTGATGGTCGGGGAGACCCCGACACTACAGCGGTTGAATCATTTGTTTTACCACTGTAGGGGCAAGGTTTCCTTGCCCTAACGTCAGTAATTAGCGCAATAAACCATCCGTTGTTTAACGTGCAATTAACCACGTGATTGGTTGATGCAATTGCAGGTGAATGGTCGGGGAAACCCCGACCCTACAGCCTTTGAATCATCTGTTTTCATTTCTACATGTGGGGTCGGGGAGACCCCGACACTACAGCGGTTGAATCATTTGTTTTACCACTGTAGGGGCAAGGTCTCCTTGCCCTCTCATCTGTGATTAACACATTAAATTATCTGTTGTTTGCTGTGCGATTAACCACATGCTGGGTCGGTGCGAATGCACCACTTCGTGGGGAGACCTCGACCCTACAACCGTTGATTCATTTGGTTCACCAATGTAGGGGCAAGGTCTCCTTGCCCAAACGTCACTGCCAATCGATGTTTGGGCTGGGTCATCCAGCCCCTCACACCTGTTTTCATCGGTTGACAAAAAACCACTGTCCTTGCGAGGGAGTCACGGCATTCTTCATTAGAACGACCGAAGCAATCTCTAACAAGCATGAAAAAACGCTATTACGAGGGCGTTGTCCTTAGCGACACAATAAAGCTCTCGGTTTAATAAAAAGGCGGGTTTTGCCCGCCTAATCATGAAGAATAATAAATTATAACAAACCCGCTACTGGATTTTTGTTGTAATATTGTCTCGAGTTACAGTTGTTATTGTAGTCCAACTATAACCAGTAGAAGGAAAGGGCGTACCAGTAATTGTTGCAGATGAATCAGTAACGCCGCTTAATGAGAAGGTTACCTGAGCTGCTGAATCTGTTGCAAGTTTAGCAGGAATTGTAAATCCTACAAAAGAGTTATTACCACCACCTAATGCTTTTGGCTTTCTATAGTATTGCTGCGCCATTGAGCCAATATTGGTTGCTTGTGAAACAATTGTATCTTTTGCAGACTGTTCAGAACTTGCCGTAAATACATTAATACCAACTACAATGGCGATACCAACAATGATAACGCCAAGAACGATGAGTAATAACTGTTGTTGTCCCATAGTATTTCTCCTATGTTGTTATATAATGTTAATTAATTTAAGGATAACAAGAACACTTTTTTATTAATTAGCAAAGCTGAATTCATTTATTATTAATGAATAATTTTAGTTCGAAAAGAAGTTGGTAAAACAGTAACCTCCACCTGGACAGAATCGTTAGCAGTAACAACTTCGTTGCCAGTGCCTGTAATGATAATAGAATCCGAATAGACAACTGCTTTATAATTTCCATTAGCGGTAATTTGCAGTTCAGCAGGTACAGTCCAATTTATAAAAGATTTTCCGCCACCTCCAAGCGAAGTTGGTTTCATATAATATTGTTGTGCCATAGCTGCTAAATTAATGCACTCATTAAGAACATTATCTCGTTTTGATGTAATTGCACTTGCTCTAAAAATATTTATTCCTGCCACAATGGCTACTCCTACAATTATTACACCCAATACAATTAAAAGTAGCTGCTGCTGTCCCACACATTTCTCCTAAATATAAGCAAGTAATTTTTACAATCATCTAGAAAAATTCATCATACTTAAGCTCGTTTAATACTAACCAAATAACGAACCAAAGTAATAAAAAGTAAATTTTTCCTTATCAACAAAAGGAATATATGAATTTGATTGATTTTTCTAAATAAAAAATTTATTAAATATTTAAGTGCAGTAATTAAAAGTTAACACACCGGCAATAATTACCTGTAGAAAACGGTATTTACATATTAGGCAACATAAATGGTCGAGGGACACCAATCATATGAAATTTGTAGGGGCGGGGTCATCCCGTCCAAACATAGGTTTCACCAATGTAGGGGCAAGGTTACCTTGCCCTCCCATCAGATTCACCAGTGTAGGGGCAAGGTCCCCTTGCCCTCTCGTCTGTAATTTGTTTAACGTGCAATTAACCACGTGATTGGTTGATGCAAATACACCGTTGATTCTTCTGTTTGCATTTCCACACGTGGGGTCGGGGAAACCCCGACCCTACAACCTTCGATTCATCCATTATTCATTACTCTGATAACCATGTGTGGGGTCGGTGCAAATGCACTACTTCATGGGGGGACCTCAACCCTACAACCGTTGAATCATCTGTTTACAGTTTTACATGTAGGGTCGAGGAGACCTCGACCCTACATCATTTAAATCATTTGTTTTCATCGGCTGTTACAACACGATTGGTCGGTGTAAATGCACCACTTCGTGGGGAGACCCCGACCCTACAACCTGAGGAATAACACATGTCGTTTTTTGATGCGATTGTTTACTATTCACTGTTTTAATTAATGAACTGGAGAAAACCCAATTATATTTCTAAATTTCCATCCCCTTTGTCCTCATCCCATTTAATCGCATTGTAATGAATGTAATGCCGAATTTTCTCAAGTTCCTTTTCATTTCGTATTATCCTATCATAAAATGACCTCTGCCAAATAACCCTTCCTTCAACCCCTTCTATTAGATTTATCCTCTTCGTCGTTTGATATTTGAAATATGCTATGATTTGACTTAAAGAAAAGTTCTTAGTTTTTATTTCCGTCTGAGGAGACCTCAATCCAACTTTGTCATATATAATTATTATCCCATGAAAATGATTTGGCATTAAAATATATTCATCAAGTTCAACGTTTGTAAAATGTTCAACTATTCTTAACCATAACTCTTTTACTACTATCCCATTTTTATTTAATACAACCTTTGAATTTATTACATCTCCAAAGAGATTTTTTTTATTTTTAGTACAAATAGTCACAAAATAATAATGAGGGCTTGAATAGTCATAGTCAATTAATCGTGTTCTTTTTCTTTCGTGTTTCATAATACTGTAATTTTGATAAAAATGTTTTTACGGCAAAATAAAAAAAATGAATTTATTATCTAACAAAATTTTTAGTGGGGTCGGGGAAACCCCGACCCTACAACCTTCGATTAATCCATTATCCATCACTCTGCTAATCATGTGTGGGGTCGATGCGAATGCACCACTTCGTGGGGAGACCCCAACCCTACAGCGGTTGAATCACTGTTTCATCGATGTAGGGGCAAGGTCCCCTTGCCCTCTCGTCTGTAATTTGTTTAACGTGCAATTAACCACGTGATTGGTTGATGCAAATACACCGTTGATTCTTCTGTTTGCATTTCCACACGTGGGGTCGGGGAAACCCCGACCCTACAACGTTCGATTCATCCATTATTCATTACTCTGATAACCATGTGTGGGGTCGGTGCAAATGCACTACTTCATGGGGGGACCTCAACCCTACAGCCGTTGATTCACCGTTTTATCGATGTAGGGGCAAGGTCCCCTTGCCCTCTCATCTGTTTTCACGGTTGACAAAACAAAAAAATACTGTCTTTGCGAGTTCCAATGCTTTTTATCGGGACGAAGCAATCTTTAACATAAAGACGGACAACTAAACAATTTTTAGAATTGCCAAATTTAATAGTTCAGTCTTAATAACTTTCCCAAGTTCAGTCTTTGGTAATTTTTTAAGGAAAAAAATCTCTTTAGGAATTTTATAGCCTGCTAATTTTTTTCTTAATAATGTTTTCAATTCTTCTTGTGTAATTGTACTATTTCGTTTTAAAACGACGGCTGCACAGATTTTTTGTCCCCATTTTTTATCATCTATTCCAAAAACATAGGTTTCTTTTACACAGTTAATTTTTTCAATTGCTGTTTTAACTTCGTTCGGGTCAACATTTTCTCCGCCGGTAACAATCAAGTCCTCACGCTTAAATTTAATATACACGTATCCATCCTCATCTACATAGCCGTAATCTCCAGTAAAGTAAAACTTATTTTGCAATTTAATCTGTGTCAGCTTTTTGTTCTTGTAATATTCTTTAAAAAGGCTGTTGCTTTTAACAACAATTTCACCATAGGCTTCAGAGGGATTGTACTTTTTAATAACGATTCTATTTTTTAACAACGGCTTACCCGAAGAGGAAGGTTTCAACAATATATCATTCGGCAGAATTGCAGTACACATTGAACAGGTTTCAGTTGAGCCGTAGACTTTAATTACAGGCCACCCTTTTTTTACTGCATCTAAGCATAAATTTTCATCTACCGGTCCCCCGCCTACAAAAAGATATTTTAGACTTTTGGGCAAGCTCACTTTTCTTTCTACAAATTCTTTTAAGGTTTTACCTACTATTGACAGGTAGTTCACACCAAATTTGTTTATGTATCTTAAGAGAACATTTGAAGAAAAAGATTTAGGCAGAACCACAGTGGAGCCTGCTAATAAGGTGCGGACAAAAATCATAAATCCGCCGATGTGATAAAAAGGAAGGGATGCTAAGAACTTATCGTCTGGTTGAAGATTAATAATTGAATCCGAGGCTTTAGCAGAGTTATACAAACTCTCAAATGTATGAACAACTGCTTTTGGTCTGCCGCTTGAGCCTGAAGTGAACATAATTAACGCTGTATTAGTTTTGTTAAAAACAAGCGGAGATTTTTTTTCGTTTAATCGATTATACAAACCACGAAGTGGTGAATTCTCATCGGCTTTAAATTCAATTGAATTAGGAAATTTCTCGAAAGAAGCAAACAATTTAGGCTGAATTAGGACATACTTCGGGCCTAAAAAATCTAATTGAGTTTTTAATTCATTTATGGTAAGACGTATATTCATTGGAACTGGGACAGCATTAATTTTCCATAATGCAAGGGTAATTAGAATAAAGTCCAAGTTATTTTCATAAAGTAGAGCCACTTTATCGTTATGTGAGATTTTTATCTCTCTTAGGAAAGTGCATACTTTATTTACTTTGGCAAGCAGTTCTTTATAAGTAAGGTTTTTTGAATTAGTGGCAACAGCGATATTATTTGCGGCTAATTTAGCTTGTTCTTCCAGCCAAAATTTGTTGTTAGTAATATTAATCATTCCACTCTGCTGTCCAAAATAATTTTGAAATCAAATCCCAAAGGGATGAATTGCCAAATAAATTTAGAAAACTTCATGATTTTGGACTATTCTACTTGTCTTGTAAATCAAACCCTATCTCGTCCATACGGGACTTTTAACTTTAGTTTGATATTTATTTATTCTATAACTATATAATCCCTAAAGGGGTTACATTGGTTTAAGGATAATCAAAGCTTTATTGTCCCCTCAGGACAAAATATTTATAGGATAAAGAACAAAGAAATAGATTCCATTTAGGGACGAAATAAAAAATATATTGGACAGATATTAATCATTCAAAAAGATTTTCTAAATTAAAAGTCGGTGGATACGATTCAGCATCAAATTTTATCAAGCCATTTTTTATTTCATAAGGATCATGATAAATATCCTTTTCAAAATATTCTGCTATTCCAATTCCATGTGCATGTTCGTGTGTTATTGTAGAAGATAAAAAAACAAGTGCACTTCTTCCCACAACTGTTTCGAACAAAGAGGAAATAATAACTACAACATTGTTTTGAGAAGCTTTATGAATAAATTGAAGCAAATTATAAACACTGCCAAGCGTCATTGGTTTTAATACAAGAAATTTTACCTTACCTTCTTTTACAAACAAGTCTAACAAGTCGAATGATTTTACGTTTTCATCCAATGCTATGGGGATGGGTGAATTTTTAATTAACTTTAGTGAATCCTCAACGTTAATGCAGGGTTCTTCAATATACTCAATATCAAATTCGGCAAGGCATTCTAAATTTGCATAAGCCTGGTCGTACGTCCAAGAACTATTGGCATCTAATCTAATTTTTATACTTCCGCCGAAGTCATTGCGAATCATTTTAATTAGTTTTTCTTCTTCACTAAAATTATTTTTGCTTAGTTTTAATTTTATTGTCTCGAAGCCCGATTCAACGTCTTTGGATATTTGTTTAAAGACGCTCTCAGCATTTCCAATTCCAAAAACAGCGTTGACAGGTATTAAGGAATTATTTTTAATTTTCAGCTGGTGAATCATTAAGTCTTTTTCAATATTGAAATATAAGCCAAGCAGAGCTTGTTCAAGTGCAAAACGAAGCGAAGGGAACAAATTTAATTCATCAATAAAATTAACAGTATTAGAAAAATATTCATCGAAAGTTATGTTTTTAATTTTTTTTGTAATTAACGAAATTTGGTCGATTACTTGTGAAATTGATTCTTTATTGAATTCAGGAAGTGGAGCAGCTTCGCCATAAGAAATGTTATTGTTGTCATCTTTTAATTGTAAAATTATTCCTTCCCTGTTTGTAATTTCTTGTTTTGCAGTCAAGAACGATTTTGCAAAGGGCAATGAATATTGAGTGTATTTAACTTCTTTTATTTTCATATCAAAATTCCGATGGCAAATAAAAATCCATAAATAGCTGATAAGCGGGCAGTTAATTCTAAGGTTTTATTTAACTCTTTTCCTTTATGTGTGTAAATCATTCTAACGAGTTTTAAAGACATTGGCAGGGTTAATACTGGGAGGAAAACAATTAAACTTTGTTTATGGAAAAAGTAAACAAAAAATAGTACAGCATAAGATAAAATCATAAAAATTACGTATTGTACACGTGAGAATCTTTCACCAAATTTTACAGCTAAAGTAAATTTCCCGTTATTAAAATCTTCTTCGATATCTCTGTAGTTATTTACGACAAGAATATTAGTTATTAATGCGCCGACAGGAATTGAAGAAAGAATAGAAAGGGTTGTAACTGTTAATGTTTGGACATAATAAGTACCGACGGTACCGACGAACCCAAAAAAGAGGAACACAAAGATATCACCCAAGCCGTTATAAGCTAATGGAAATGGCCCGGCCGTGTATGCAAGTCCCGCCAGAATTGACAAAATACCAATTATTAGAATCGGCCAGCCGCCCAAATAAACCAAATATAATCCTAAGAGAAATGTAGCACCAAAAACTAAGGCTATTGCAATTTTCATTTCAGCAGTTTTAATAAGGCCGGAGGCAAGGACACGAGTTGGTCCAACTCTATCTTTTTTATCAGTACCGGCTAAAAAATCGTAAAGGTCATTTGCAAAGTTAGTCCCAATTTGAATTAATAACGAACAAGTTAAGGCAATTAGAGAAGCGAGGGCGTTAAATTTGCCATCGTGAATTGCAAGTGCACTACCAACAACCACAGGTACAACAGCAGCAGGTAAAGTTTTGGGTCTGCTTGCTAACACCCAGCTATCGAGTTTACTAAGTGATTTAGCAGTTGAACGTAACATTTTTAAGGTACTCTAGGAAACTTAGAAAAATCTGGCTTTCTTTTTTCGTTGTAAGCATTTCTGCCTTCTTGCGCTTCATCAGTCATATAATATAACAAGGTTGCATTGCCGGCAAGTTCTTGAATGCCTGCTTGTCCATCTAATTCTGCATTAAAAGCAGATTTAAGAAGTCTAATTGCGAGGGGACTTTTCTGTAAAATTTCTTTTGCCCAGGCAATTCCTTCATCTTCCAATTGTTCTAAAGGTACAACTTTATTTACCAATCCCATTTCCAAAGCTTCTTGAGCATTATATTGACGGCACAAGTACCAAATTTCTCTTGCTTTTTTTTGTCCAACTATCCGAGCCAAATAACTTGCACCAAATCCGCCGTCGAAGCTTCCAACCTTTGGACCGGTTTGACCAAACACTGCATTTTCGGCAGCAATAGTAAGGTCGCATACAACGTGAAGAACATGTCCGCCTCCAATTGCATAGCCGGCAACTAACGCAATAACTGGTTTCGGAATACTTCGTATTTGCTTTTGCACATCAAGTATGTTAAGTCTTGGCACGCCATCTTTTCCTACATACCCTTTATCACCCCGGATTGATTGGTCACCACCCGAACAAAATGCATATTTGCCATCTTTAGCTGGACCTTTTCCAGTAAGCAAAATCACACCAATTGAAGAGTCTTCGCGTGCATCGTTAAAAGCATCGTGCATTTCTAAAACGGTTTCAGGCCGGAAGGCATTTCTCTTTTCTGGACGATTAATAGTAATTTTTGCTATACCATCCATCTTTTCGTAGATGATATCGGTGTAGTCTTTTGCTTTTTGCCATTTGTATTTCATTTCTTAGTTCTTTCATATTTTTTTAAAAATTGGTTTACAAACTTAATAAAATCCTCAGGTTTTTCTAAATGAGAATTGTGCCCGGCACCTTTAATAACTTTATGTGTACCGTATTTTAATAATTTCAAAGCACGCTTATTAATTGAGTTATATTTTTTGTCGATCGAACCATTCAATAATAAAACTGGAAAATTAATTTTTTTTAGTAAACTCCAGTAGCTCGGCATTGTTCCAGGAGAAAATTCAGTTAAAATATTTTTTAAACCTGTAGCAGATGACTTTAATTTTCCACTAATCAATTTATTTAAATCAACTGCTGTATTTTTTGCAAGTGAACTAAAAATTGGCTGCTTATACCAATCAGCAAAAAAGTTTTTTAGATTATTTTTTGTAATGCTTTTAGAAAGCTGCTTATCGAAATTTAATCTCTTAATTCGTTCGTTCTTATTAATAATGCCAGGCGAAGTACTTTCTAAGATAAGAGCAATAATTTGATCAGGGTATTTAGAAACATAACTTAATGCAACGCGTCCCCCCATAGAATATCCTATCAAAATAAATTTATCTAATTGTAAAATGTCGAAAATACTTTTTAGTTGATTTACAATTGCCTCAGCGGAATAATATTTTGGGTTTTTAGGGGAAGCACTTTTGCCATGTCCAATTAAATCAACAGCAACGTAAAAAAAATTATCTGGAAGCTTTTTAAAAATAAAATTCCAATCATTTGCATTGCCGCCAAAACCGTGAATCATGATAACAGGAATTAAATTTTTTTTGCTTCGTTTTCCTATTATCAAGTTGAAAGTTAATTTACCTACTTTAATTTTCATCGAACTGATTATCGATTTCTTTGGCGACTGACTTCCAGAATTTATTTCTTATCAGCTTGGATTCAAGGGCATTAGTTCTAAGTTCAAGAACGGAAAGCTTTTGTTTTTTAGAAGAAGTTAAAATTTGTTTTTTAAAGTCATTCCAATTTTTTATTTGATGATAATTACACCCAAGCCCGTTTATTAATTGTGCAAAAGATATATTATGCGGCGTTAAGAAATAATTCTTAAATGTCTTACCATAACTTGAGATAGGAAGCGATTTAAAAATTCCACCGCCGTTGTTATTAATTAAAATTATTGTTATTGGCAGTGAAAGCTTAATTGAATTAAAAAGCGAATTAAAATCGTGCATAAAAGCTAAATCGCCTATCAATAAATATGTTGGCAATTTTCTACTGTCAGCTTTAATTCCCAAAGCCGTAGAAATAATCCCGTCAATGCCGCTTGCACCGCGGTTAACAAAAATATTTATTTTCTTTTTTGTTTTTTGTGCAAAGAAATCAACATCCCTAATTGGCAAACTATTAGATACCATTAAATTACATTTATCTGGCAGGGCATCAATTAACTCTGTTATCACTTTACCTTCAAAAAACTCTTCGATGGGTGATAAAAAATTTACTTTATGTGTTTCTGCAAGTTGATTTAAGAACTCTAATTTTGTTATCCAATAGTTACTGTTTTTCTTTTCAATTTTATTAAGCACTTCAGAAATAAAATCAGCTGGATGAATTTTTAAAAAATGTTTAGCTGTAAGAGAAGGGTCGTTCTTATCACCAAATTCATTTACAATTATTTTCTCAGCGTTAACATTTTTAAAAAAATCAAGCATTGCATTTGAAGTGGGTGCACCGCCAAATTGGATAATTAGTTCAGGATTAATGTTCTCGAGAAACTTTTTTGATTTTAACAGTGAATTAAAATTTTCAATTATGTTTTCATTTACTTGGGGACCAAATCTTAAGCCCGAAGCGCCATCAGCTACAATTGGAAAGTTCAAGTATTTTGACAGTCTTACGCAATGATAAAAAAAATCTTTACTATAATTAGCAAAGCCGCAAAATATCAAACCTCTCTCTACATGTTCTATCAGCTTAAGTGTGTCTTTTTTAAGCGTTGTTCTTTTACCCGCCGAGTTTTGTACAAGATTATTCAATTGAAAAATTTTTTTAATGGTTCTGCTGCTTATTATATCAGTATAACTATCAGGCTCAAAAGGCTTTTCAAACTGGAAGTTAATGTGGACAGGTCCTTTTTGTTCACATGCAATTTTTATTGCTTTTTGAAGATTAACCTGAAATCTTATCAAATTTTTCATTTGCAGATTAGGCAAATTAGCATCATAAAAATGACGTATATGATTTTTAAAAATGTTTTCCTGGTTGATTGTTTGATTTGCACCTGTATTTCGCAAATAAAAAGGTCTATCTGCAGTACAAATTAAAAGCGGAATGCGCTGGTAAAAAGCCTCGATAATGGAAGGATACAATTCAGCTACAGCAGTACCTGATGTAGTAATAACAGCTACCGTCGAATTAATACTTTTAGCCAAGCCTAAAGCAAAGAAGCCGCTGTTACGTTCATCTGTTAAAACGTACTTTTTAAAGTAATTATTTATAGCAACTGAGTAAGTTAAAGGCGTACTTCTTGAACCCGGTGAAATACAAACATTTTTTATAGAATTTTGTTGAAGTATATTTACAAAAAGCTCGCACCAGATTGTATTGCGATTTACAGAAACATTCATTTTTAGTTAACAAAGTTTTTGTCTATATCGAAAAGCGAAAGGATTGGTTTTAATTTAAGCTCAGTTTCAAAGTATTCAGACTGCGGGTCTGAACCATCAACAATACCGCAGCCCGCAAATGCATAAAGTTTTCTGTCTTTCAACAAAGCTGAGCGAATAGCAACAACCAACTTTGATTCCTTATTAAAATTAAACCAGCCAATTACACCAGCATATAAACCTCTGCTGTAACCTTCAACCTCACGGATAAAATCCATTGACTCCGACCATGGGATACCACAAATAGCTGGAGTTGGAAATATTGATTTAATAATGGAAAAAATGGATTGGTCTTGCTTTATTTTAGCCTTAATTGGGGTCCATAAATGCTGAATATTAGGCAATTTTTTTACTTTTGGCTCAGCGTCAAAGATGATTCCTTCGGAGAACTCCGAGAATGAATCAGTAATAAATTCTACAACTGCAGATTGCTCAGCTAAATTCTTTTTGCTGTGTAATAATTCATTTTCAAATTTCTTATCCTCAATTTCATCTTTACCGCGGGGGAACGAGCCTGCAAGCGCATCAGCTTCTATATACCCATCATAAATTCTTGCTAATACTTCTGGAGTAGCGCCAAAGAAAGTTGAGTGGCTGGCTCTGAATGCAAATACATGACATGTGGGATACTTTGTTTCAAGCTCGTTCAATAATTTGTATACATCAGGATTGCCTGAAAGTGTCATTTCAACGCGTCTGGATATAACAATTTTCTTAAATTCATGCTGGTGTATTCTTTGCAAAGTCTGCTTAACCTTACTTTCCCATTCATTCTTATCATCTGGTAAATTTGTAATGAATTTAACAGGTGCTTCAACTGAATAATCATCTTCTTCAAAAAAGTGAGAAATAATATTAAGGTGTTTTTCAAATTCTTTTGTATCACGTTTATAAGTTAAAATGTTGATGACCGTGTAAAAATTATTTTTGTATTCGAGAAACAAATATTTTGGGACAAACCATTCAGAATCTGCGAAATCATTCCAAATAGAATCTTGTTGATCGGGAGAAAATTTAATACCCCCGACAAATAATGGAACACAGTTTAGATTATAATCCTGCCAGTTGTTAATGAATTTTTTCTGCCAATAATTGATAAGATTTTCAGCGTCATTAATTCTTTCTTGTCCATTGGTTTTAATAGTGAACAGCGAATCAATAGCTAAAAATCTTACATTACGTTCAACTTCTGACCAATAAAAATATTTTACGTTTGTTTTAGTTAGCTTATTAATTAATTTTTTGAAGTTAGTTTGAGCTGAGCTAAACAGATAGCTAACCAACAGCTTTTCATTAGGATTAATTTTTATTGTGTTATCAAACTCGCTTGAGGAGTCAAAAAAAGACTTAAAATTTTTTAAAATTTCCAATCGGCAGTCTCTAAAACTATTTTATTTTGCTTTATCAAATATAAACCTATTAAAAATAGTTTCAAACCTGTTGACTGGTCAAATTCGGTTACTGAACATTAGTCTTACACTTATTTTTTGAGGATACAAAAAATTCCTAAATTAGTTCTTGCAAGTGATTGTCTTAAAGGTAAGATTAACTAAAAAGTTAGAGACGAATTTTCATGAATTATGAAGAAATTGAAATTACTTTTTTATTAGAACACATCGTATTCTTATCAACAATTTATTTTCATCGGCTAACAAAATAAAAACAGTGGCTAACTCATGAACTGAGATTACTTCTTCAGCGTTAGCAGGGTTTTAATGATTACAATGAATTTTATCTTGATTATTAGAGACATCTGAAAAATAAAATTATCAGCGTTTATAATTCCCACGAAACCTGTCCTCCCACGAAGTGGTGAATTCTCAACGAAAGTGATGAGTGAAAATCTACTTTGAAAACAATGGATTCCCATTTTCACGGGAATGACTCATCGAATTTTTCAGAAGTCTCTATTAATTTTACTCCCTTATTAAAATATTCTTGATAATTTGTGAAATTAGTGTCCTATCTTAGAAAAAGTTAAATTTTAGTGTGCGAAATAAGTTTTTAATTTGTGGAAAAACTATTATTTTAATGGTGTTAAGGTTTAATAATATAAAACAAAAAAAGTCTTTCTTTTAATTCTAAACTAATGTATTTTAATAGTAAGTTTATCTATCATTTTCATAAAATGTTATTTTATGAAAGAGGAGTAAAACTCAGCCGATCAATTCATTTATCAAACAAAAAAAGGAAGGGAGTATGGAGACAAGACATCAGCTAACAGTAGACCTTTTGGATAAGCTATCAAAAGCTTACGATAAATTCCGAAAGGTACAAATTAAACAGATGTACAAAGAAAAACTTACAGCGCCGCAATTTCAGGTTCTTGAAGTTTTGTCCAAAACTGGACCTGTTCCATTAAAGAAAATTAGCGAGGAATTAATGGTTACAGGTGCGAACATAACTTGTGTAATGGACAACTTAGAAAAAGAAGGATTAGTTGAAAGAATTCACTCTAAAGAAGATAGAAGAGTAATTTTAGCCGACTTAACTGAAAAGGGGAAGGCGAAAATCAACTCAATTATGCCGACATATTTAGAGAACATTTCAGCTATCACGAATGCACTATCAGAACAAGAGCACAAGGAACTAATAAACTTGTTAGCAAAGTTGAGTTAATAATCTAATTGCAACAAATTCTAAGCAGAGGTAAAAACAATAGCGAGCCATTCGTCTTTATACTTTTTCTCGGCAAGCTGGAAACCTACTGAAGTGTACTTATTTATTACTTCTTTTTCATCATTTAATAAAAGACCGGATAGAATTAATCTGCCGGTCTTTTTTATTTTTGAATAAACATCATCAGCAATACTTAGCAATACGTTCTTGTTTATATTAGCTAAAATTAAATCAAAGTTTTTTTCTTGAATTTCATGTATTTCAGCTAATTGAATTCTTATCTTATCTTCCACCAAATTTATTTTTACATTTTCGTTTGCATTATTAAAGCACCATTCATCATTGTCAATTGCTAAAGCCCTTGCTGCTCCTAATTTTATCGAAGCTATAGCCAGTATTCCTGTACCAGTGCCTACATCAAGAACCTTATCACCTTTAACAATGTATTTTTCAATTAATTGAAGCATTAATTGAGTCGTTTGGTGTTCACCAGTACCAAAAGACATTTTAGGATCAATAGTAATAATTATTTGTCCCTTTTTTGCGTTGTATTCTTTAAACGATGGCTTAATCACAATTTTATCTGTCACTTCAATTACTTGAATTTTCTTTTCCCACTCTTCATTCCAGTTTTTATTTTCTATCTCTGTCTCAGTAACATTAAAACTTATAATTAAATTTTCTGATATTATTTTATTTAAGATACGTTCAAACATTTCTTTTGTAAGCATTGAAGATTCATCTGAATAAACTACCAGCTCTGATTCTCTTTCATCTATTCCTGTTATGTTCAGTTCCCATAGTTCGCCGGAAACTAAATCTGGTACAAATGGTTCGAAAACAATATTGAACTGCTTGAATTTTTTCATTATTGAAGTTGTGTTAATATCTTACATATTTTATCCTGGTACGAACGAGCTTCAGCGCTGCTACCCACAAAGTGCTGTACTAAAATTGAAAAACAAATCAAATGTTGAGACTGAGTTTGCAAATAGCCAGATAAATTGCTTACGCCACTTAACGTACCTGTTTTTGCTCTAATTTTTTGGTAGGTGAGAGAATCCTTCAATCTATTTTTCAATGTTCCATCTTTACCGGAAATTGGGAGTGAATTAATAAGTCTCTTAAAATTATCGAAATCATTTTTATATGTATGCTTTAGCAGACCAGCAATCAATTCAGCAGAAATTAAATTGTATTCAGAAAGTCCAGAGCCATCAACAATTTTATAATCTTTTGGATTAAATGAAGCAAGCGTTATTAAGCTATCAATCAGTTTAATTCCTTTTTTTGCTGTACCGGGTTTACCGTAAGCATACATTCCAATATTACGGAGTAAGAGTTCAGCGCTTAAATTATCAGATTGTTTATTCATATAAACAAGTAAACTATCAAGCGGTCTTTTGAATTCAACCAACTTGATTGCTCTCATTGGCAGCAGAAGTATATCTTTAATTTCGCCTGTTTTTATTCCATTCCTTTCAAAAATTTCTTTTGCTAAGGTTAAAAAATATTTTTCTGGACTAATTACATTTAGTTCTAATGAATCTTTAGGTGAGTTTACAGATAAATTACCGTAAGCAATAAACTCATTTTTATTGTTCATCCAATCTCTAGTTATTTGAAATGTTGAAGAATCTGAGTTAACAGTTTTAGATGTATTTACAAAATTATAATACTTGCTTTCCGGGCAAATTATAACTCTAACAGGATATCCAAGTTCACCAGGCTGAAAAATAAATTTAACTCCGTTCCTATTAATTGAAAGTGGTGATAGGTAAGGGCTATAAATCTCTGGATTATCATCCCACATCCAACCATTTCCCCAATACAAAGAATCCATAGCGCTTACATCAGCATAAATATTACCTGTAATTTTACTTATGCCCATTTTTTTTATTGCCGCAGCAATTGAATCTAAATCCTTTGTAGAAAATTCAGAATCATAGCCGCCTACAAATATTATATTACCATTTATAACAGAATCTTGTAACAGACCGTCATAATAAACTGAAGTAGTAAAATTGTAATCTTTAGGCAAAAATTTAAGGGCTGTTAAGCTGGTTAACAATTTTTGATTAGACGCTGGATGGAAAAGCAATTTTTGATTTTTTCGGTAAAGATATTTATCACTTGTAAGGTCATAAACATCGACTCCAATTTGACAGCTTTTAAAGAAATCATCATGCAAAAGAGAGTCTATTTTTTCGTTAAGATTCTGTTCGGTTATTAATTCCCCGGTAGTGCGTACAGTAGAAATTCCATGCGCACAAGAAATCAGCATCAAACTTAATGCAGATGCAACGATTAAATTAAACTTCTTTCTACTCATAATGGAATGATTATTTATTTAAAAATATTCTCTTAGTCTAAAATCCACTCCAAGTTCTTCAGTAACAAATTTCTTAGCTGCCTCAGTATCTACTTCGCTTAAACCAACTATTGACATTACCACATGAGAATACTTACTTGCCTGACGTGCAAAATTTAACATTTCAGCATGCATTTCTGGTTTTACTCTCATAAGTTTTGAATATTGGATTGGGTCAGTTGAATTTAAGCTTATTGAGACGGTATCAATTAATCCTTTTAACTCAGGAGTAATATCTCTTTTGTTAATAAAATTACCATGACCATCAGTATTTAATCTTGTTTTTCCACCATTTTCTTTTACGTATTTTGCGATTTGTTTTACAACATCCCATCTTATCGTTGGTTCGCCATAGCCACAGAAGACAATTTCTTTGTACTTCTTGGGATCACCAATTTCCTTAATATAAACTTCAGCCAAAGGTTCTTCTGATTTTTTCATTTTAAGATTATAACCATTAATAACAGCATCACCTTTTCTATCACAAAACACACAATCGGCGTTACATCGGTTCGTTACATTAATGTAAAGAGAATTTCCAATTTGATAAGTAAAACTTAATTTAGGTTTCATTCCAATTCCAAAAAGTTTATGAACATTATAAGAAGTTGCTTTTGCCACATCCTCTGTTCTTAAGTTATGAACTTCAGCAATTTTTTCAGCTATTAGTTTTACATGTGCTGGTTCATTTCGTTGTCCTCGAAAAGGTACTGGGGTCATAAAAGGTGAATCAGTTTCCAAGAGCAAATTTTCAACCGAAATACGGGAAAGAATTTTTCTCAGGTTATCAGCTTTTTTAAAAGTAACATTTCCCGTGAATGAAATAAAATGATGCATTTCGATAAGTTCTCTTGCATCTTCCAATGAACCTGCGAAACAATGAAATTGTGCTTTTAAGTTTTTGCCTTTATACTTCCTAATAATTTTCATTATATCATCGTTAGCTTCTCTATTATGAACAATAATTGGAAGATTAAGATGTAATGCAAGTTCAATTTGTGATTCAAAGGCTTTAATTTGTATTTCACGAGGCGAGTAATCGTAAAAATAATCAAGACCTATTTCACCAATAGCAACTACTTTTTTATTTTTTGCAAGCTCTTCTATTTGATTAATTGTTGAATCACCCCATTCTTTTGTATCTTGAGGATGAATTCCCACTGCAGCATAAATAAAGTCATGTTTTTCTGCAAGCTCCAAAGCTGAAACTGAAGAAGCAAGATTAGTAGCGGGAACTATAATATAATCTATACCTGAATCTTGGGCTCTGTTTATCACATCTTCCAAGTCGCTGTTAAAATTTGGATAAAATAAATGAGCATGTGTATCTATAAACATAAGTTGCTTTCTTTTAGTTATTGAACAAAATAAATATACTGTTTATAATTTCTTAATCTCACCTATAACAATTCCCTTTTCACCCTTTTTTTCTGCTATTGTAATCACTTTATCAGCTACATTTTTTCCTACAATTGCAACCAATCCTATTCCCAAGTTAAAAACTTCACGCATCTCTTCATCTGGAATTTTCCCAGTTTTTTTGATGAGTTTAAAAATCTGAGGCATCTCCCAAGCATCCCAATTTATATAGAGATCCAAATTTTTCGGCAGAACTCTTTTTGTGTTCCCAATTATTCCTCCACCCGTTATATGTGCGAAAGCCTTAACTTTAGATTTTCTTGTTAATTCTTTAATCAAACTCAAATATGATTTATGAATTCTTAAAAGTTCCTCTCCTAAAGTAGAATTTAGGATATCAATTTTACTGGTTAGTTTAAATTTTTTAAGCAACACTTTTCTTGCAAGTGAATAGCCATTTGTATGCAATCCATTTGAAGCAAATCCAATTACAACATCCCCACTTTTAACTGATGAGCCATTAATTAATTTGTCTCTATCCACAATGCCGATAATTGTCCCGGAAATATCATATTCATTTTTTTTATAAAAGCCGGGCATTTCAGCGGTTTCTCCGCCAATTAAAGCCACATTATTTTCTTTGCAAGCTTTTGCAAATCCTTTTATAATTTGGGTTGCCGTGTTTACATTTAACTTTCCAAATGCAAGATAATCCATAAAAAAATGAGGGTCAGCACCGCACACTGCAATATCATTTACACAGTGATTTACCAAATCTTGCCCAATAGTATCGTGCTTATCCATCATAAATGCTATTTTTAGTTTTGTGCCAACACCATCCACACTGGAAACCAGCACTGGCCGATGGTACTTTTTCAAATCAATATTATAAAAAGCGCCAAAGTAACCAATGCCCGATAAGACATACTTATTAAAAGTTCTGCGCGCAATTTGTTTAATGCCGGCAACAGTCTTATCACCAGCTAAAATATCCACACCAGCTGATTTATATAAATTACCCAACTTTACCTCGTTTGTTTCAGCAAAATAAAAATTGTCGTTTTATTGACTGCCAAAATAAAACAATATACTATAAATTAATAGTTCACAAAGCCTTTTGAAACTTTAATTAGAATTTTTCTGTTAAAATTTCCGTTTAGAAATGATTCTTAATCACATTTTCTTCATCTAATAAAGAGTTCCTAAGCTATCATAGAGATAATAAATGCATCTTTTGGATTGAAAACAATTATTAGAAAATGCTGTTGAACTGTATTAGTAAAAGGCATCATTTAGCAAGTTAAAAATTCAAGTTATTTTTCTTATGAAATGAAAATTCAAAAAAATATTTTGTTTTCTTTGACAAGCGATTTAATTATCGTAGTAACTGGTCAAGTGAAAAATTTGCCATTTTTTAATAGTTTTGCGAGTTGACACTAATGATTTTTTTAGAAATTTTAAGAATTGACTTATGACTGAGAATATTTTAAAAGAAAGAGAAAAAGCCATACTCAGATACGTGATTCACCAGTTTATTTTAAATGCTATGCCGGTAGGTTCAAGATTAATATCAAAAAAATATAACCTTGGGCTTTCCTCTGCAACAATTAGGAACATAATGTCTGACTTAGAAGAAATGGGATATTTAGACCATCCTCACACTTCAGCTGGGCGTATTCCTACTGACAAAGGTTACAGAGTTTACGTTGATTCGTTAATGGATCCGCCGGTGTTAGATAGAGAAGCAAAAAAAATTATAGACATGAATTTCGAAACACAATTTTCTGATGCTGAAGAGCTGCTTAGAATAACATCATACGTTTTAAGTGAATTGACCAATCAATTAGCATTGGTCACATATCCCAAGTTCGACCAGGCGGTGCTGGAGAAAATTCAAATTGTACGTCTTTCATCTACTAGAGTTTTAGTTGTTGTTAGTATTAGGTCGGGTATGGTAAGAACCATCACCTTAGAAATAAATGCTGAATCAAAAGAGGAACACATTGAATTAGTGCAAAACTACCTTAACGAAAAACTTTGCGGGTTAACTTTCACAGAGATAAAAAACTCATTTGAAGAAAGGATGCGCGATGTTAACAAAGATTCCTTACAGCCGGTAATAAGAGTTTTTATAGAATCGGTCGACAAAATATTTAAGGATACGTCTACTGATAAAGCTTTAGTAACTGGTACCAAAAATATTTTGAAACATCCGGAATTCATAGACCCTTCGAACATTCAAACAATAATTGAGCTTATTGAAAATCAAGATATTATAATTCACATATTAGATAACAGAAGAGAAAATGACCCAAATAAAGTATCTGTAAGTATAGGTGGTGAAATCAACGATGAGAAGCTTTCGGAATATAGTATGATTACAAAAGAATACAGCATTGGTGATGTAAAAGGAACTTTAGGAATAATGGGTCCGAAACGAATGGAATATCCTAAAATGATTGCAACAATTGAATATATTGCAGAACAGTTATCAAAAGAACTTACACAAATCGGCTAAAAAACGGAGTTGGTATGAAAGGCAAGAAGGATGAAAATAACTTAACAAACAATATTGAAGAAACAAAAAATCAAACACATAATCAGAACGATGAGAGGAAAACTAAAACTGAAAACACAACAGAAGAAAATAAATTACAAGATACAGACTCTAATCAGCAACAATTAACAGAGGAACAAAACAATCAAACAAACTTGGAAAAAGCATTGAAAAAAATAGAAGAATTAGAAAAGCAAAACTCTGAACTAAAGGACCTGCTTTTAAGGAAAGCAGCTGAATTTGAGAATTATAAAAAAAGGATAGAGAGCGAGCAAAAAAACTTTCTAAGCTTTGCAAATGAAAATTTAATTTTAGACATACTTCCGGTCTACAACGACCTTGAAAGGTCGCTTATTCATATTGATGACGATAACAATTTTGAATCAGTTAAAAAGGGATTGAAATTAGTTTACGACAAATTTAGTAAGGTGCTGGAATCGCAAGGCGTAAAAAAAATAGAAGCAAAAGGATTGCCTTTTGATTTCAATTTGCATGAGGCCTTGATGCAACAACAGGCAGATAATGTTCCCCCTCATACCGTACTCCAAGTTGTTGAACCCGGCTATATGCTTAAGGATAAGGTAATTAAACATGCGAAGGTAATTGTTAGTCAAGATTTGCAGCATGATCAAGAAAAAGAAAGTCGAACTAATTTAAAAGACGATAAAGTATCAGAGGGAACAAACAATAATGAGTAAAAAAGATTATTATGAAATTTTAGGTCTGCCTCGAAATGCATCTAAAGAAGATATAAAGAAAGCTTACAGAAAATTGGCCATGCAATATCATCCCGACCGTAATCCTGGAAATGCGGAAGCCGAAGAAAAATTTAAAGAAATTGCCGAGGCTTATGAGGTCTTAAGCAACGATGAAAAAAGAAGTAAATACGACCAATATGGTCACAGCGGATTAAGGGGCGGGACAGATTTCCATGAGTGGAGCAATGTTAACGACATATTCAGCCATTTTTCAGATATCTTTGGAAGCGCCTTTGGCGGTTCAATCTTCGATGATTTCTTTGGTACTTCTACATCTCAAAGAACAAGACAAAAAACCACTGGCACGCCTGGCTCTGACTTAAAAGTAACTTTAAAACTTACCTTAGAAGAAATTGCAACCGGCACAACTAAAAAAATTAAAATAAAAAAGTATAACAAATGTGACATTTGTGGCGGTACAGGAGCTAGAACCAGTTCATCGTTTAAGACATGCCCAGTTTGCAACGGCACTGGTGAGGTCCGTCAAGTTTCAAGATCAATATTTGGACAATTTGTTAACATATCAACATGTAATAATTGTGGTGGAACTGGAAAAATAATTAACGAACCGTGTGCCAAATGTAAAGGTGAGGGAAGAGTTTATGAAGAATCAACAATTAAAATAAATGTGCCTGCCGGAGTTTATAACGACAGTTACATGACATTGCGAGGTGAAGGAAATGCAGGGAAAAATGGTGGTGCACCAGGTGATATTATAGTTGTATTCCAAGAATTGCCGCACGAGCATTTTACTCGCGACGGCGACAACGTTATTTATGATCTTTACATTAGCTACCCAGAAGCAGTACTCGGCACCGAAGTTGAAGTGCCTACTCTTACAGGTAGAGCAAAGTTAAAAATAGAACCCGGGATTCAACCTGGTAAATTCCTAAAAATGCGAGAAAAAGGAATACAACACCTCAATAGCCATGGCGCAGGAGACCAACTAGTAAAAGTAAATATCCACGTGCCAAAAAATGTAAATGCAAGAGAAAAAGAATTATTGAAAGAGCTGGCAAAAATGCCGAATATAAAACCTTCTAATTAACTTTACTGCTACTTTCTCCTAATGTTAAAGGAGGATTTATCAATCTATTTGACAAAATAAGTAGAACTCTTGGGTTTACTAAAACAGAAGCTAAGGTAATTTTCTTCCTGTTGGCTACTTTTTTTGTTGGACTTTCTATTCACATTATTAAAGACAAAAAGCAGCAACCCTATCAAAATTTTGATTATTCACATCAAGATAGTCTTTTTAATAGCATAAATTACAAGGATGAAGCCGAACCGGCCGAACAAAAAAATGTAGAAAAAAATATTGATTCTCAACAAGAACTTTTAGATTTTAGAAACAACAAAAAACAAGAGTCACTTTCAACAGAAACATTAGATAACGAAAAAATAAACATTAACACAGCAGGCATTGACAATTTAGTTTTGTTGCCAGGAATTGGAACTAAGACTGCAGAAAAAATTATTGATTATAGAAATAAAGTCGGAAAATTTAATAAAATTGAAGACTTACTAAACATTAAAGGCATTGGTAATTCTAAATTAGAACGAATCAAAAAATATATTACAGTTAAATAAATAATATTAATTCCGGAGGAAATCTAAATGCAGCAAAAAGGTGAACCTTGGTATCTTCATGCAGGATTATATGTTATTATTCTTATACTTGTTTATTTATTAATCCGCGTCGCAATAGTTGAACCGCAAGAGGTAATGGAAAAGGAAAAATATTTTAAAGCTGAATCAAGATTAAGAATGGTTAATTTACGCGAAGCCGAAAATCTCTGGCAATCTAAATTCGGAAAATATACAGATAAACTTGATAGCTTAATAACTTTTTTAAAATCCAGCCCGTTAGTAGAAGAAGCAATGAACAAAGTTGATTCCATAACAGGCAGGCCAGCTAATCCTTTTGTTAAGCTCTCGAACGGAGAATACAGCTGGGATTCCTTGGCTTTTACTCCAAAATCTCATCAGCCTTACACCTTAAAAATTGACACATCTACAAATTACGATACTGTAATTGACAGACGAGGTAAAATCGTAAGAATAGATTCGACAATTAAAATTGGGTCAAGGTATTTAATTGAAGACCCCGATGGCTACGGTAAAATAGGCGACCTTTATAACGATGCTCTAAAAAATACTGCTTCATGGGAATAAAAATGAAATGCCCTTGTTTCAAAACCATGCCGGCATAAATTTAACAAGCAGTAAAATTCAGTTAGTTGAAATTGTATATAAACAAAATGGTTTTTATCTGGAGAATGTTGATGAAGAAATTTTCGAAACAAGCTTTGAGGAAAGCTTAAATGAAAACGTTCTAATCACCATTCTCCAAAATTCTTTCAATAAAATATCTTCGCGCAGAAAGCTAAATTCTAAAAATGTCTCTTTCACTCTTTCCAATGAATTTTTTAAAATATGTGAACTGCCTTACGATGCTTCATTAATTAAAAAAGATTTGCTGAATCATTTCAAGTGGGAACTTTCCATACTCTTTCCACAGACGAACAAAGATGATCTCTATATTCAACATATTGAAGTGGATAAAAGTAATATACGCAAACAAAAAAAAGCAATTGTATTTGCATTAAGCAAAAAACTGATAAATGTTTTACATAATTTTTCTGTTAAAAACAGACTCGAATTAAGATTTGTCGACAATGCACATATAGCTTCTAATGCAATTATTGTAATAGAAGGGCTTAACTCACAAAACGAGACTGTTGGCAGTTTACTTTTAAATGCTAACAATTGTTCTATATCAATATTAGACGGCAACTACCCGGTTTATTTTAAGCATACTAACTTGTCAAATTCACTGCATGTTGACTTCATTAAAAGTGAGCTTACAGCCATTAGTGAATCTAAAAAAATAAACACTATAATTAAAAAATTATTTTTATTTGGTGACGCAGTAAATGATAATTTCTTAGAAGAATTGCGTTCAAATTTTAGTATATCGATTATAAGAACTAATCCTTTTACAAAACTTTTGACAGATGAGTCAATTCAAAAAAATAATTTCTTTAGAAAGAAAAATTATTCATTTTGCGCTGCGGCTGGAATTGCATTAAGAATTATTTAATTAGAACTAATCATTGTAAAATGAGAATTGTATCGGGGATTTACAAAGGAAGAATGCTAAAATTTCCCAATTCTAAACTGGTAAGACCAACGACTGACAAAGTTAAAGAGTCTCTCTTTAATTACTTACAAAACCAAATAGATTTCAATAACATAGTTGTTTGTGATCTTTATGCCGGTTCAGGTTCCTTAGGCTTAGAAGCTATGAGCCGCGGCGCTTCCAAATGTGATTTCGTTGAAAGTAATTTTAATGTTTCCAAAATACTAAAAGAAAACATAGAAAATATAATTACAGATAAAAGTTACAATATTTTCAAAATGGATGCGGTAAGATTTAGCAAAATGAAAAACCATGAAGAATATGACTTAATTTTAGCAGACCCTCCTTTTTTTAAATATGAAATTCATCTTATTGTGCCAAATTTGTTAATTAATCATTTTTTAAAACCGAACGGGAGATTAATTATAGAAAGGTCAATCCAGACTGAAAAAAAAGACATAGCAAGTTTTAAAAAAGAAGCTTTTAAAAGAATTGGCGACAGTTTAATTTACCAATTCTTTTGTAGCGACGTTGATCTTTTTAATAAAAGCATAACATAACTAAAAGGTAATAAAATGAAAAAAGTCATTTATCCAGGCACATTCGATCCAGTAACTAATGGTCACATCGATATAATAAAACGAGCATCTGAACTGTTTGATGAAGTGATTGTAACAGTGGCTAAAAATCCCTCAAAGACTTGTCTTTTTTCCTTAGAAGAAAGAATCCAAATGCTTGAAGAAAGTCTAAAAGATTTTACAAGAATAAAAATAGATTCGTTCGATGGACTTGTAGTAGACCATGCTAAACAACTGGGCGCAGTAGGAATAATAAGAGGTCTAAGAGCAATAAGTGATTTTGAGTATGAATTTCAAATGGCATTGATGAACAGAAAATTAAGCGACGGGCTTACAACAATCTTTCTAATGCCGCATGAAAAATATACTTATCTTAATTCAACTATTATTAGAAATTTAGCACAGTTCAATAGTGATGTATCGGATTTTGTCCCCCCACCTGTAGCAAAAAAACTAAAGGAGAAGTTTAACCAGCAATAAGGTAAAAGTAAAAAGGTAAAAGTAAAAAGTTGAAAGTGAGATGAGAGTGTAAAAAAGGTAAAGATTTCATCTCTATCATTAATAAATTGCTTCTCTTATTCGTGCGCTAATATAATCCATAATCCACACAACAACTGCAATTATAATTACTATCAAACCAACCTCGTGCCATTTTGCTAGCCCTTGATATTGAATAAGCATTGTACCGATACCGCCGCCACCTACTAAACCAATAACAGTTGCCATTCTTACATTTATATCCCATCGATAAATAGTAAACGATAAAAAAGGTAAAACAATTTGAGGAACCACAGCGTACCAGACAATTTGAATTTTATTTGCACCGGTTGCACTTATTGCCTCTACAGGACCTTCTTCAATGCTTTCTATAGCTTCTGAATATAATTTTGCATTGGATGCTATAGTGTGTACTAAAAGTGCAATCATTCCGGCAAAAGGACCAATGCCTACCCAAACAGAAAATATTATAGCCCAAATTAAAGGTTCAATTGAGCGAACAAAGTTTAATATAACCCTAAGCAAATAATAGATAGCAAAAGTAATTTTATTTTCTTTCATTAAATTTCTTGCTGTAAAAAAACTTATTATAAGTGCAAATGGTATAGAAATTAAAGTAGCAATTAATGCTATATAAATTGTCTCTATCATTGCAAAGAGTGCATCGTTAAAAATGCCATACTCAGGCTGAAACAAAGCAGTGAAAATTCGTTTTGCGCCTTCTATTCCCTCAGCAGAAAATAAATCGATTAACGATATTCTTGTTACAATCCATCCGGCAATAAATGTAATATCAAACAAAAAGAAACCATAAATCTCTACAGTCCATTTTGTTACTTTATTATCCTTAGCAATTCCAAAAATCTTGCATGAAATGGAAGTCTTTGAGTAAGTCCAAACAGCACCTATTATTAAGCTTACAAAGAAAATCATACCGATTTGCCCCCAAGAAAAAGGCATATCATTTAACTCGAGTATGAACTTATAATAAATGATACGAATTACAACAACAAGCGAGTAAAACGCAAAAAAACTTTCGAGCAGGAAAGCCTTTAAGAAATTAAATTTACTTTTTCTCATTAATTTTTGGTCGAGTAAATGTTTGGGATTAATTTCCAATTCAGGTTCATTTATCATTTTATTTCCACCTCTTCTGCTTCTTCGCCGTAAATTGTTTTAAACCACGTTTCGTTTATTTCTGAAGGCAAGCCTTCATAAACAATAATACCAGCTTTTAACGCAATTACACGTGTAGCATATTTTCTAACCAGGCTTAAAAAATGAAGATTGCAAATTACTGTTGTTCCTAATTCTTTATTAATTTTTTCAAAGTATTGCATAACCGAATTAGAAGTTGCAGGGTCTAATGAAGCAACTGGTTCATCTGCCAATAATAATTTTGGGTTTTGCACCAAACTGCGAGCTATAGCTACACGCTGCTGCTGGCCTCCGCTTAATGAATCAACTCTCAAATCAGCTTTCTCTTCAATTCCAACAATTGAAAGTGCTCTTTTAGCAGATTCATAAACTTCAGATGGAAATTTTTCCAACAACGAGGGAAACGTACTCATGCGTCCCAAACTCCCACTCAAAACATTTAACATAACCGATCTCCGTTTTATCAAATTAAATTGTTGAAAAACCATTCCAATTTGGGATTTCACTTTTCTAAGTTCAGCACCTTTGATGTGAGTAATATTTTTACCCATAAATTCTATAGTACCGGAAGTAGGTTCAATCAATCTATTAATACATCGCAGCAAGGTAGACTTGCCCGACCCGCTTAATCCAATTACAACTAAAAATTCACCCTCTTTAACATCAAAGCTGACACCTTTAAGTGCGTGAGTACCATTAGGATATATTTTATGAAGTTTATTAACACGCAGCAGCATATTTTATTTACCAATCAGTTTTTCATAATCGATATTTTGCTCCTTAAGCATTTTTCTTAATACATCATAGTCGCTGTCTTTGGTAGGGACAAAACTAACAACACCATACGCATCATATAAATCTTGTTGACCCTGTGGAGTTTTAACAAAATCCAGTAGTGCGTTAACGATTTTTTGTTTCATTTTTTCCGGCATATCTTTGCGAAAAATTACTGGATCGTTTGGAATTTCTTCGGTTAACCCAATAGTTTTTACTTTCTCGGCAACATCTGGAAACTGTTGAAGCACTTTCATTCTTGCATCTAAAATTTTACCTGTCTTAGGGTCAGGCGGTGAATAAAAACAAGCTCCAGCATCAACTTGCCGTTGATATACCATTGTAACAACGTTATCGTGTCTCATTGCAAAAACTTCTTCAGAAGGCTTTATGTGTTTTCGTTTTAAGATTGCCTTAGGCAAAAGGTAACCAGAAGTTGACGATGGATCCACATAAGCTATTGACTTTCCCTGAAGGTCACTTATACTATCTATACCAGAATCTACTCTTGCTAAAAATTGTCCTCTGTAAGTTGTTTCACCATTATCCCTAACTACTCTCAATAGTGCAGTAGCACCATACTTCTCGTTTGCCATCAGATATGCAAACGCACTTAAACCAATAGCAACATCTGCTCTGCCAGTACCAAATGCTTCAATTATAGCTACATAACTGCTTGGTACAGCTGAAGTAAAATAATAACCTGTTTCCTTTTGTAAAAATTCCATTAATGGTTTTGCTGTGGTTGTAAGCTTGTTAGCATCTTCCGAAGGAGTAAGGTAAAATTTGATGGGATTAGATTTGGAACCTAATTCAGCACTTTTTAAATGCCTTGAAACATTAATCAAAATAAAAATAAATATTGGCGACAGATAGAAAAAGTATTTTATTAATTTCATCAAATTCTAAGTTTGTTTAAGATTTTTATAATGCAATAAAAAATTAAAAAATAAGCTATAACGTTCAAAGCAATTTTCTTTTTCAGTCAAAAAATTAACTAAAAATTAATAGAGGGACTTAAAAGTAATTATAATTAAACCAAAAAATTCACGAGGAACCAATTTAGGATAGTACTGCAAAGAGATTCTTATTAACTTGCCAAGTAAGAGATAAAGCTTAGATAAGCCATTAGATAAAATGCATTTATATACTTGAAAAATAATTGCATTTAAGAGCAATGGTATCTAAATTAAGCGACTTAAAATTTAATTATATTTAAAAACGGAGGTAGTTTTGCTATGGGTATGATGGCCAGGATGCGGAATTTAGCGCCGTGGTTTATTTTAGGAGTAGGTGGTTTATTTGTTCTATTCATGGTTATAACTGATTCAAAAGTGCTTGATTTTATACAAACCACCAGGCATAACATTGGTTCTGTAAATGGCGAAGTGATAACAGACAAAGAATTTTCAGACTTTTTAGAAGCCGCGAGAAGAAACCAGCAAGCCGCAACCGGTAGAGATATTGACGAATCTCAAATGGACTTTTTTCGGGATCAAGTTTGGGATGCAATGGTTACCAGAAAATTAATAGATGAAAAAATTAAAGAGTTTGGAATAGTTGTTAGCGATGACGAAATTAGAAATCAACTGCTTGGTCCTAATCCCCCTGCAGGCTTAAAACAACAATTTACAGATTCAACCGGAACATTTAACAGGCAGCTTTACGAAAGCGCTTTAAGGGACCCGCGCAACAAACAAATTGTAATTCAGCTTGAAGACCAAATTAGAGAACAATTAGTTCAACAAAAACTTCAAGATTATTTATTTGCTTCTATTAACGTCAGCAATCAGGAATTGTTGGACCAGTTCATACAACAAAACATTAAAATGAAAGCAGATTACATCTTAGTTGATGCTAATACAATTCCAGACTCTACTATAAATGTCACTAAAGATGAAATAAAAAATTATTATGATAAGCATTTGGACGACTACAAAATTCAAGCACAGAGACGATTAAAGTATGTAATGTTCAGAAAAGTTGCCTCTAAAGATGACTCAACTGCAGTATTTAACAATCTCATTGCAATTGTTAATAAACTAAAAAACGACACCTCTTCTTTCAAAACTTACGCACAAATTTATTCCGAACAGCCTTATTCTAAAGATACAGTTTCAATATTAACCTTACCAGAATCCGCTAGGGACTTGTTACTAACTGCTCGTGTTGGTGACATTGTTGGTCCAGTAAAAACTTTTGATGGGTATACTGTCTATAAATTAGTAGATAAAATTAAATCAAAAAATGAGGTGGTTAAGGCTTCGCATATACTTATTAAATCTACTGGAAACGACCAGAATGATCTTAAAAGAGCAAATGAAATTTACCAAGAAGCCGTTAAAGGCACCGACTTTGCTAGTCTGGCTAAAGCCAATTCTCAAGATCCAGGCTCTGCATTGAAGGGAGGGGATTTGGGCTGGTTTGGCAAGGGCCAAATGGTTAAGCCATTCGAAGAAGCCGTTTATTCTGGAAAAGTTGGACAAATTCTTAAACCTGTTAAAACTCAATTCGGTTATCATATCATCAAAATAACTGGTAAAAATGATAACGATTTTGTAATTGAAAAAATTGTAAATAAAATTCAACCATCAGGAACAACTTTAGATAAATTGTACAACGATGCTAACGACTTTGCTTACATTGCAAAAGAAAATAGCTTTGAAAGCGAAGCTAAACTTATGAATTACTCAGTAATTGAAACACCGCCCTTTACAGAAGATGCAACTGCAATAGCTGGTATTGGTCAAAGTGTTGCATTAGTAAAATTCGCTTTTGATGAGGGTGTTGGAAAAATAAGTGATGTAGTGAAAGTACCTGCTGGTTATGTTGTTGCTATGGTCTCTGATATTATTAAACCTGGATTTAAAAAATTAGAAGACGTAGAAATAGCAATAAAAAACACGCTTCTAAGACAAAAGAAAATTGACAAGGCTATGCAAATTGCATCAACTATTCGTTCTAAGATTGGCGAAAGCACAGACTTATCTATTGCTTCACAAGTATACCCGCAAGCTAAAATAGCTTCTACAGAAACCGAATTCAATTCTAACGGTGTTATACCTGGACTTGGACGTGAGTATGCATTTTCCGAATATTCATTAAATGCTGAGTTAAACAAGCTATCACAACCAATTAGAGGTGTTCGTGGAGCTTTTTTAATACGAGTTACCTCAAGAACTGAATTTGACCAGCGTGCTTTTCAAGCTGCAAAGGAATCATTAAGAAATCAAATACTTCAAAGAAAAAAGAACTACTATTTTTCACAATGGATTCAAGACTTGAAAAAAGAAGCTGATATAGTTGATAATAGATACTTATTTTATAGATAAAACTATCTTTATCCAGTAAAGTGAAATAATTTGGAAGCAAACTGCAGTTATTTTATCAAAGCTTTACAGAGATAAAATAACTGCATTTATGCCCTTTTCTACCCCTTCTTTTTTTATATTTTCATATTATGATGAGAACTTTTTTACTAATATTTCTATTATTCATTCTTACAGCTTCATCACAAACCATAGCTCAGTATAATGAAGATAACTTTAGCCTATCGCTCAATTACAATTATACTACCACTTCTAAACTTTTTCTAAATCCAAATTCACCCGACCCTGTCTTAAGCAGTTCATATTTGGAACTAAATGATATAGGAAGTCTCTCGGCTGAACTGAGGTATAGATTCACTGAATCATTGTTGCTCGGTTTGAACTATGAATATATCAAAAAATCTGTTTCAAACATTAATGTGAGAGTAAACGGAATTATATTGGAAATGAAAGAAGGATATATTGTTACCCCAGTAGAATTAACACTCTATTATATTCTTCCTTTTTCTACAACGCACTTTAAGTTCATTATGGGCGGTGGCGGAGGCTTATATTTTGGCAGCGAAATAAGAAATTTGTTAGAAGCATCTGTAAACAATATTAGCAGAAAAATCGGTTACGGCATTCATGTAGTAACCAACATAGATTATTTATTTAATGACCACATCGCACTGCGCTGGCAGATGCGCTTTAGAGACCCGGAATTTCAAATGAAAAGTCAATATAATACCCAAGCAGTAACTTATCAAAACAGAAAAGTTTTACTTCCACCTTCCCCTTTTGAAACCAAGGTAAATATTGATGGAATTACTTTTTCATTTGGCATTGCAATAATTCTATAAGCTAAACCCTGCTAATTTTTCAGACTGGTTAACACCAGATTTTTAATTCTAATTAAAATCAAATTTTTCATTAAGAAAAATTGATTTAAATTAACAACTAAGAATTAATTACACATATTACTTTGTCTATGTTTATAAAGGAAGCAAAAATTTATTTAACAGGCTTTATGACTAGCGGTAAGAGCACAATTGGTCCAATATTAGCCAATGTGTTAGGATTAAATTTCTACGACTTAGATAAAGAAATTGAAAGAATAGAAAACAGGACAATTGTCGAAATCTTCCAGCAAAAAGGAGAAAAATATTTTCGCGATTTAGAAAGTAGAATACTTTCCAAATTAGCTATGGAAAAGGGAGTAGTAATTTCATTAGGGGGTGGAACTATAATTTCCCCTCACAACTTTGTGCTTATGAAAAAAACTGGAACAATTGTTTACTTGAGAGTTTCGACAGAAACTTTGTACAAAAGACTTAAAAATAAAATCGATCGTCCACTTTTTAGAGATTTAGTTCTTAGTGAAAAAAATGAAAAAGAATTCTTAAGACGAATAGAAGAAGTACTTAACAACAGAAAAAAATTTTATGAGCAGGCAGATATAATTATCGATTCGGAAGACAGGCCAATCGGAATTACAGTAGATGAATTAGCAAAAGCCATAAAAGAGAGCTATAATGAAAAGAATCAGCGTACAAGTACCCGGTAATAGTTATCCTGTTTACATAGGTGAAAACTTATTTAATGAATTGCATAGACTTGTGGATAAACACGCATTGCCAAAAAATATCTTTTTTGTTATTGATTCTAATGTTCACAAGATACACTATAAAAAAATTGAACGAATAGAAAAGTTAATAAAAGATAAGTCAAGTAAAATTATTATTGAAGCAAATGAGAACAATAAAACACTCAAAACTGTTAGTTATATATTCAGCAACCTTCAACAAAAAGGGTTTGGTCGTGATACGTTAATGATTGCTATTGGCGGAGGAATTATTGGCGATATAGCTGGCTTTGCTGCGGCAACATACATGCGTGGAATATCGTATGTTCAAGTTCCAACTACACTTTTAGCCGCTGCAGACAGTTCTGTCGGCGGGAAAACTGGTGTTAACTTTGGCAAATACAAAAACCAAATTGGTGCTTTTTACCAGCCATCTTTCGTCCTAATTGACCCCAGCTTCTTCAAATCCCTTCCGTTTGAGGAGCTGGTATGCGGCTTTGGTGAAATTGTTAAATATGCTTATTTAACAAACAGCTACTTTTTTAATTACGTTTATAGGCTTAGCAAAAAAATTAATTCATTAACTGCTAAAGAGCTTATTAAATTAGTTTCACACTCAGTAAACTTTAAAGCAAGTGTAGTAACAACAGATGAAAAAGAAAGCGGACTAAGAAAAATTTTAAATCTTGGTCATACATTTGCACATGCAATTGAAACAGCTGTTAATTACAAAATTAAACACGGCCAGGCAGTAGTTGTGGGATTAGCTTGTTCTTTTCACTTATCTTATGAATTAGAGCTTATAAGCAAAAGTCAATTGGATGAATTTCTTAAGCTCCTTATGAATTTTAAAAAATATGTCTCAATAAGTTCGATAGATAAAAGTACCACATACAAATCTATGTTCACTGATAAGAAAAATAGAGATGGTAAAATTCGTTTCGTATTGTTGAAAGCATTTGGCAAAATATTAGTAGACGTTGAAGCAAGTAAACAGCATATATTTTCGGCAATAGAAAAGGGGCTTCAAAACTTTTCTTAATAACATTTCCTAGTTTTATGGTATTAAAATTTCTGATTCTGCTTACTATTATATTTTTTTCTGACTTATATTCTCAGATTGAAAAAGAAACAAGAGCAGTATGGGTATCAACTAATTTCCGCTTAGATTGGCCGCCACCTACTTTTGAGTCGAACTTACAAAAACAATCGTTAATTGAAATATTAGACAATATTAAATCAAAAAATCTGAATACTGTTTATTTCCAAGTAAGAAGCAATGGTACATTACTCTGCAAATCATCTTTCGAACCGCTATCGCCTTATATTACAGGCAAAGTTAATGGTAAAGCAGATTATGATCCATTAGACTTTGCAATAGAACAAGCTCATATAAGAGGTCTAGAAATTCATGCATGGGTTAATGTGGTAAGATGTTTTTCGGGTAAAGATAATTTCATTTTAACAGACTCAAATCACATTTTTAAACGAAAGCCTCAATGGGTTGTTGAGTATAACGACAGCGGAAATATAAGTTATTGGTTAGATCCCGGCTTTCCAGAGGTTAGAGATTATTTATCCAATTTAATAACAGAAATTGTAAAAAATTATGATATAGACGGAATTCAATTAGATTTTCTACGCTATCCTGGCAAAAATTTTAATGATTCATTTTCCTATAACCAATACGGAAACAGTGAGCAAAAGGATAAATGGCGTAGAGAAAATATTACCAAAATTCTTGAATCAGTTTATGAAAAAATTAAGTCGATTAAACCCTATGTTAAAGTTGGTGTAGCTCCAATCGGCATATACAAAAATGAGAACGGCTATTACTTCGAAGGCTATGGAGATGTGTATCAAGACTCTAAAGCCTGGCTACAAAAGGGTATTGTAGATTACTTAGTCCCTCAAGTTTATTGGGGTATTAACGATAAACCAGATTTTGCAGCTTTAGCTAAGAGTTGGGTAAGCAGCAGCTTTAACAGAAACATTATTATTGGAATTGCTGCATATAAAAATAATGTAAAAGAACAGATAGATAAATTAATTGAATATTGCAGAGACATTCACAGTAACGGTGTTAGTTTTTTTAGATATTCTAACATAAAAGAGTATAATTTTAAAAGCTTTTCTTATAAGGCTATTCCTTCAGAAATGAGCTGGTTAAATAAATTTTATCCGATACCTCCACAGAATTTATCATTTACACTTTCACAAGATAATCCATATACTGTTAAGCTTTCGTGGCAAATTCAAAAATCATCTTCAAAGTATGATAGCGCCGTTTATATTGCCCTTTACAATTTGCCCAAACCTTCAGCAGGTGCAAAGTCTCAATTTCTACTAGATATTATTGATGCCAACAAGAACACAGTAACATTCGAGATAAAAAATCCCCAAAAAATTAACTACTACTTTGCACTGAAATCATTAAATAGATTCTGGCAGGAAAGTAATGAAACATCAAACGTAATTGAAATTAAGCTTAACCAACTTAGTCAGTTTGCCTATTTAGACGACTTATTACCAAAGCCAATGCTATTAAAAAATAATAATGACCATTCAGAAATCTTGCTTTTTTCAAAAGAAAAGGAAACTGTAAAGATTTCTTTTGGCAATCTTAACATGACAGAACGCCGAACAATTTATCCGGGTAAAAACGTTCTAATTATTCAAAATGATTTGACAGCAAGCCGAGAAATTCAAATTGAATTTGAAACCACAAAAAAGAAGTTCAACCTAAGCTTAGAATAAACATTTTTTGCAGACACAATCAGAGTTACTTTTTACATTGCTTTAAGGTATTTATCAAACCATTGCTTTCTTAACTCGTTGACTTTTTTTCTATAAGATTTCAAAAAGTGGTCTCCATTTTTTAGCAGAATTAAATTATGCGGCTTTCCTAATTGTTTTAGTTTTTCAGCTAACTCGATTGAGTTGCTAACATTTACCCTTTCATCTGCAGTGCCATGAAGTAAAAGCAAAGGAGTAGTATCAGGTAGCTTTTCAGGGAAATTTATTATAGACCTGCGTTTACATTCTTCTTCAAAATTTTGTGAATTTATTGCCCCATTAGTAATTTTAACTATATATTCGTTGAGAGCAATATCGTTTGAATCACAATGTAAATTCGAAATTCCACCGATTATAACCCCAGCTTTAAAAATATTAGTCCTAGTAAGTGTTAAATACGTCATCATTCCTCCTCTACTCCATCCTTCAATACCCCAACTTCTATTATCAGCAAAATTCAACTCATCAGCTAAGGGTATTAAATTTAAGACGTCGTTCACGTCACTTCCGCCGAATTCATCTATACCTTCGCTGCCGGCAGAACCTCTATATTGTGAAGCAAGTACAACGTAACCCCAGCTTGCAATTGTGCCAAACATTCCTCGAGCATTAAATTCATCGATAGCACCATTATTCCCCATACCACCTCTGCACCAAATGATGCACGGATATTTAGTTTTATTATAATTAGGATAAGCCAAGTAGCCAGAAATTCTTAGTCCATCTGACATATACAAAATTTTTTCAACGGTAGTTTTATTAAGAACTTCTTCTCCCCAGCCGCTTATCACCATTTTTTTCTGAAACGCTGTCAAGTTTATTGTTTCTCTTTTAATAATTTTGCTAACCATATTTTAATCGATTTTTGCTAAATTAATTTTGCAATAAAAAATGATTTTCTTCATTAAAACTTTTTAAAGCTATGTCGAAAAATAAAACTCAATCTTCAAAGAAACCCAATAAAAAGAAAAACCTCTTTGCTAAGATAGCTGCTGGACTTGTATTGTTAGCTTTTGTCGCTTACTATGTTTTATCACAATTCGTATTAAATGAATCTTCTTCTCCAAAGAATAAGGAACTAGAAAACGCTGTAAACAACTACACTGCCTACTCTTTTCATAAAGATGGTGAGTTGTCTTTTTTAGATGCGAAAGGTACTCTTATTTCTAAAATTGATATAGAAATTGCTGATACAGATGAAAAAAGAGAATTGGGTCTAATGTATAGAGACAAAATGGAAGAAAATAGAGGAATGCTGTTTATTTTTCCTCAAGAAACATATCAATCATTTTGGATGAAAAACACAATCATCCCGCTCGACATGATTTTTATAAATGCTAATAAAGAGATTATAAAAATTCAAAAAAATACTATACCCTATTCAGAGCAGTCTTATTCCTCTGAAAAGCCGGCTAAATACGTAATCGAAGTAAATGCTGGTTATTGCGATAGACATGGAATTAAAGAAGGCAATAAAATTACGTGGAGAGTATTATAAACAATTTTTTGAATGATTTTGAACTTGGCACTATTAGACATTATTTACAGATAAAATTCTTGCAGTGCAAAATTCTGTAACACTAATAGTCTTGAAAGTTAACCAAGCTACTCTTATTATAAAGTCAAAAAATTATATTACACTAAAATAGGAGCATAATTATGAAAAGAAATACATTCATAAGTTTACTTTTCCTTATTTTTTCCTTAATTAATACAAAAGCAGATGAGCCAATTAAAGTAACTAATTTTACTTTAAAAGATTACAATGGGAAAGAACATTCACTAACCGATTACAAAAACTCAAAAGCAATAGTAATAATTTTTATTGCTACACAATGCCCTGTTTCAAATGCTTACAACGAAAGAATGGAAAAACTTTACCAAGATTACAAAGATAAGAATGTAGCATTTATTGGTATTAATTCCAACAAACAAGAAAGTATTGAAGAAATAGCTGAACATGCAAAAAAACATAATCTCAATTTTACCATTTTGAAAGACACAGGTAATAAAATAGCGGATATGTTCAATGCCTCTGTTACACCTGAAGTGTTTGTTTTGAATAAGGATTTCAACATAATGTATCACGGAAGAATAGATGATTCAAGGCGCGGAGATAACATTCAGCATCAAGACCTAAGAAAAGCACTAGATGAAATTCTATCAAACAAAAATGTAAGTGTTAAAGAAACAAAAGCCTTTGGTTGCACAATAAAAAGGGTTGAACAATAATGAAACCCAGAGGGAATTTATTGACTGCATTATTATTTCTATTCTCCATTTTAATTTTAACTACAGACGAAGCACAAGTAAGAGAGCTCAAAGTTGAAAAAATTGACAAAAAGAAACTTGAGGACATATTAAAAAACAGAAACCAAAAACTATTGTTTTTAAATTTATGGGCAACGTGGTGTGTTCCATGCCGAGAAGAATTTCCCGATATAATTAAACTTGTTAACGACTACAAAAACAAACCAATTGACTTTTACGGAATTAGCATTGATTACCCGGATGAGGTTAACTCAAAGGTTATTCCTTTTTTGAAAAAACAAAAAGCAAATTTTACTTCCTTTGTTAACGGATTTGATAAGGATGAAGATTTAATAAACATGCTTGACAAAAATTGGAATGGAGCATTACCATCAACATTTATTTTTGATAAATCAGGCAAGAAGGTTTCACTGCTCGAAGGCAAACAAACTTATAAAATATTTAAGAACGAACTGGATAGGCTTCTTAAATAATTTTTTCGTTTTATAATTATCAATATTTTTTTATGGCTTTATAACTAAAAAGTTTGCCAGGATAAGCTTAAGCAAGAGATATAATTAAAACGGAAGCAGTCCTATTATACTATAAATTTTTTGTTGGAACAGCGACGGTAGTCCGTAAATGTAAATCTCTCTGTGGAAAAGGTATTTCAATCCCATATTCTTTGAACTTTCTGACTATAGCACAATTAATATCCGAACGTACAATATAATGACGTTTTGGGTCGTTAATCCAAATTCGTAATTTCATATTCCATGAGGAATCTGCAAACTCGCTTAGAAGTACATCAGGTGGTGGAGTTTTTAAAACTTCCGGATTTTCCGCAGCAACTTCCTTTAATGCTTTTATGACTTTGTCTAAGTCGGAATTATACGATACGCCGACTTCTATATCGACTCTAATTTTTGTATCACCGTACGACCAGTTTATTACTGGCTGTGAAATAAATTGTTCATTTGGAACAATTATGGAAATGTTATTTAACGTTTGAATTGTTGTTGAACGAATATTTATGTTTATTACATCACCTTCGGTATTACCGACTGTCACTCGGTCACCCACTTTTATCGGACGTTCAAAAAGAAGAATTAATCCTGCAACAAAATTTGATGTAATATTTTGTAATCCAAACCCGATTCCAACGGAAAGAAAACCAAGTATTACCGCTAATCCGCTTAAATTAATACCCACAAATTGAAGTGCAACAACCAGTCCAATAAATACAATAGTATATTGTGTTAACCGCAAAAGTGTAAATTGTAATCCATGATCAATATTAAATTTGTTTAATATGTTTTTCAGGATTTTGTTTTTCAGAAACTTAGCAAAGAGAATAAACCCAAAAATGATTAAAAAGAATACGAAAATAGATAAAATACTAATCGGGGTTTGGTTAATTGTAAATATTGGTGAAGTGATTATCTCTTTTATTTGGTTAATAGCTTCTTTTGTCATTTAAGTTTTATCCAGATTAATTATTGCTTAATTTACTTTATATAGTTAATCAAATCAATTTTATTTTACATCTATTATAAATTATCTGCTCAGTCTTTCTAAACAACTTTTTTCTTATTTATAAACGATTCAAAAAAATGTTTTAGAAATAAGGGAGTTTACAACCTACTAAGAGAAGCAACTGTCTTTAACTAATCTTATTGATTACTTTATTTATAAAAATTACAAATCAGCCATTTTCAAGATTTCTTCGAACTCTGTCTTAGTGATTGGCATTACCGAGAGGCGATTCCCTCGCTGTACAAGTTTCATCTTTTGCAATTTTGGATTTTGTTTTATTTCAGGTAGAGTTACAGGTCGTTTAAATTTCTGAACTAATTTAATATCAACCATAAACCATGTTGGATTATTTTTATTGCTTTTGGGGTCGTAGTGCTTGTTGTCCGGATCAAAAGCAGTAAAATCAGGGTAAGCTTCTTTAACAACTTCACAAATTCCAACTGCTGCAGGCGGTTCACAATTACTGTGATAAAAAATTACTTTATCACCTACTTTCATTTCGTCGCGAATAAAATTTCTTGCTTGGTAATTTCTAACACCGTCCCAGTACGTTGTTTGGTTCCTTGCCTTTGCAAGGTCATCAATTGAAAAAACGTCGGGTTCCGATTTTACAAGCCAATATTTTATTGCCATTGTTTCTCCAGCTTTTCAACTCAATTGAAATTTTCATGAAAGATATTTTAATAGAAATCTTCCTGTGTAAGATTTTTCATTCTCAGCGATCTCTTCAGGGGTACCAGTTGCAACAATTTCACCACCCTTTTCTCCTGCTTCAGGTCCCAAATCAATAATCCAATCTGCGCATTTAATTACATCTAAGTTATGTTCAATAATTATAACTGAATTTCCGTTTTCAATTAACATGTTAAAACAATTTAACAATTTTTTAATGTCATCGAAATGCAGACCAGTTGTTGGTTCATCAAAAATAAAAAGAGTATGTTTATATTTATTTTGCGAGCTTAAATGCAATGCCAGTTTTATTCTTTGAGCCTCACCTCCAGAAAGTGTGTTTGATGGTTGTCCCAATTTTATATAACCCAAACCAACATCGGACAGCACTTGTAATGCACTTTCAATTTTTTTATCTCTGCCGGAAAAGAAATTTAGAGCTTCTTCAACTGTCATATCTAAAACGTCAACTATATTTTTGCCGTGGTAAGTAATATCCCGTACTTCTTTTTTGAATCTTGTTCCTTTGCAGTCTTCGCATTCAAGATAAAGGTCGGCTAAAAACTGCATTTCAATTTTCACATATCCTTCACCTTGGCATGTTTCGCATCTTCCTCCCGGCACATTAAATGAAAAGAAACCGGGTTTATACCCGCGGGACCTGGCTTGAGGGGTAGAAGCAAAAAGTTCTCTTATATATTCATAACCTTTAACATAACTAATTGGATTTGAACGGGGGGATTTGCCTATTGGTGTCTGGTCAACAATTTCTACATCATCGATATATTTAGTCCCCTCTATTGAATCATATTTGCCAAGTTTAGGCGGGTTACCACCGAATGTTTTAACTATTGCACCATAGAGAACATCGTGAATTAGTGTGCTTTTACCGGACCCACTTACTCCTGTTACTACTACAAATTTACGTAAAGGAAATTCAACGTCTATGTTTTTCAGGTTATTTTCTTTGGCACCATAAATTTTTATTGTTTCTGTTTTTTTTGTATTTCTTTTCTGTGGTAATGGGATTTTAAGTTTGCCAGATAAATATTTGCCCGTTAAAGATTTTTCATTGTTCATTAAATCACTATAAGTCCCACAAGCAACAACTTCGCCGCCTTTAGAACCTGCACCTGGACCCATATCAAAGATTAAATCAGCTTCTCTCATCATTTCTGCATCATGTTCAACAACAAGAACTGTATTGCCAATATCTCTAAGTGTTTTCAAAATTTTTATCAATCGCAAATTATCACGCGGATGTAGTCCAATACTTGGTTCATCAAGCACATAAAGAGTACCCATTAAAGCTGAGCCGAGAGAAGTAGCAAGATTTATCCTTTGAGTTTCACCACCGGAAAGGGTGCTGCTCAATCTATCTAAAGTTAAATAGCCTAATCCTACTTCATTTAGAAAAGTAAGGCGTTTAATTATTTCATCTAATATTCTTTTTGCAATTTCGAGTTCGTAATTGGTCAAACTAAGATTTTTGAAAAATTCAAGTGCCTTTTCGATTGACATAACCACAATATCATAGATTGATAAACCAGCAATTTTTACTTGGAGTGCTTCACGCCTTAATCTTGAACCTTTGCACGCTGAACAAGTTGTATACCCGCGGTACTTACTTAAAAGTATTCTAATATGCATCTTATAAGTTTTTGTTTCGAGGTGTTCAAAGAAACCATTTATACCTGCAAAGCCATCAAATCCCTCTTTTATTAGATTCACTTGTTTTTCAGTCAACTTATTAAATGGAACATCAATTGGTATTTTTCCTTTTGAAGCTCTAATAAGGTCACGTAAGTATTTGCTGTATTTTACTGTTCGCCAAGGTGCAATAGCACCTTCCATAATACTTAAATTTGGATTAGGAACAACCAGGTCCATGTCGTAACCCATAGTTTTGCCGAAGCCTTGACAAACTGGACATGCACCAAAAGGATTATTAAAAGAAAAAAATCTTGGCTCAGGTTCTTCGTACCTGATGCCGCAGCATTCGTAAAACTTAGTGAAATTTTTTATCTCCTCAGATTGATTTGAATCTGTTTTTTCTTCAGCATTTATAATCGATAATATCCCTTCACCTTCTTTAAACGTAGTTTCTATCGAATCAGCAAGAATTTCGCGCATCTTACCTTTTTTTATTTTAAATCTGTCAATGACTACTATTATTCCCTCTTTTGTCTTAGGAAGGATTTTGTTTTCGGTTAAATCTATTAGCCGACCATTTGAGTAAATGCGAAAAAATCCCTTTTTTTTCAATAAATCAATTTCATCTTTAATAGTTCTTCCTTCATGAGTATGAAGTGGAAATCCAAGATAAAATTTCGTGTTTTCTATTTGTTCTTCCAACCACTCTGTAACTGTTGTAACTGAATCCTTTTTTACAACATTACCACAATTAAAGCAGATTGTTTTACCAATTCTCGCGAATAATAATCTTAAGAAATCATAAATTTCAGTTGTTGTTCCTACAGTTGATCGGGGGTTACGAGCCCCTGTTCTTTGTTCAATTGCAACTGCCGGAGAAATTCCGTTTATATAATCTACATCTGGTTTATTTATTCTTTCTAAGAATTGACGAGCATACGATGAGAGACTTTCAACATAGCGTCTCTGTCCCTCAGCGTAAATTGTATCAAACACCAAAGATGATTTCCCACTTCCACTTACTCCAGTAAACACAACAAGTTTATTCCTTGGAATTTCTATAGAAATATTTTTTAAGTTATGTTGACGTGCACCTTTTACTATAATTTTATTTGTATTGTCCATTTACAAAAAGAATTTTAATAAAATCGATTTTTTAAGTTACTAAAAAATTCTTTTTGATTAGAAGTCTTGTTAGTTGAATTAGTTGTATCTGCCCATAATAATTTTTTATTATAAAAATTTATTGCGCGAGATTGTAGTATTATTCATGTGATTTTTTTCAAAAAAATACAATAACTTATTCGCCTCGTAAGCTGAGTAAAAAGTGTTTTAGACAGCTTATTATCAAGAAGTAACAACCAACTCAAAAAATTCATTTCTTTTGGAATTGAAAGAAAGGCTCAAAAGCTTAGGTTAATTCATAATTAATTTTGTTTTAAGGAAAAAATATATATTATTTTGTTAGAGTAACATTATTTGAAACAAACTTATAGTCTTTAAGTTACATTCAGCACTTGCTAAAAAGAACTATAAACGGATGGATTAGCAAGCTGGCCGCAATTTATAGTCAAAAACATTTATTGCTCTAATTGCCTAGAGGTTTTGTATTATTTTATTTTTAGGAAAAGTAATCGAATAAATTAATTGTTTTGTTATTGTCTCTCCGGGTTTCAGCTGAACATACCATTGAAGTAAACCTGTCTCCGGGTTAAAATTTGCGCCGCTGGCATTAATTAATTTAACTTCAATATCTTCCTTTTTTGAGATTGGTATTTGGTCTTCAATTAACATTTTTATGGGAAGCATTTTATTATTTTTTGCTTTAATTTCATAAGCAAATGTTCTTTCCACCCTGTTACTAAGAAATTTACTTTCCGTATAATCCTTCAATACGGCTCTGCTCAAAACAATATTGGGATCTCTTCCCAACGAAATAATTAACGAATCCTTTGCAAGTAACGGATTTAAGTAAGTTTTGCCCACAAAAGAATTTTCGAAATAGACGTTTACGTTACCGGGCAGCAAATTATAATTCGACCATTCTTTAAGGCTCCCTATTAGAAAAGCATTATCATCTAATTTAGGCGCTGCATAGTAAACATAATCAGCAGGAAGCTCATTATTCTGAACTTCTAATGTATACATCTTACCATCAGATGGCACAGAAAAATTTAATGAGGGGGAAAACTCTACAGCAAGCTGATTCTGAGCAACAGCAGTATAATCTGCCATTGTTTGTAAATTATCATTTATCTTAGCTTCAGTTTCAGATGTAACTGCTCTTTCCATCAATGTGTTTGGGGCTTTTTTCAAAATAGGTACAGGTTCATAAAAATCAATAAACCAGGGTTGTAGTTCCGGCTTTTGATTACTTTGGTTTGGATTTCTGGTCGACAAAATAATTTCAATATTATTCCAATCATAACCGCTTTTCTGCCAAATATTAGCTTTATAACTTAACCTTGCCTTAGAAGAAATATTGGGTACTCTTATATCATAGTAAGGACTCCAACCCGCATTGGAAATAACGTAAGAAACATATAAGTTGAAATTGACATCAGATTTTGCAGAGATAGTTACCACTAATTGATTTATTCTTTGATTAATCTTGTTTTTCAGCTCTTCGATTTGTTTTTTTATCCTGTCAATTACTAACTGCATTTTTTTTATTTCTAAATCTACCTTATACATTTGATTTTTTATTTCGGTTAATCTTTTTCTATAAAAAGCTGCCATGTTTTGAAGGTCACTCACAGTAACCTTACCTTCTTTTCCGCCAAGTTGTTTATTAGCTAATATGAGATCTTGTTCACTTAATAAAACTTCATTTTCTACTTTTTTTGTGTTCATTAAATTATTTAAGGATTCCAGTGAGTCTTCCAGGATTTTAATCGCAGCATCTCTTTTAGGTAATTGCAAATAATCATATTTCTGAACCACCGATAATATAACAGCGTTGCCATTACCAGTAACTGTAACACTGTTGTTATCCATTCCTTCGGCAAGATTAGTTAATGTAACCTCTGTTACCCCCTTCTTAAGCTGCAGCTCAGCAGTATAGTACAACTGAGCCCCATTAATAAACACTTTTGCAGTTTTTAATTTTGGTTCAACTATCAGTTGTTCAGATGCAAATAATGAATTAATTAACTGAAATAAAACTAAAGCAAAAATGAATGTTTTTTTCATAATGTCTCTTTTAATTTTCTCACTAATTATTAATTATACACAATTTACACTTGTAGTTAATGTTAACCTTATAATTAAATCAGATTTCTTTCAAATGAAACATGCATTACTTATTTTAAATAATAAGTTATTAAAAAAATAAGCCAAGTAAAAGTCTACTTGATTAACCAATGAAAAAACTCCTTTTAGATTTCTTCAAAAAATATTTTGATTCAATAACTGAGAATTGGACTGCAAGGGTTGTTAAATTGCTAAAAGGCAAACTTACAGACTCTCAAGTTACAACATTTGTTGAAAGCAGTCTTCGTACATTCATGGAAATTATCGATAAATCTGATTATTCAGCTGCTGACAATTATTTAATAGAAGCTTACAATCTTTTTACAAGTTCGAATTTAAATTTGCTTGAAATCAGCCAAATTTTTACTTCAGGCAGATACTCATTCATACCATTTATAGAAAGTGAACATTCAAATGATTTCGACCCCTTATTAGTTAACGGCTACGTCGATGAACTTTTTGAACAGACTTTTGCAAGGTATGGGATGCTACACCAAGAAGCTCAATTAAAGGATTTAAAAAATGATAGAGACAGACTTGCAGCTAAACTTAGCAATAACCAAGAGTACCTTAAAAGCATTTTACATTTATCAGATTCTGCAATTATGGTAATAGATAATAACGAAAAATTTATTGCTTGGAACAAAGGTGCAGAAAAAATTTTTGGTTATACTGAGCAAGAAGTTATTGGAAAACCCTCGTCACTGCTTTTGCCACCTGGTGAAAAATATCTAAACGAACTGAAACTAATCCAAGATGTTGTAAACGAAAAGGGAGAAATAAAAATATTTGAGACCGAACGAAAAACAAAGTACGGGGATATTATTACTGTTAAACTTAATGTTACAAAATTGCCAAGCAACAACGGTGAATACGTAGGCAGAAATGTAATTATTAAAGACTTTACAGAATTTAAAAAACTACAGGCACAAGTTAATCAGTCCGAAAAATTGGCTGTTATTGGTCAATTAGCTGCCGGGGTAGCCCACGAAATTGGTAACCCACTTGCATCAATCTCTTCACTGGTCCAAATTCTTCAAAGGAGAAGTAAAGATGAATTTATTAGTGAGCAATTGGCCAATATAAAAGAAAATATTGACCGCATTTCCAAAATCGTAAGAGAACTTGTTGATTTCTCTAGGCCACCTACTTATGAAATCGGACTCTTTGATTTGACAGACATAATTAAGACCGCACTTGGAATTGTAAAGTATGATAAACGCGTTAAAAAGGTAAAATTTGAAAGTGAGTTAGAAAAAAATTTACCCAAAGTTGCCGTACCTGCCGATCAGCTACTTCAAGTTTTTGTAAATATACTTCTAAATGCATTAGATGCTATTGAAGGCGAAGGAAATATATTCGTAAAATCATACAGCAAGGACAATCATGTTTTTATTGAAATTACTGATGACGGCTGCGGTATGGACAAAAATATTATAGAAAAAATCTTTGACCCATTCTTTACAACAAAAGAAACAGGCAAAGGTACAGGTCTGGGTCTTTCTGTAAGCTACGGCATAATTAAAAAAATTAATGGTGAAATAAAAGTTAAAAGTGAACCTGGCAAAGGAAGTACTTTTACAGTAATAATACCAATTGCAGATAAGTTGAAGGAGTAACAATGTCAGCAAAAATCTTAATTGTAGACGATGAAAAAACAATTCGCGATTCATTAAAAATGATATTGGAAGAAGAAGGTTTTCAGACTTTAACAGCTTCCGACGGCGAAGAGGCACTTAACATAATTAACAGTAATAATGATATCGAAATAGTAATAACTGATATAAAAATGCCTAAAATAGATGGCATGCAGCTGCTGGAACAAATATCTGAAACTCATCCCGGAATTTTCTTTATAATTATGACAGCATATGCATCAGTAAACACCGCAATTGACTCACTTAGAAAAGGGGCTTTCGACTATTTAATTAAACCAATTGAGTTTGACGATTTAATAATTCGCGTCAAGCGACTGGTAAACTATAAAAAACTTGCTCTCGAAAATAAAGCTCTTAAACAAAAAGTTTCATTAGAAGCTAAGTTTACTAATCTAGTCGGCAAAAGTGAATCGATGAAAAAAATCTTTAGACTAATAGAACAAGTAGCCCCGACAAATAGTAATGTTCTAATTTTTGGCAAAAGCGGAACAGGCAAAGAACTTGTCGCAAAAGCAATCCACTATAACAGCAAAAGAAAAGATAATATTTTCTTGCCGATTAACTGTGGTGCGATAGCTGAGAACTTAATTGAAAGTGAATTATTCGGGCACAAAAAAGGCGCTTTTACAGGCGCTACAGAAGATAAAGTTGGTCTTTTCAAATACGCTGACGGCGGAACCTTATTCTTAGATGAAATTGGCGACCTTCCATTAAATTTGCAAGTTAAACTCTTACGCGCCATTGAAGACAAAGAATTCATACCAGTCGGTTCTACTAAACCTGTTACAACTGATGTAAGAATTATTGCTGCCACTAATCAAGATTTACAAGAAAAAATTAAAAACGGTCAATTTAGAGAAGACTTATTTTACAGATTAAACGTCGTTGAAATTAAATTGCCCACGTTAAATGAAAGAAAAGAAGATATACCATTATTAGTGAACCATTTTATTGAAAAGTATTGCAACGAAATGGGCAAAAAAATATTAGGCGTAGATAACGAAACTATGAAAATTCTTATTGGTTACGATTGGAAAGGCGGGGTGCGCGAACTGGAAAATATAATTGAAAGAGCAATAATCTTCTGCAAAAACGATTTTATCACTATTGACGATTTACCTGACTACTTGAGGGGTGATTCAGCTTACCAGGCTTATCCAGACTCACTCAAAGAAGCTGTTAAAAATTTTGAACGTGAACACATAATTAAAACAATTAAAAAATATGACTATAACAAAGAAGAAGCTGCAAAGGCTTTGGATATTGGGCTTTCTTCTTTATATCGCAAAATGGATGAATTAGGTATCCCAACAAAATTTACTGACGAAAACAAGGATGATTGACAATATTAAATAAAACAATATTTTTTGCTAATACTATCTTATGAACTAATCTGCTATTTTGTTATATTACATAAGTTTCAATTAAAACCAACAAATGGCTAACTCTAATAATTATATATCACTGCTTAATTACTTCACAGAAGGATTTACCGAAATATTTTATTCCATTAAAAAAAACGACAAAGAATATTTTACTAATACTATACTGCCGTGCACAGGCTACACTGAAAAGGAAATATTAGAATTACCATCAGGGTTTTTCTCTATTGTTTTTCCAGAAGACCAAGAGAAAGTAGAAAAATCTTTGGCAGAAATTAACAATAATCTTTCCAAGTCTAATTTTGAATTAGAATACCGCATCCAAACAAAGGACGGAAAAATTAAATGGCTTAAGGAATTTATTCATGTTGTTAGAAATAAATCCGGGAAAATTCAAGAACAAAAAAGTCTTTACATCTGCAACAACAATAAAAACAACGAGAATGAACTGCAAAAAGCTTACGAGTCCTTAAAGGAATTAAATGCGTCAAAAGATAAATTTATCTCAATCGTATCCCACGATTTAAAAGCTCCGTTTACTACTCTGCTTGGGTTCTCTGAAATTCTTCTAAATGAAAAAGATTTATCTGAAGAAGAAAAGGAGGAGTACTTAAAATACATTTACGAGGCTTCTAAAAGTCAATTACAACTGATTAATTGTTTACTTGATTGGTCTAGGTTAAAAACCGGAAGAGTGAAAATTGAACCCGTCAGATTAAATGTAAAAGTGGCTGTAGCCAATGCCATTACTCCTCTTACAGGCGACTCAATAAGAAAAAATATAGAAATAAAGCAGGACATCCCACCAGAATTCAATATTAATGCAGATGAAAGACTATTTGGACAAGCAATTTTCAATCTTGTTAGCAATGCTATTAAGTTTACTCCTGAGGGCAAAAGAATTTATATATCTTCACAACGTTTTAAAGAAGGGGTAATTGAAATTATTGTTAAAGATGAAGGAGTAGGAATTGCCGAAGAAAATTATAACAAGCTTTTTAGAATAGATGAAAAATTTGTTTTAGCTGGTACCACTGGAGAAAAAGGAAGTGGTATGGGCTTAACACTTGTAAAAGAAATTGTGGAAAAACATGGTGGTAAAGTATGGTTCTACTCCCAATTAAATGAGGGCAGCGAGTTTCATTTAACTTTTCCCGAAGCAAAAAATGTAATTCTTATCGTTGAAGCCGATGAGAAAGACAAATTATTACTAAAAAATATTATCGAAAGAGAATTCAATAACTTTGAAATTTCCTATGCAAAAAACGGCTATGAAGCAATTAGTGCTTTCCAAAAAATTATCCCAACAATAATAATTACCGAACACGATATGAAATTAATGAATGGCATACAACTAATTGAAGCAGTTCATAACAAGGAAGCAAACTACAATATCTCCTTTATCGTAACTGCTAATACATTAACTGAAGAAACCAGACGTAAATACGAAAGGCTGGGAGTACAAAAAATAATTACCAAACCAGTAGACGAAAAACAACTTGTTGATGCTATTAATAATTGCCTTTTTAATAATTTATGAATCACGAAAATAAAAATTGGTTTGTATTGTACACAAAACCGCGTCAAGAATTTAAAGCTGCAGCGCAGTTAGAACAACATAAAATTGAACACTATCTGCCCACAATTAAGAAAATAAAACAATGGAGCGATAGAAAGAAAAAAATAATCGAACCAATTTTTAGAGGATATATTTTTATATACTCAACCGAAAAAGAAAGATTAATTTCGTTAGAACAGCCATCAATAGTAAAAAGTGTAATGTTTGAAGGCAAACCAGCAATAATACATCAGACAGAAATTGAAAATATAAAAAAAATGCTAAGTGAAACTAACGATATTGTAGTGGTAAATAGAATTGAGAAAGGGAGCAAAGTAAAAGTAGTAGCTGGCCCATTTCAAGGGGTAAGTGGAGTAGTGATTCTTAATTCCCACAACCAACAAATCCTCTCCGTTTCAATTGAAATGATGAATAGATCAATAAGAGTAACATTGCCCTACGATAGTGTGATTAAATACATATAATTTATAACTAAATAAATCAGCTGATAAAATAGAATGAACAAGCAAAAAAATTTGAATGAAATAAAGCCTGGCGAGGAAATTATTCTTTTTTTAGTAGTGGATAAAATTGAACTAAAAACTACTAAGGGTGGTAATCCGTATTTAAATTTGGAATTGAGAGATAAAACGGGATCAATTTCAGCTAAACTTTGGGAGCGTGCTGAAGAAACGTATTCTCAAATTATGCCTAATTCGATTGTTAAAATTGCTGGTAAAATGGAAGAATTTAACGGGAACCCTCAAATAAAAATAGAAAAAATAAGACCTGCTGTTGAAAGCGATGGTATTTCGTTCGAATTCTTTTTGGCAAAGTCCAATAGAAAATTGGAAGAAATGATTAATGAACTAAATAGCTTTATTGAGTCAGTAAAAAATCCTTTCTTAAATAAGTTGTTAGTTACTGTTTTCAGCGGAAAAACTCTTGAAAAATTTCAAACTGCACCGGCTGGTAAAGGATGGCACCATGCTTACATTCATGGATTACTTGAACATACCATAGAGATTGCTAAAATATGCGAGCTTATGTGCACTTTTCACAAAGAATTAAATAGAGACTTGTTAATCAGTGGTGCTTTGCTTCACGATTTAGGCAAAATAGAAGAGTTAACATATCAAACTTTTTTTGATTATACTGATAAAGGTAAATTATTAGGACACATTGTGATAGCCGCATTAGAAGTTCAACAAGCGATTGACCGGATAAATGATTTTCCTGAAGAGCTAAAAGAGCAAATTTTACATTTAATTTTAAGCCATCAAGGCAAATTAGAATTTGCATCTCCTGTAGAGCCTCGCACACTTGAAGCAATTACACTTTACCAAGCTGATGAACTAAGTGCAAAGACAAATGCATATAAACTTGCTATAGCTGCAGAAAAAAATAAAGATGTAAGTTGGACTAAATATCTTCCTCTTGCCGAAACCTCATTGTTTATTCCCAAAAATAATCAGAGTTAATTGATTTTTTAATAATAAATTTAACAACAAAACAGAAGGGAAACATGAAAACAAAATTATTTTTATTGCAGCTAATCATTAGTTCATTAGTTATAGCAAGCATCATTTGCGCACAATCATTAGATGAATTACTAAGCGAAGGCGACCAATTTGCCGACAAATTTGAAAATGAAAAAGCACTTGCAGTTTTTCAAAAAGCTGAAAAACTTTATCCCGATAATTGGGAAGTAACCTGGCGTATAAGTAAAGCATACGTTGATATTGCCGAAAAAATGCCGAACAAAACAAGCGAAGAAGAAAACGCTCAATTAGCCGTCTATCAAAAAGCGCTGGATTATGCTGAAAAAGCCGTAAAACTTGGTCCGGATAAAGCTAATAGTTATGTTCGTCGTGCAATAGCTAATGGCAGAATTGCTCTTTTTAAAGGGGTTTTCTCAGTTGCAGGAGTCGTAAATTCAGTTAGAGATGATTGCTTAAAAGCTATTCAACTTGGCAATGGCGGAAACTTTGTTCAAGCAATTGCCCATTATGTGTTAGCAAGAACTCATGCAAAAGCAAGTGAAAAATGGAAACCTGCTCGTTCAATTATTGGTCTTGGCTGGGCTGATAATGAAGTAGCTCTTAAAGAATACAAAAAAGCAATAGAACTTTATCCCGAATATATAATGTTCTATGTTGACTATGCTGTTTCTTTGGGCAGAGAGGACAAATACAAAGAAGCAAAGGCAATGTTAAACAAAGCATTAACTCTACCAATCAAAAATCAAGAAGACCCAAAGAAATTAGAAGAAGCTAAGTCGCTACTAAATAAATGGAAAAATGAGTAAAAGCATAAACTGCAAATGCTTATGAAAAATTTATAGTTATATAAAACTAAGGCAATTTTTTTGGCTTTTCGCTATGGAATTCAAAAAAGAATTTTTAGAAAGACTTAATATTGCAAAGAAGATAGTTTTTTTTACTGGGGCAGGAATTTCTGCCGAAAGCGGTATCCCAACCTTTAGAGGTAAAGATGGTATATGGAATAAACTAAAACCAGAAGAACTTGCAAATTTCAATGCGTTTTTGAAAAATCCGGATATGGTGTGGGAATGGTACCAACATCGAAAAAAAATAATACACGAATCCAAACCCAATGCCGGTCATTTTGCTATTGCCGATTTTCAAGATTACTTTGATGATGTTGTTGTAATCACTCAAAACATAGATAACTTACATAGAAGAGCTGGCAGCAAAAAAATATTTGAATTACACGGTAACATAGAACGAAACTATTGCATTGACTGCGGTACATTTTATAACACGCCCGAGCTTGAAATTACCGAAGGAGTGCCCAAATGTAAAAAATGCGGCGGCTTAATTAGACCTGATGTAGTTTGGTTTGGTGAGATGCTGCCAGAAGATCAATATACTCAAAGCGAGAAAGCAGCACAAGCGTGTGATATTTGTTTTGTAGTTGGCACTTCGGCAGTCGTCTATCCAGCAGCGTTTATCCCGTTATCGGCAAAGCAAAGCGGCGCATATATGGTTGAAATTAACATTGAGCATACTGAATTTTCATATTATGCAAATTATTCTATTTTAGGAGAAGCCGGGAAAGTGCTGCCCTTAATTGTAGATGAATTAAAAAAAATAAGAGCAATTAAACAATAAAATTCAGCATGCTCTTTCTTACTTTTAGTTATTTAATTGGATAAAGTCTTCCGCATAAGAATTTTCTGTTTCATAAATTCTAACTCGTATCGAAAAAATATTTCGAGGCAGATCAATATTCTTAATTCTTTCCAAAAAATACTTGCAAATATTTTCTGCAGTTGTGTGATAATTTACAATCACAAAGCGGGAGTTTAATTTTTTTAATGATTCAATTAGCTCGTAATCTTTCTCATAAACAAGAACTGAATGATCAAGCTCATCAACAATAGGATTAATTAAAGATTTTACATCGAAGTAGTCAATTACCATACCGTCTTGATTTACCTGTCCTTCAAACTCAAGAATCATTTTATATGAGTGACCGTGCAGGTTTTTACACTTACCATTGTGATAAGGAAGTCTATGACCCATTTCCCATCTAAATTCTTTAGCAATTTTCATCATACACCCTTTGTAGAAGGTTCCCAAATATATTTATGCATCTGCAGTTGAAATCGGACATTTAACTTATCTTCTAAAATCCAGTTCACTAAAGTAAGGGGTTGTAGTTCCCCAAAAACAGTAGAAAAGAGAACAGTTAATTTATCATTCAAGTTATATTTTTCAATAATTGATTTTGACCATTCATAATCTTCGCGGTTGCCGATAACAAATTTTATTTCATCAGTGGGCTTAAGGTAGTTAATGTTCTCATATAAGTTTTTTTTCATCATCTTACTTGAAGGCGTTTTTAAGTCCATTACAATTTTGACCCTTTTATCTACATCTTTAATAGGCAGGCTACCGCCAGTTTCCAGCATCACTAAAAAACTATTATCGCATAGTTTCTCCATAAGCTTCAATGACTCTTTTTGAAATAAAGGCTCTCCGCCTGTAACTTCCACTAACTTGCAATTATACTCTTTCACTTTTTCTATGATGGAATCAATGCTCATATCAACACCTTCATAAAATGCATACTCAGTATCACAGTAAGAACATCTTAAATTACAGTAAGTGAGCCTCACGAAAACGCAGGGCAATCCAGCCAACGAACTTTCGCCTTGAACCGAAAAAAATATTTCATTTACTTTTAGTATGCCGTTCACATTACATCCTTTTTTATTTGTTCAGCAATATAAGCTATAAATTAGGATATTCATTAACAGCCAATCTTTTAGTCTATGCTTAAAGTTTGATTTATAGATAGTATAATAGTTATATTTACACCCCAAAAATAACAAACAAAAGGGAAAAATGGCTCAACACAAATCCGCTTTAAAAAGAGCAAGAGCGAGTGAAATAAGGAGAAAAAGGAACAAAGCTTCGCTTTCAAAAGCAAAAACGTTAATCAAAAAGGTTTATTCTACTAAAGATAAACAGCAAGCTGAAATCGCATTAAAAGAAGCTGTGTCTTTTCTTGATAAAACTGTTTCTAAGGGCAGACTACATAAAAACAATGCGGCTCGCAAGAAGGCAGCATTAACTAAATATGTTAATACTCTTTCAGCTACCAAAGAAGCATAATTTTTTTTCTAAAAACACCTTAGGAGAAAAACTTTTTCTAAGGTGTTTGTTTATTTTTTATTGCTTCAATACCTTCTGCTTCGGGTAAATAATACCTCACCGTAAATATGTTGCCGTTAAAATTTGGCGGTTTTGATAAAACTTTTCTTACAAGCACACAATGTTCAACAAAAAAATTCTCTTCTATTTCTGAGCCGAAAATATAAGTAACACCTTTTATAATCACGTTTTTTCCTATTAATGTTGGATATTCATCGCTCCCTGTTATTCTAACGCCAGATTCTATCTTAACATCATCGCCAATTTTCACATTCCCTTTAATAATATCACCGCTAAATATTTCAACATTATTACCAATTTCCATGGTTTGTCCAGAAAAACAAGTTAATTGAACATTATCTTTGATTACAACATTTTTACCGAAAGAAATATTTCCATCGATATAAACATTTTTCATTAAAGTTAGGTTATAATTTAACTTAGCTCCTTTAGCCACGTAAACACCTTGTCCAATTTGAATATCAAGCGGAATTCCGTTAGAATCCATCATTTCAATTTGTGTTAAAATTTCTTCATCCAGAAAAAAATCATCAGGGTCATCTATTACAATTAGATCTTTGATTCTTTCATAAGCTCTTTTGCGCGCAACAGCGTTCATTTTTTTCAAAACAGATTTATTGTTAAAGCCTAATATTTCTGTTTGGTCCTTCGGAGAAACAGCTTGAACCCTATAACCTTGTTTATTAAACAGCAAAATAAGATCCGTCAAGTAAATTTCCTTTTGAACATTAGCCGTATTGAGTTTATACACAAGTTTAGATAACTTTTTAAAATCAAATACAAAGACGCCCGAATTGAACTCTCGAATTTCCAATAATTCTTTTTTGGAATATCTGTATAATCTATTTTTATAGCTAATAACATGTTTTTCCTTATCTTTCATGCTTAGTATGTCTTTATACTCAATTATCTCCAGTACGTTTTGCAAGCTTTTATCTTTTTTATTTTTAGCAGACTTTGCTCGAACTATTCTGCCATAATAATTTTCTTCAACAGGTCCTTGAAAAATTCCAGTTAAAACCATCATGTCGGCTTTAGAGTTTTCATACTCTTTTCGTAGATTTTCTATAGTTGAAGACTCAATTAAGCCCATATCGCCAGGTAGAATAAAAATAGTTCCTTTATATTTAGTCGAATCTATAATCCCCAATGCAGTTTGAACAGCATGACCAGTTCCCAATTGTTCTTCCTGGTAAGCATAAATTACAGACTCATTTTTTCCTAATGTTTTAATCACATCTTCAGCTTTTATTCCAACCACTATAATAATATTTGAATCAGGCAAACCCTTTTTACAAGCTGAAAGCACCCTTTCTACTGTTGTTCTTCCCCAAATTTTATGCAACATTTTAGATGTCTGTGATTTAATTCTTTTCCCGTGACCGGCAGCTAAAATAATTGATGTATATTTCTTTGTGTAATCAAATTGCGATGAATATTCATTTAATAAAGCTTGTATGTTCGTTTGATTTTCCATGTCTCACCTAATGTTAAAGCTTAGAAAGAAACTTACTTAAGACTAATCAAAATTTAACAATTATTAACATTTTATCAGAGACTTTTTATTTACTTTTTCTTTGAGTTATTTTTTTGTTTAAAATAAATTTTGTTAATTGGTAATAATTCTTTTAATCACACAAAACATTTATGAGCAAAAAGGTTTTTATTATTCTTTCATCCTTGTTCATTCTATGTTCGATTAAAATAACTGGACAAGAAAAAGGAACGGGCATTGGTTTAATAATTGGTGAACCAACCGGCTTAATTGGAAAATACTGGTTAAATGAAATCAATGCAGTTGACCTTGCTTTAGCATATTCTTTTGTAGGCAAAAATTCTTCGGTCTCCATTCACAGTGATTACTTATATCATAAGTTTGATATTTTTCCTTCAGAAGAAAAGTTTGTTTTATATTATGGTTTTGGTGTTAGAATTAGATTTGTTAACAACGATAAAAACAGTTTGGGCGCACGGGGTTTAGCAGGATTGTCGTGGTTTAATAAAGAGTATCCCATAGATATTTTTCTTGAAGCTGCACCAGTTTTTACTTTATTGCCGTCAACAGCTTTAAACTTAGATTTATCAATTGGTGCAAGATATTTCTTTCGATAAATAACTATGCGTATAAAAAAATTACACAGAATTAATTTAGGATTTTTTCCCACACCAATTCATGAACTAAAAAGATTGAGCAATTTTTTAGGTGGGCCAAAAATTTTTATTAAAAGAGATGACTTAACAGGACTTGCGTTAGGTGGCAATAAAACAAGAAAGCTCGAGTTTTTAATTGCTGATGCAATTTCAAAAAATTGTGATACTGTAATTACTGGTGGAGCTGAACAATCAAACCATTGTCGCCAAACAGCTGCCGCCTGCGCCTTGAGCGGCTTAAAATGCCATCTTGTTTTAGGTGGAAACAAGCCAAAAACTTATGAGGGGAATCTTTTGATGAATTATTTGCTGGGAGCAGAGATTCATTGGTCAGGAAAATTTCGAAAAGGAGAAAAAATTCCTGAAATCGTTGATAAGTTGATAAGAGAAGGTAATAAACCTTACGTGGTTCCCTACGGTGGTTCAAATGCTATTGGAGCTGCAGCATTTGTATATGCTATTAATGAATTAAAGCAGCAGCAAAAAAAGTTTAATTATAAATTTGACTATATTATTTTCCCTTCCAGCTCGGGAGGTACACATGCAGGATTAATAGTAGGGAAAAAAGTTTTTAATTTAGATACAAAAATTATTGGAATAGGAATTGACAAAGAAAAGATAGAAAATGAGTTACTTGAAACACGTATTTTAAATCTTGCTAACGAAATTGCAAACTTGCTTAATCTACATATAAAATTTGCTTCTGATGATGTTATTGTTAATCACGATTATGAGGGAAAAGGCTATGGCGTAATTAACAATCTTGAAATTGAAGCAATAAAATTAACTGCCAAGTATGAAGGAATAATTTTAGACCCAATTTATACAGGCAGGGCAATGGGTGGACTAATTAACATTATAAGGGATAAAGAAATATCCCCAACAAGCAACGTATTATTCTGGCATACAGGAGGAATACCATCAGTCTTTGCTCATTCAAAAAGTTTAGTTCAATAACTACGGAATGTTCAACCCTTACGTTTTCATATTACAACAGTTACACAACTTTATTTTTTGATATGCAGTTTCAAATCATCAATCAATGAGAACTCATAAAAATTACAACTATTATTTTGTTAAGACAGCCCAGCCTATATTAGGTCACTTTAAAATCAAAGCTCAAACTCTTTTAATAATTTTTCTATTTCGCTAAGGTCTTCTTTAGTTAGAACGTACTCGGCAGCTTTAATATTTTCCAGCACTTGATTTTTATTTCTAGCGCCTACAATAGCAGATGTAATCGCTGAATGACTTAATACCCAAGCAACTGCTAAATTACCAACAGTTTTATCAGCTTTTGCAGCAATAGGTCTTAATCGCTCAACGAGTTCTAACGCCTTAGAAAGATATGGCTCTTGAAAATATGGATTATTTTTTCTCCAATCGTCTTCAGCTAGTTTTTTTGTATGAAAATTTCCTGTTAACAAGCCAGCTTGCATAGGGCTATAGGCAACGACTCCAATCCCATTTTTTTCGCAATATGGCAATATTTCTTTTGCTACATCTCTTCTCAACATACTAAACGGTGGCTGTAAAGATTGTACATGTTCAATCTTCATACACCTTTCCAGCAGGTTAACATCAAAATTACATACACCTATAAAACGAGCTTTCCCTTCTTGTTTAATTTTTACCATTTCTCCCCATGAATCTTCAACAGGTACATTTGGGTCGGGCCAATGTATCTGATACAAATCCACATAATCGGTTTGCAATCTTCTAAGACTATCTTCAATTTCTTTTCTAATACTATTAGGATGGTTGTTAATATTAGCTCCGCCTTTACCATCCGGCACCATACCACACTTTGTTGCAACAAAAACCTCTTTCCTTCTATCTTTTATTGCCTCAGCTACTACTTCTTCCGAATGTCCAAGTCCATACACAGCAGCAGTATCTATCCAGTTAATTTCATTATCTAAAGCAGTGCGAATAGCTTCAATTGATTCGTTATCATCAACCTTTCCCCAGCCCCATTTCCACGGACCTCCGATAGCCCATGCTCCAAAACCTATAACTGTCAACTCTGGTCCATTTTTACCAAGTTTTCTTTTTAACATTTTTTACCTCCATATTTTAGTCCAGATTAAATTGATGATAATAATTAAAAAAGAGACATTAAGTAATTAATAAATAAAAATGATATACTTGCAAACGAAGCTGATAATGGAATAGTTAATACCCAAGCCCAAACTATATTCCTTGCAACGCTCCATCTTACATAACTCATTCCTTTAACTGAACCAACACCGGCAATTGCCCCAGAAATAGTATGGGTAGTACTAACTGGTATTCCAAAATAAGAAGCGAGTAAAATTGTAAGTCCAGCTGATGTTTCTGCACTAAAGCCGCCGAATGGTGTAAGTTTAGTCAAGCTCATTCCCAAGGTTTTAATAACGCGCCAGCCGCCAATAAATGTTCCAAGAGCTATTACAGTATAGCTTAAAAATACTACCCATACAGGGACATAGAAAGTGTTTCCTAAAAAACCATTAGTAAACAATACCACAGCAATAATGCCCATAGTTTTTTGAGCATCGTTAGAGCCATGACTTAAGCTGTAAATAGCCGCAGAAATTAATTGTAATTTTCTAAAATACTTATCAACTTTGCGCGGTTGAAAATTTTTAACTGCCCATAAAGTAACAATAGAGAAAACTACAGCAAAGAACATTCCTAAGATTGGAGCTAAAAAAATAAATGCAAATACTTTAATAAACCCATCAGCAATAATTGAACTTGGGCCAGCTTTAATTAGTGCTGCACCCCCCAAGCCACCAATTATCGCATGAGAAACGCTAATGGGCAAACCCATGTGGGTCGCCGAAGCAGCAGTAAAAATTGCACCAATTAACGCCGATAAGATTACAACGTTATCAATTATGTTAACATCTACAATACCTTTTCCTATTGTAGTTGCTACACTTTCTCCAAAAGTAAATGCGGCTGCAAAATTAAAAAATGAAGCCCATGCAACAGCCTGCAATGGGGTTAATACTCTTGTTGAAACGACAGTAGCTATAGAGTTGGCAGCATCATTCATGCCGTTGTAAAAATCAAATACCATTGCTAACAGGATAATTATTATAGGAAAAGCCATAATAAGAGTATTTAACTATTTTTTACATAAATTGTAAGGATAGCATTTGCAACTAATTGCAGCTTGTCTACAGTTTTTTCAAGCATATCCAATATTTCTTTATTCTTTATTAGCACAATGGGGTCAGTTTCATTGGCAAAAAGATTTTTCATTGATTCTTTATAAACCGTGTCTGCTTCAGATTCCAAATCTTGTACAGCTTTGCATAAATTTGTCGTATTATTTCTATGTTTAAGCTCGTGAATAGCTTCGTGCAAATTTTTTACTTGAAGATAAATTATATCGGTAAGCTTTTGGGCACCTTCAATTTTCCTTTCGAGATTCAGGATTTCTAATCTCGATGCAAGAGCTTTTAACGAGTCACTTGTACTTTCTATCCTATGGGAAAGATTAACAATATCCTCTCTATCGAATGGAGTAATAAATGTTTTATTAAGTCTTTTTAATATCTTATCAGAAACCTCATCACAACGCCTTTCTAACGAAAATATTCTCTGTTGAACCTCGAAATTTAGTTTTGAGTTGCTAAATAATTCCTTGATTAATGTTGCCATTTCAAAAGTGTTATCAATCATATCATTGAAATGGTCAAAATATTTTTCTTCTTTTGGAATTAAAAACTTAATCATCTCTCTCCTTTTTGATACTTCTAAGTAAGCTTAAGAACTATATAATGACAGTCTATATTTTAAAAATATCTATTTTATGGCAGATGAACAAAATTAAGAAGTCAAACCGTCTTTTTATTCAAATCATTTTTATCCTTCTAGTATAAATGAACTCTTTTCTATTGAATCAACTTCTTAAAGATTTTAACAAAGTTAATACTATATAGCTAAGCGAAAATCAGCGAAAGAAGAAAAACATATAAAGATAAATAAATGGTGAGCTAAAAAGGAGCGAGTCAAATCTATCGAATATACCGCCATGACCTGGTAGAATTGAAGATGAATCTTTTACATCAACATCGCGTTTTAAGAGGCTTTCAACTAAGTCCCCTAATTGACCAAAAACCCCAATAATTACCCCCAAAACAACAGCGTCCAAAATGCTAATAAAATTTACTAATAATTCTTTCATTACTATCATTGTAATTAAAGAAAACATAAATCCTGCAATGGCTCCTTCCCAGCTTTTATTTGGGCTAACTCGTGGAAACAGTTTATGTCTACCGAAACTGGAGCCCAAAAAAAATGCAGCCGAATCACAAATCCAGATGGTCGCTAAAACAGAAATAATTAAGTAGCCGCCGCGATTGTATAAAAATTCGGATTGATTGTAATATTCTCGTATTAAAATCAAAGTCGAAGCGAACAATCCGATATAAAAAACTCCAATAAAAGTTCCGCCCAAATTATTAACTGCAGAACCTTTATTTCGAAAAAGTTCAAAAGATAAAGTCAAAATAATGATACACAGGACAAGCACTTTAAAATCAACGAAAGAATTATAAGCTTCTGTAACAATCGAAATTATGGCCAGACAGCCTATGATTAAATTGGCATTGCTGTTCTTTTTCCTGATTATTTTAGAAAATTCATAATAAGCAACTAGACCTATTGCTAAGGTTAGTAAATAAAAAAGAAACTTACCATACCAACAAACAAATAACATTGTTGGAATACCAACAAATGCAACTATAACTCTTATTGTTGTATTGCTCAGGTTCATTCTTCACTTTTTTGACTATTATCTTCAGAATTGGCATTAATATCATTAATTATTTCCAATGCAGTTTGAACCTGATTTTTCTTAACAAGCAATTTAATAACAGAAAGATCCCCCACGGTGGGGAAATTTTTATCATTTTGCGAAAGAATAAGTGTTTCTACATTTGCACTTTCTAAGTTGGCTTTTAACATTTCAGCTTCATAAGTTCTATCTGTGCTGTATACAACCACCCAATCTTCCGGATGTACTAAATGCCCTTCAAACTCTTCAACGGGGACTAATTCAGTTCCACAATCCGGACAAACCTCTATTCCGTCCACATACTCGTATTCGCATTTGGGGCAAATCATAATTACCTCGCTAATTCGGTTTTTTTATAATACTTTTTTATGTAATAAATAAAAAAAGAAAAAATAACTATTAACGCAAAAAGATTGATTGCATGGGGTGCAACTTTATCTGTCAATTCTACTTTTGTATTTATTATTTCTTCCTCTCCAAAAATAAAATATGCTGTTAATGCAATCGAATTATTTAAGAAGTGAAGAAACATAGAAACAAAAATTGAATTAGAAGTATAAGCCGCAAAGCCGAAGTAAATGCCTAAAATTACAAGGGAAACTAATCCATACGGATTAAAATGATATAATCCGAAGAATAACGCTGTAATAACAGCTGACCAGAACGGCTTAAATTTTTGTTCAAAGCTTTTTTGTACGAATCCCCTGAAAAAAGTTTCTTCACAAATTGCAGGGGTAACAGCTACAACAAATATCACAAATGACGACTCAAAAAAAGAATTTGAAGAAAGCAAATTACCATAAGTTTTTTCAACCATTTGATCTACTTTATCAAGAATTTCTTTTAAATTGCCAAAAAAACTGTTTACATGAGCCAACTTTAAGAAAAGATAATTTTGAATAAAGATTAACTCCTGCAGCAATGGAGTGATGATAATTAAGCCCATAGCAAATAAAGCTATCTCTTTAAAACGGGGCACCTTAACACGCAAGGCTTGAGTAACATTTTCATAAACGAGTCTGGCAAAAATTAAAGCAGGAAGCAAAATCAACAATATTTGTCCACCCATAGTTAACAAACGCATTGCATTTACATCTGCATTTTCGAAATTCAAACCGAAGATAGCAATTGTAAGCAGGCCACCGCCAAATTGGTAAAGAAAAAAAACGGCTAATAAGGAAAGAAAAGCTGCAGTAACAGGTTTGATAGAAGAAATTACTTTTAACCTGTCCCCACCTGGTTCAGTATTATTTACACTATCGTTCATATATGTGAAGATATGAAAAAGAAAAAATATTTCCTATTGTGTTTTAGTATTTAAACAAACTCTGTTTAAGCATAATATAGACAAAATTTACCCAAATAATCTTTATTTAGCTTCCTCATCTATCTCCAGTAGTAATATTTTTATTAGCCCCTCTAAAGTTTTTTAGCAGTAGTCAAAATCCTACATTACTTTTAATTTCTCAATTATCTATCTTTGCACTAATTAAAAAACCAACAACAAATATTTAATGCAAGACTCAAGCAAAATTTCGGTACTAACGTTAGGTTGTGCAAAAAACACTGTCGATTCCGAACGTTTAATAAATCAATTAAAACTAAACAAACTCAATATAGCAGATGACCCTAAAAAAGCTGACACAATAATAATAAACACTTGCGGTTTTATTGATGCTGCTAAAGAAGAATCAATAAACACTATCTTATCTGCAGTTGAACTTAAGAAAAGAGGAAAAATCAAAAAAATTTTAGTGGCAGGCTGCCTATCGGAAAGATATAAAAATGAATTGGCAAAAGAAATTCCAGAAGTTGACGCATACTTTGGCACTGAAAAATACAAAGAAATAGTTGAAGAATTAGGAGGCAATTTAAAAAGAGAACTTTTAGGCGAGCGAGAATTAACTACGCCAAAGCATTATGCTTATTTAAAGGTTTCAGAAGGATGCGATAACCCTTGTTCTTTTTGCGCAATTCCGTTAATGCGAGGCTTTCATAAATCTGTCCCTATCGAACAACTCATCGGTGAAGCAAAATCCCTAGCAGCCAAAGGGGTAAAAGAATTGATTATTATTGGTCAAGATACAACAGACTATGGCAAAGATTTATATGGCAAAAGAAACATAGCTGAGCTTCTCAATAGACTTTCTGATATTAATGGGATAGAATGGATACGTCTGCTTTATGCCTACCCTTCTCATTTCCCAGATGATTTAATAGATACCATAGCCTCAAACGAAAAGATATGCAAATATATTGACATACCGCTTCAACATATATCAGATTCAGTATTAAAGTCAATGAGACGCGGAATAACCCAAAGAAGAACTAAAGAATTGCTTTACAAGTTGAAAGAAAAAATACCTAATTTAACACTACGCACAACTTTTATTGTAGGTTATCCAGCAGAGACAGAAAAAGACTTCAACGAACTAAGTGATTTTGTTAGAGAATTTGAATTTGACAGGTTTGGTGTGTTCAATTATTCGGTAGAAGAAAAAACTCCAAGCTTTATTTTAGGTGACCCAATCCCTAATGAATTAAAGGAAGAAAGAAAAGCCACATTGATGGAAATCCAAAGGAATATATCCCTCAAGAAAAATCAAAATTTCATCGGTGAAAAAATTAAAGTATTGATAGATGATTTTACTGAAAATAATTATGTAGGCAGGTCGCAAAGAGATGCACCAGAAGTAGATGGAGAAATAATATTAAGTTCTGAAAATTCTTTATCAATAGGCAACTTTTATTATGTTGAAATTTACGATTGCAATGAGTATGATTTATTTGGTAAGTTAATAGTTATGAAACAATGAACAAAATTTTTTAACAAAACTGAAGCTAAATAATTTTTAGCCGCAGTTTTGAGGAGTTTAAAAAATGAGATATATAATTATAATTTTGTTTTTTGTTATAAACAGTATGATATTATCACAAGTTGAGCTTTCAAGACCTGATGAGAACACGCAACTTGTTGCATCTTTTTATATTGATTACACTTGTAATAAAAGCCAGTTACCCGGCAAGACTCGTTTCGATGTTTTTCTTCAAGTGCCTTATCGCAGTATTCAGTTCATAAAAAGGGATTCCATTTTCTTTGGTACTTATAACGTTACGTTGACTTTTTACGATTCAGACAAATCAAATATTCTATTTGAAAAGATGTGGCAAGAGCAAGTTAAAACAGCAAACTTCAGACAAACGACCTCTCAAAACAACTACAATATCAGTTACAAAAATTTTGATTTGACACCTGGCAAATACGTATTAAAATGTTACATAGAAGATAATAACTCTGAAAAGAAAAGTGAAAAAACTTTCCCTATAACAATCAGAAAAATTAATGACACACTTGGAATTAGCGATATACTGCTGATAAGTGACATAATACATAATAGTGATGTCGAAAACATCGTTCCAAACGCTGCAAGAATAATAACTAATAAAACTAAGAACCTCCAGTTAACTTATGAAATATACTCTTCGACTAATCGTAATGTTTTTGTTAATTATTTAATAAAAGATAATGATGACAATAAAATTTTTGAAACTAAAGACACACTTACAATAAAAGAGGGGACAAATCCAATTTACTACACAATTAATTACCAAAACTTCATAATTGGCAAATATGAATTGGAAGTCTCACTACAAAATTTGGAAAACAAAACTATAAGTTCAGTTACTAAAACTATAAACTCTAGGATTTTCGGGTTGCCCAGTACAATTGTAAACCTAAACAAAGCAATTGAACAGATGATTTATATTGCTTCCTCAAAAGAAATTGATGAAATAAAAAATTCAAAAACTTATCAAGAAAAATTAGATAAGTTCATGGCATTCTGGAACTCTAAAAAGCCAAATAAAAATTCAGATGAAAATCCAATTCTCAACGAATATTACAGAAGAATTGACTACGCAAATAAAAACTTTAGAGGTATTGGTGAAGGGTGGCGTACAGATATGGGAATGGTTTATGTAACTTTTGGACCGCCAAGCAATGTAGAACGCCACGCTTTTGAAATGGATTCTAAACCTTATGAAATTTGGGAATATTACGAGCAAAACAGATACTTCGTTTTTGTAGATAACACAGGTTTTGGAGATTATTACTTGGTCAACCCAGATTACAGTCGCTGGCCCGGCTATAGACAATAATTAAGTCGTTAGCAAAAAGAATTTTCTCAACATAAAACCTTCAGTTTTTCTTAAATCTCGTAGACGCTATGGTGCTTACAGTTACATTAAACCCATTATTAGAAAAAAGGTTAACTTTTAAATCAGTTACACTTGGGAACACACAGAGAGCTAAAAGTATTTACTTTACTGCAGGCGGAAAAGGTATAAATGTAAGTCGACAATTGAACTGTTTAAATATCCCAAATCATGCTCTTACTTTTTTAGGTGGAGACACTGGTAAATTGCTTCGCAAGGTATTATCAAACGAAAAAATTAGCTTTAGTTTTGTGCCAACTAAAAACGAAACAAGAGAAGCATTTTTAGCTGTAGAAGAAAAAATTAAAAGGGTTTCTACATTTATTTCTCCAAATAATTTAATAACTGAAGCAGAATCAAATGAGTTCAAAAATAAACTTGAAAAAATGATAAGAAACTGTTCAATTGTAGTTTTTTCTGGAAGTTCTCCTTGCACTCAAACAGATGATATCTTTTCATACGGCATTAATCTTGCAAATCAACTTGATAAAATTTCAGTATTAGATACCTACGGCACCCATTTACAAAAATGTATTGATTCCGCACCTACAGTTATTCATAATAATATTACAGAACTGGAAAATTCATTAAATATTGATTTAAGCAACGAACAAAAAAAAATTGACTTCCTAAAATTCCTTTATTCTAAGGGAATTAAACTTGCTTTTCTTACTGATGGCTCTAACGATGTATTTGCTGCTAAATTTGACTTCCATTATAAACTATCACCACCTAAAATCAAGTTAGTTGATTCAACTGGAAGTGGTGATGCCTTTACAGCTGGAGTTGTTTTTGGCCTATATCATTCTTTCGTATTCGATGACTTACTTAAAATTGCTACTTCACTCGGCACAGCAAATGCAGTAAAAATTGAAACTTGTAATTCTACTGTAGATGAGTATGAAAATTACATTGATTTAATACAAATTAAATCTGTCGGTAAAAAAATGAAAATTATTGATGATACACCTAATACAATCTCGTAAATTAATTTTTGTTCTTCTGATTACAAACTCTGTATTCCCTCAAACCATCAAATCAATTGAAGTAAAAGGTTCAGTAAATTTTCCTGAAACTGAATACATAAATTGGTGCGGTGCTTCAATTGGGGCAAAATTCAATAAGGAACTTATCGACACTGTTAAAAAGAATATTGCAAACAATTTATCAGCCGAAGGCTTTTATAACTTTTCCTTCAACTATATTCAGTTTGTCAAAGAAGATTCACTCTCATACAAATTATTGATTAATATTGATGAGGGAAATCCAACTTTTATTAAAAATATTAATTTTACTTCCAACTTCGAGGATACATCAGTTATTAAAGATTACTTAGATGAATTAAAAAACAAAATTTTTTCGAGAGAAAATATCAATGTTGCTTTCAATAACATTTTAGACTCTTTTGAAAATAACGGTTATCCTTTCGCCGTAATTAAAATAATCTCGGTAGAGTTTTTTGATGATACACTTTCTAACGAACATCAAGCAAATTTGCAACTGGAAATAGACAAAAATGTAAGAGCAAAAATAGATTACATAAATATCACTGGAAATACAAAAACAAAAAGCGATGTGATAATACGAGCTACAGGCATTAGAAAAGGTGAACTGTATTCTCAAAAATTAATTGATGACATACCCGATAAGTTAAATAAGCTAAATTTTTTTAAATCAGTTGAAAAACCAACGTACTATCTTAACACAAATAACGAGGGGATTCTTAACATTAAAATAGAAGAGCAACAAACAAATAACTTTGACGGCGTTATAGGTTACGTGCCTTCAAGTTCATATAACGAGTCGGGCTATTTTACTGGATTTGTAAATATTGGTTTAAGAAATTTATTTGGCACTGCAAGAAACGCTTCCATACGATGGCAGCAGGAAAATCCATCAACACAAGAACTTGAATTTCACTATTTAGAGCCATGGATTCTTAATTATCCATTTAACTTGGAGGCAGGATTTTTTCAACGCAAGCAGGATTCTACATACATCCAACGAAGTTTAAGCGCTCAATTAGAATTTTTAGCAACAGATGAAATTTCAGCGTCCTTTTTAATTTCAAATCAAACTACAATTCCTACAGAGCGAAAAGTTAACGTTTTTACGGTTTTTAATTCCTCTACACTAACTACAGGCTTAAGTTTTAAAATTGACAGACGCAACGATATTTACTCACCAACTCGAGGCTTAATTTTTATAAGCAGCTTAAAATCCAACACAAAAAGAATTACTGGGCCGGCAAGCTACATAACTACAGATACTAAAACTAAAATTAATTACCAGCGAATTGAAGCAGACTTAGAGCTTTTTCATCAATTATTTACTAATCAAGTTATTAAATTGGGTCTGCATGCAAGAGAGTTAAAGGGCAACGATTTTGAAATAAGCGATCTTTATTTTTTGGGAGGCACAAATACTCTTCGTGGTTATAAGGAAAAGCAATTTCAAGGTAACAGAATTTTTTGGTCTAATTTTGAATACCGCTATTTATTAGAAAAACGCACATTTATTTTCGTGTTTTTTGATACAGGGTATTATCTTAGGAATGAAGATTTACAAAAAAATATTTTATTTGTATCCGATTATAAATACGGATATGGATTGGGTTTAAATATTGAAACTAGCCTTGGCATACTAAATGTAAGTTTCGCTCTCGGCAAAGGGGATTCATTTAGTCAAGGCAAAATTCATTTTGGATTAATAAATAACTTTTGAAATAGGGTTAAATGCGAAAAAATTTAACAATGCTTCATGATAGTTTAAAGGCTTTCGATAATTCTTTTATTACAAAAAAAATAAAACTTATTGCAGGGGTAGACGAAGCAGGCAGAGGTCCTATTGCAGGTCCAGTTGTGGCCGCTGCAGTAATTTTCAGCAAAGATACAATCTTAGAAGGTGTAAATGATTCTAAAAAATTATCTGCCAAACAAAGAGAATTTTTGTTTAATAAAATAATTGATTCTGCATTGAGTTTCGGCATTGGAATAGTTGACCATAAAGAAATTGACAGAATTAACATACTTCAGGCTTCACTTAAATCGATGAAAATTGCCGTAGAAAAATTAAAACTAAGGCCAGACTTAATTTTAATTGATGGAAATAAAACATTTTATTCTGACGTTCCTACAAAAACCATAATTAAAGGCGATTCGAAATCATTTGCTATTGCTGCAGCATCAGTTATTGCAAAAGTTATAAGAGATAAGTTAATGGACAAAGCTTCAATGTACTTTCCAGAATATTATTGGTCAAGTAATAAAGGTTATGCTACTAAAACACACATTGAAGCTGTTAAAAAATATGGTGCATCTGAATTTCACAGGAAAACATTTCTTAAAAAAATTATAGAAAAAGATTATAAAGAAAATCCCCCTTTGTTAAATGATCTCGTAAAAAATAATATATAACCACATGAGCAAAAACAAAAAGAAATTTGGCGATATCGGCGAAGATATCGCATGTAAATATCTTACAGAAAAAGGCTTTAGCATTATTGATAGAAACTATTTTTATGGACATGGCGAGATTGACATAATTGCAAAAATTAGCAACGAGTTGGTTTTCGTAGAAGTAAAAACAAGAAAAAGCATTGAATATGGCTACCCGGAGACATCGATAACAAAAAATAAAATTAAACAAATCAAAAAAACCGCTGAAGCTTATCTCTACGAGAACAATATAAAAGACCAAATTTGCAGATTTGATTTTATTGGAATTTTAATGTTAGACAATAATGAACCTGTTATAACACATATTAAGAATGCTTTTTGAATAAACCCTAATTATACATTAGAAAAATGAAAAAGTGGAAATTCGCAGCCAACTTTAGAGAATAATCCTTTCAAATAATAAACATAAATAAAGATAATTAGTTCAATTTTCAAAACTCTTTTACCCCTTATGTATTCATAAGAACTTCACATTATGGTTGGGCTTAAATTTTTCACGCTTAGAGGATTATCGATTCTAAAAAAGGCTTTCTTTAATAAAATTTAGTATAAAAAAATCCTGCTTGATATGCAGGATTCTACTCTCGTGAGCGCGGGTGGGCTCGAGCCACCGACCCCTCCGACTTTCCTTAAAAGTCGTAGTGCTCTACCCCTGAGATAAGTTTTTCAAGTAGTTAATCGCTTTCTGGTGATTCTTATATGATTTTAATTTTACCTCTAATTGGTAAGCTTCTGATTTCGTACGACATCGATAACTTATTACTACTTCCCACGGCCCCTTCCCTTTTGTATACTTACTGCGGTCTTCATTGTGTCGCCTTAATCTGTCTTCAATATCTGAGGTGTGACCTATATAATGTAGGCCCGTCTTTAATGACTTAATTATATATACGCTGTAACTCATTCTTGCTTTATCTTCGTGAGCGCGGGTGGGCTCGAACCACCGACCCTTTGCTTAAAAGGCAAATGCTCTACCCCTGAGCTACGCGCCCGTTTTATTTATCATCAT
>JBGORM010000006.1 GCA_041538185.1 Melioribacteraceae bacterium 4301-Me | reverse complement strand
ATATACTATCGACAGCGTCTGTGCTTTTGACCACGCAGGTTCGTCAAGTTTGCCATCAAGTGTTATTGTTCCCGATGGTACTGCCTTCGCCCAGATTACATCCTGGCGAGCTGGTTGAGCTTTGGCTACTGTAAAAAAAGACCAAATAGCCAGCAACAGAAATGACAACAGAAATTGTTTCTTCATGAGTGCCTCCATGTTTTTGTTTAGAAATAATATTAATCTATATTTGGACTAAAACTTGTACCTCCTTATTTTCTTCTGTAAAGGAAATAATGTTACCATCAATTTCTTTCCCATTAACAAAAATTTTTTTAATGTTTGATTTATTCATTATTTCGATATTATAGACAGAGCCTCTAAAAGTTCTCTTGATTTTTACTCTGTCCCATTCAGCTGGAAAACATGGGTCAATAATCAACCCTTTCTCTGTTGCTCTAACGCCAATTATCCAATCGACAATAACTTTTTGAAACCATGCAGCCGAGCCAGTATACCATGTCCATCCTCCCATGCCGTAATTAGGTGAATCTGGTCCTTCAATATTGCCTGGTGTAACGTATGGTTCTGCACAATATTTATCTGGATTCATTCCATTATAAATGGGGCACAGTTTTTTAAACAATTCCCAAACATTTTTTTTATCTTTCAATAAAGCATAAGCCCAAATAGCCCATGTAGCGGCATGGGTATAAACCCCTCCATTTTCACGGCGGCCAGGTGCGTACCTAGAAAGATAACCAATATATTTATCCGGCTTAGTGTAAGCAGGATACAATAATAACGTTCCGTTATCTTTCATTAAATAATTGGAAACGGCTTCCATCGCTGTTTCTTTACGTTCGTCACTTGTTATATTACTTATTACGCTCCAAGTTTGTGCATTCAAGTATATTTTACCCTCATCACACTCCTTACTTCCAATTTTTTCTCCGTTATCCTTAGTAGCTCTAAAAAACCATTGTCCATCCCATGCATGCTTATTAAAAGTTTCACGAAGGCTTTCAGCTTTATCAGAATATTTTTTTGAAAGATTATGTTCCTCAATTTTGTTCAGCAATTCTGAAAATCTATTTAAGATTAAATAAATAAATTCTGCGAGCCAAATTGATTCGCCTTTCATTTCCAAGCCAACTGCACTTAAGCCGTCATTCCAATCGCCAGCTCCAATTAGCGGCAAGCCTCTCTCGCTAAATCTTGATAAAGCTTTTTCGATTGCAGCAATGCAGTGATTAAGAAGAGTATCTTCTTTAAGTTTATTATCGTAGTATGGCTCTTTTTCGAAGAGGAATTTATAATCAGCAGTTTCATCAATATATTGAAGAACAACAAATGGAAGCCATAGAAGGTCATCTGTCATCTTAGTTGATAAGCCTGTTTCAGTAATTGGATGCCACCAATGCAAAACTGTTCCATCTTCAAATTGATGCCGTGCATGTAAACGAATCTGTGATGCTGTTAAAGAAGAATCGATAGGCAAAAAAACTAAACTATCTTGTAGTTGATCTCTAAAACCGTAAGCGCCACTTTGTTGATAATAAGCAGTTCTTCCCCACAAACGACCAGATATTGCCTGGTACCTTAGCCATTTATTAACTAAAATATTCAGAGCGTCATCAGGTGTAACTACTTCAAGTGGTGAAAGAAAATTAATCCAGTAGGATTTTATTTCATTTAGGGAAGCATTAATATTATCTCGCGAAGAATATTTTTCAACAATAGATGGGATTTTACTCTTATCACTTTGGATACCCAAAATAAAAGTAACATAATCTACTTCATTAGCATTGATAAGCAAATCAGACTTCAATGAAGCAATTGCATCTCCCCATTTTCCGGTTTTCTTTGCCATTTGTTTAGCATATAATCCAGCTGGATTATTAACTGAATTAAATCTTCCAATAAATGTTTCCTTTTCTCCGTCGTAATCAGCAATTTTTTTTGTCGAAGAAATAAAACCGTAATACGGATACTCTATATTCCAATGTCCTCTATTTTCAATAGGAATTTCCCAAAGTCTTTTAGTAGCCAACATTGTATTAAACTCATCGTGAAACTCAGTCTCAATGAATGATTTGTGGAATTCGCGGTGATGGTCGGCGGAAGAGCCGAGACACCATTCAAAATAAGTATAGATAGATAAATTAATAGGGACACTTCGAATATTTGCAATCTTAAAATCCCACAACTCAAAATCTTCTTTTAAGGGGACGTGAATTGTAAGGGTTATCTCAACATCCTTGTAAACTGAATTAAAGACAGTGTATCCCAGGCCGTGCCTACATTCGAAAAAATTTAGCTGTGTTTTTACCGGCATCCATGTTGGGCTCCATATTTCTCCGGACAGGTTATCTTTCACATAGAAAAACTTTCCCCAGTTATCTTGAACTAAATCCTGATGCCAGCGATTAAGTCTATTAAACTCCGAATGTTCTTTCCAACTAAATCCACCGCCAGTTTGAGAAATAACCAATCCATATTGACCATTTGAAATTACATTTACCCACGGTTTAGGAGTATTATAGTTGGTAATTACATACTCGCTACCGTCATCTGAGAAGTAGCCATATTTTGTAGAAAATTTCGACATTGTTCAGTTCACCCAAATTTATTTTATCAACAAGATTTTCTTACTATTAGTTCAGCTGAGACTTTAACTTTACGATTAGCGGCGTAACTTTGGCTTCCCATTTTATTCAGCAATAATTCAGCAGCAGTAATACCAAGTTCATTAATATGCACCTTTACTGTTGTAAGGGGAGGGTTTAAATACTTTGACAATAGGATATCATCGAAGCCAGTAACACCAATATCTTTCGGTATCTTTAAGCCTCTTTCCTGAATTACTTCATAACAGCCCAAAGCCATCATATCGTTTGCAGCAAAAATAACCTCAGGCTTCTCTTTAAGATCTAATAGAACTTTGCATGCGCTATTACCACTTTCCATTGTAAAATTTCCATCGACCAACCAATTTTTCTTAAGCTTAATTTGGTTATCCTTACATGCATCAATATAACCTTGCTTTCTGCTGATTGCATCATTATTATCAGCTGGACCGCTAATGTGAGCAATTTTCGTATAACCTTTTTTAATTAAATATTCTGTCATAGAGTAGGCAGCGCCGTAATTATCTATACTAACCATTGAGTAGGAATTTTGACTGTTGTCGCTGCTTATAATCACGAAAGGTATTCTTTCATGATTTAATGCTTCTTTTATTTCTTTTGACAAAAAGGGAATTAATAAAATAGCTCCACCAACCAAGCCTGCTCCCATTATTGTATGAATTGATTCAACCAGTGATCGATTTTTATGGGAGCTAATTACCATTGTATAATACCCGGATAGAAAAGCCGTGTCATCTACACCTCGTATTATTTCGGAAAAGAACTCATCAGTTATATCTGGAAGTATAAGTGCTATTAAATTTGATTTACCTTTTACAAAATTTCTCGCTAGCAAATTGGGGTTATAATTGAGTTCCTTTGCTATTTTTAGAATAAGCTGTCGTGTTTCTTCTTTTACTTTTGGGCTTCCACTCAATGCTCTTGAAACAGTAGCAATTGAAACGTTTGCCAACCTCGCTATTTCTTTAATTGTAGAAACCAATCTAATCTCCCAAAGATGAAAAACCCTTTATTTTTGTTAATGTTTTCAACAAGTACAGCAATTATTGATAAAGGATTGGAATAAATTGCAATGTAAACGTTTACATTGCAACTTCAACTTAGCAATCGTTTTTTTTAAAGTCAAGTTAAATCGTACTACAGAATGAAAATTTTAGGATGAATCAAATAATAATTTTTCATTTCACTTTTAATGTATAGCATCACAAATAGAAAGTTCATCAATGAGAATGTTTTCAAAAGGCTTGATATAGATGCAAAAAACTAACTTTCTTAACAATTACTAAAAATTCAACATATACATGAATAAAGTTGCAAATTAGTGGAATTTTCAGCTATATCATTTTATAGTTTTGTGGCGGAAATTATTATTTTACACTAATTAAATACTCCATTTAAGAAGCACAGGATAATATTATGCAAAAAAGAATCATTCAGATTTCATTTCAAATAATTATCGCAATATTCCTTTTCCACTTATCAAGCTGCAAAGCTGTATCCCTCTTCCAAGAGCAATCGAAAGTAACTCACCCCCAATGGAGTAAAAATGCTGTTATCTATGAAGTTAATATTCGTCAATATACACCTGAAGGAACTTTCAAAGCATTTGAAAAACATTTACCAGAACTTAAACAACTTGGAGTGGATATTCTATGGTTAATGCCAATAAATCCTATTGGCGAACTTAATAGAAAAGGCACTCTTGGCAGTTATTATTCAATTAAAAATTATAAAGCAGTTAATCCCGAATTTGGTACATTAGACGACCTTAAAAGTTTGGTAACTAAAATCCATTCACTTGGAATGCATGTAATTATTGACTGGGTTGCTAACCATACCTCGTGGGATAATGTATGGACAAAAACGCATCCTGATTTTTACACAAGAGACAGTAATGGAAATTTTGTTTCCCCTGTAGCAGACTGGAGCGATGTAATAGATTTAAATTATGATAATAAGGAATTATGGACTTACATGATAGATGCAATGAGTTATTGGATAAAAGAATGTAACATTGACGGCTTCCGCTGTGATGTGGCTGCAATGGTTCCTACCGAATTTTGGATTGAAGCAAGGAAAGAATTATCAAAAATAAAAAGTGATATTTTCATGCTGGCTGAAGCAAGTGAAAATTACCTTCATCAAGCTTTTGATATGACATATAACTGGCAACTGAAAGATCTAATAAACAAAGTAGCAAAAGGAACGAAAAAAGCTTCCGACATAATTTCTTACTATAATCAAGAAAAGAAAGATTACAACGATGATGATTATAGAATGGTATTCACTTCTAACCACGATGAGAACTCGTGGAACGGAACTGTCTACGAAAGACTAGATGGTGCTGCAGAAACATTTGCAGTGCTGTGCGGAGTTGTAAAAGGAATGCCACTAATTTACAGCGGTCAAGAAGCTGGATTAAATAAAAGACTACGTTTCTTTGACAAAGATACAATTGATTGGAAACCCAGCCCAATGAGACAAATTTATACTGACTTAAATAATCTAAAAAAATATAATAAGGCTCTATGGAACGGCTTGGCGGGCGGTGAAATGAAATTTTTAGAAACTGGCAATAATGACGTTTTAGCTTTTATACGTGAAAAAAATAACAACAAAGTCTTAGCAATTTTTAATCTCTCGCCTACAAATCAAACTATAAATTTAAGTAGCCCGCTAATTAAGGGTGATTTTTCAATTCTTTTTGAAGACGGTAAGAAAATTACATTTTCTGAGAGCGAGAAATTTCAGCTTACTCCTTGGAAGTATTTAATCTACTTCAAACTATAAAGTGATAAATTTTGATAAAGAATAAAAGGAAGCCTTATATGGAAAAACCCCGTTTAAGCTTTTGGCAAATCTGGAACATGAGTTTTGGATTTTTAGGAATACAATTCGGCTTTGCTCTGCAAAACGCAAATGTCAGTCGCATATTCGAAACTTTAGGTGCAAGTATAGACCAAATTCCAATTCTTTGGATAGCTGCACCTGTAACTGGATTAATTGTTCAACCAATCATAGGTCACATGAGCGATAAAACATGGAACAAGTTAGGTAGAAGAAGACCTTATTTTTTATCAGGCGCAATTCTTGCTTCGCTTGCGTTGCTGATTATGCCAAATTCACCAGCACTTTGGGTTGCAGCTGGAATGTTATGGATAATGGATGCCTCAATAAATATTTCAATGGAACCTTTCCGAGCTTTTGTGGGAGATATGCTTCCACCTGAACAAAGAACAATCGGTTTTTCAATGCAAAGTTTTTTTATAGGTACCGGCGCAATAATTGCCTCGGCTTTACCTTACGTTATGACCAACTGGTTCGGAATTAGCAATACCGCACCAGCTGGAGAAATACCCTCTTCAGTTAAATTTTCATTTTACATCGGCGGGATAGTCTTTTTTCTTGCTGTTCTTTGGACGGTTATCAGTACAAAAGAATACTCACCCGAAGAAATGGAACAATTCAATAAATCTGAAATTGAAAAAGACCCGTCACTGATTAGAAATATTGAATTTCTCCCTTATTCAAAATTTTACAAAAGCGGTCTTGTGTGGTTTTTGATAGGTCTTGTTTTATTTATTTTATTCGATTTTTTTATTTACATGGATTACGGTCTTGCTGTTTTCTTCGGCGGTATAGCTGTATTTGGCTTGCTGCAACTTCTCGTCGGTTTTTTAACGAAATCAGGCAAGATAAACAATGGATTTGTTATTGTTATAAATGATCTTTTTAAAATGCCGAAGACGATGATACAATTGGCTTATGTACAATTCTTTTCCTGGTTTGCTTTGTTTGCAATGTGGATTTACACAACACCGGCTGTAACTCGACACATTTACGGAACAAGCGATACAACTTCGGCACTTTACAATAAAGGTGCAGATTGGGTTGGCGTTCTGATGGCAGTATATAACGGGTTCGCAGCGGTTATGGCATTCTTTTTAGTCTGGCTTGCCAAAAGAACCAGCAGAAAAACAGTTCATTCAATCAGCTTGATTTGTGGAGGTTTAGGATTAGCTTCATTTTATATAATTAAGAATCCCAATTTACTTTTGATTTCTGAATTGGGAATTGGACTTGCATGGGCATCAATACTCGCAATGCCCTATGCAATACTAACTGGCTCACTCCCGAAAAACAAACTCGGCGTTTACATGGGAATTTTTAATTTCTTTATTGTGATTCCGCAGATTACAGCAGCTGCAATACTTGGATTTTTTGTAAGAACACTCTTTGCAGACCAGGCAATTTACGCGCTCATTTTAGGCGGCGCATCAATGATAGCAGCAGCAATTATGGTTTATTTTGTGGAGGATAAGGATTAGATTTTCCCTCTGTGGTACTCTGTGCCTACTCCGTGCACTCCGTGTAATTACTCTACAGATGGGAACACGGAGAACCACAGAGGCACACTGAGTTATCTCATTTCACTTCTTGTTTTTGTAATAACATGCTAATAAAAATTATTACGCCTTGACAAATAAGTTGACTCTTAGCATACACAAAAAAATAATCATTCCAGTTTCAAAAATATCCAACCATAACCATCCAACTTTACTTTAATTTTTCCATCATTAATATCTGTTGAAGATTTACTCAACAGATTTTCTGCTTTATGTAAATTATAAACTTCGGGCAGATTTAATTCTACAGTTTGATGTCTTTTTGATTTATTCAACACAACCAATATCCTCTCATTAAAATCAGAGCGGATGAAAGCATAAATATTTTCATCGGCATGTAAAGTGTAAAAATCACCGTAACGCAAAGCAGAATGCTTTGAGCGAAGTTTTGTAACGTCACTTACAATGCGTAGCATATTTTTTTCATAATTATCAAGCTGTTGACCAAACCGCATCATTCTTCTATTGTCTGGGTCCGCTGCGCCTGTCATTCCAAATTCACTTCCGTAATAAATTACTGGAATACCTGGGATGCTCATCATATATGCAAAATAAAGTTCGGCTCTTTTATAACTGTTCGGATTGTTTACTATAGGAGGATTATTCCAACCAATCTCAACCGCATTATCTCCATTTAAAGATACATCACCATCAGCGTAAGCCATAAATCTAACTTTATCATGACTATCCATTATATTTCCCATTAAACTCAATGGGCCGAAAACATCAAAAGATTTTTTCATTTCGAGGTCAAGTTCTTTAAATGAGCGAGTAGAGTCTAAAAAAACAGCAAGTGCAGTATTGAACAATTCGAAATTAAATTGTGCATCAAGTTGACCATTGTTAACGTAAGAGCCTACTAAATTATAATCCCCAAACGTTTCCCCTATTTGATAAACTTTTTTGTCTTCGGGAATTTCAATTTCCCTTTTAATTTTCCGTGTAAGAGCACGCCAAAATTTATTGGGTACATGTTTAACTGCATCGTGACGGAATCCATCAGCGCCAGTCTGCTTTAACCACCAAATTGCATTGTCACTCATATAATTTACCGCCGAATCAGAATGAATAAAATCAAAAGAAGGCATGTACGGTTCAAACCATGTCGTTAATCTTTGTTCATCCCAAAGACGTAGATTCAATCGACCATCTGGCAATTCAAGTTTGCCAAACCAATTGCGGTGTTTTTTAAACAATGGATTGTCTTCATGAACATGATGCGAAACAAAATCGAGAAGAATTTTTATTTTATGTTGATGAGCAGTCTTGATTAGATTTTTTAAATCATCGAACGTTCCAAATTTTTCTTCTACCTTATTTTCAGCGATTGGCCAATAGCCATGATAACCGGTAAACCACCGATGCGGTGCCGGATATTCTTTATATGCCTTATCAGGATTATCAACAACGGGCGAAAGCCAAAGTATATTCACTCCTAATGAATCAAAATAACCTTCATTTATTTTTTGAGTGATTCCTTCAAAATCACCTCCCATATAATTTGCTTTCCAAGAAACAGAATCATTTTTAACAGGGATATCGTTGTTTTTATTCCCATCATAAAAACGGTCAATCATTATCGAATAAATTATACCATCATGCCAATCAAAGTTATTTTTATTCAATAATAAAATATCGCTTAGCGGAACTACCTGCATGTTGCTGTTAATTCCGTTAATTGTAACAACTGTTCTAAGCACCTCTGCTTTTTTTAATTCATCAATTGGGAGAGAAACAACAATTTCTTTTTCGTTAATCAATATATTTTGTTTATCAATTTTCTTATTGTCGATTAAAGCAATAATGTTTGAATCGCTCAATTTAGTTTTATGGTTTGATTCCAAATAAAAATGAAACTTCAGATTTGATCTTTCTTTTTCCAATCCTTTTTTGTGTAAGAATACTTTTTCTTCATGAGGATTTTTAACAACTAAGAGTGAATTATATCCTCCAATTCCGTTTGGAACCACATTTTCATTTTTCGGATCGAGAAGTTCTTCGCCGTCGCAGTAAAACTTATATTCATAACGTCCGGGTTCGAGAGTTACTGAAACAGAATATATGCCATTTCCTTCTTTATCTTCCATTGGTATGCTTTGTCGGTTCCATCCGTTGAAGCTGCCAAAGAGGTTTATTGATTTGTATTTTTTTGAGGGCTTAAATGTGAAGTGAACCTGTTCTAATTTTTTTGAGTAAACAGGGATTGAATATTCTTCTCCTTTGTATTTAAAATTTACTGTCGTAATCCCCTCAAAATTTGGGTCTGCAGTAAAAATTATTTTTGAATTATTGTTTATGGCATTTGTTTGGACGTTTGGATTGCTTTCCACTGCAATATCATAATCTGGAGCGTAAAACAGGTCGGAGATTACAACGGTATCCGGTTGACCAGCAATTAATTTTACAGGAGGGATTATATCATTAATAAGCTCGGGGTTATTTGAAGAATATGAAATAATTGAAAATACAATCAGAGGGATTATAATTATTATTTTAATCCTAGATTTCATTTTTGTTTTTAATCCTTTTTTACTTCTCAATTCATAAATTGTTAATCATTATTCTGAAATCGATTTTTATAATTTTATTTTCCTGAATACAATAAGATTTAAAAAAATTACACGGAGTTCCACAGAGGAGACTCTGAGAACCACGGAGAAAAGATTATTCTTCTCTAACAAAGAACCACAGCACGGCAGATATAGCAAGTGTAACTGTACTTATCACAAAAATTAAACTTTTATCTGCTGCGGCACTTACCGCCTGCCCCACTCCAAAACTTGCAACCAGCTGCGGAAGTACAACCGCAAGATTAAATAAACCCATGTACAAGCCCATCTTCGTTTGATCAACTTTCTGTGACATAATAGCAAACGGCAGACTAATTGTTGCAGCCCAACCAATTCCAAGGAACCCCATTATTATATAAATCACAATCGGTTGAAATCCGAATAAAAGCATTGCGGCATAAGAAAGTGCCATTGTAGAAATACAAATTGCGTGAGTTTTTACCCTCCCAATTTTTCTTGTAATTGGTTCAAGAACAAACGCAGGCAAAACAGCACCAACTGCGTTCAAAATCAGAAAGCTTATTGAGACAACACGACCCATTTCAATTTGTACATCAGCTGAAATTTCGCTTCCATGTGCAAAATTAAAAACTTTGTACTGCACATAAGCAAACATGTAAACAAACATTGTCTGAATTCCAATCCAGGTAAATGAATGTGCCGCAAGGACTTTTTTAAAGCCGATTAATCCGACTTCGTGTTTTGAATCTCCTTCAGTCTTTTTGAATAGTACTTTTAGAATAAAAACTATTGTAATAGCAAAACAAATTATCTCTACATAATAATTATTGAATTTAATCTGCAATAGTCTCATTGTAATCGCATAAACAGCATAAATCAAAAATCCCCACAATGGCTGAATGCTGTTTAATATTTCAACGAACGATGTTTTTGACGAATGAAGTTTTTCGAAACTCCCGCTTTCTTTTTGGAGTTCTTTCGGTTCCTCAATAAAAAACGGCGGAACAATTGAAAGCAGAATTACCAACACAACTCCCGTAAAAATCAATACATAATTATTCCAAACGGCACCGATTACATACGCCAGAACACCGAACGTTCCAGAAATTGTTTGCATCCAAGCATAACCTTTAGTTCTTTCAACACCCTGTTTTGTAACATCTGCAATTATAGACCTAGTTGGATTGAAGCTAACATTAATTGCCAAATCAAGAGTTAAGGCTACTGCAATTGCTACTCCAAGTATTCCGTTAAAACCAAGTGAGGACGAGATTACATCGATATACGGAAGAGCAAGTAGCATCAAAGCTGCAAGAAATCCACCAATAAAAATGAATGGTCTTCGTCTTCCGTTCCAAAGCCAAACTTTATCACTAATGATACCGATAATTACCTGTCCCAAAATTCCCGCAATTGGACCCGAAGCCCAAACTAATCCCACATCATCGATGTTCAAATGATATTTTGTTGAAAGTATCCAGCTCAGTGCAGAAATTTGGATTGATAATGCAAACCCCATTGCAGTTGCAGGTAAACTTAGCAACGCAAAAAAGGTATTACTCATTCTTTTCTGAATGGTCAACATGGTGCCTCCCATATCTACAGTAATTTTTCAGAGCAACATAAAAATTTGTATTCTTTAAAAGAAGAAAAAACTATAGGCAAAGTGTTATAATAACAAAAAAAATTTCATAGTTAGCGCTAAAGAAAATAGATAGAATGCACATTCACTTGATTAACTTCTTACTCATATCTAATTTTAATAAGAAATAATTACACAAAAGAAAAATGAGTTAATCATGAAATTAAAAGTTTTCATTCTTTTTTTATTCTTCTGTATAAATGTTTTCGCACAGACAACTTTTACCACAAATCCAAAGTACCCAACACAAACAGACACGATAACTATTACTTTTGATGTAACAAAAGCTAATCCCGCAGGCAAACAAACACTTTCTGGCTATCAAGGCGATGTTTATGCACATACCGGTGTAACCTTGCAAACAGGGAACGGAGCGCCTATACGTTGGCAAAAGGTAATTGGCAATTGGGGAGATAATAGCATCCAGCCAAAATTAACAAGAACTGGAACTAATACATATTTAATCACAATTCGTAATCCAAGAAATTACTATAAAGTCACTGATTCCAGCACAAAAATTACCGAGCTTTGTTTTGTCTTGAGAAGTTCTGACGGCTCTAAACAAACTGAGGATATTTTCGTACCGTTATATGAGCCCGGCATATCTGTTGTAATCAACACACCAAAAGTAAACACAAACTTTGGCGACCCAGCCCGTTCCCCAGTGTTCGTAGACGAAAACGGAACAGTCCCTATTTCAATCAGCACTTCCGAAATCGGTACAAAAACAAAAGTGATTAATCTTTTTGTTAATAACTTTCTGAAGTCACAAAGTCAAACAAACTCTCTTAATTTTGATTTTGTTGCAAACGAATATCCGGCGTGGAAAAATGTAATAACCATTATTGCAGAAGATACTGCCGGAGTAAAAGATACATCCAAATTTGCAATATTTAAAAATGTTCCGCCAGCAAATGCACCTCTACCAGATGGAAATCAAATTGGAATAAACTATAGCAGCGACCCGACAAAAGTCACTCTTGCACTTTATGCACCCTACAAAAAAAATGTATTTGTAATAGGAGATTTTAACGATTGGAAAGTTGATACAACTTATTACATGAACCGTTATGAAGTAACTCCCGATAGCGTTATCTGGTGGATTACTATTTCCAATTTAACACCTGGACAGGAATACGGGTATCAATTTTTAATTGACGGCAATCTCCGAATCCCTGATCCTTATACCGAAAAAGTTCTCGACGCTGCCAACGATCCTGGAATACCTTCTACAGTTTACCCTAACTTAAAACCTTATCCCAATGGAAAAACAGAGCAGCTTGTCTCAGTGCTTCAAACTGGACAAACCCCTTATCAATGGAAAGCACAAAATTACGTTAGACCACCAAAAGAAAAACTTGTTATTTATGAATTGCTCGTAAGAGATTTTGTTTCAACTCACTGGTACAAAACTTTAAAAGACACATTAAGTTATTTTAAGAACCTTGGAATAAATGCAATTGAATTAATGCCAATAGCAGAATTTGAAGGCAATGACAGCTGGGGTTACAACCCATCAATGTATTTTGCACCAGATAAATATTACGGCACAAAAGATCAGCTAAAAGAATTTATCGATGCTTGTCATCAAAACGGAATTGCTGTAATTATGGATATAGTACTAAATCATGCTTACGGTTCTAATCCAATGGTAAGAATGTATTGGGACAGCACGAACAACCGACCTGCAGCAAATAATCCTTGGTTTAATCAAACAGCGCCGCACACTTGTTTTAGCTGGGGTTACGATTTTAATCATGAAAGCAACGCTACTAAATATTTTGTGGATAGAGTAACCTCTTTTTGGCTGACCGAATATAAAATGGATGGATTTAGATTCGACTTCACTAAAGGTTTCACCAATACCCCTACCAACAGTTCTAATGGCTGCGGGTCTTACAAAGATAATTCACGTATTGCAATACTTAAAAGAATTGCAGATAAAATTTGGCAAGTCGACTCGACTGCCTACGTCATTTTAGAACACTTCGCAGAAGACAGCGAAGAAATAGAATTATCAAACTACGGAATGATGCTCTGGGGAAATCTTAATGGAAATTATCAACAGGCTGCAATGGGGTACCCTTCAGGACCTCCTGGAACGTGGGACTTCAGCAGAATTTCTTATAAATCAAGAGGTTGGACAAAACCGTATCTGGTTGGTTATATGGAAAGTCACGATGAAGAAAGATTAATGTACAAAAATCTACAATATGGAAATTCAAGTGGAAATTACAACATAAAAGACCTGAACACTGCATTGAACAGAATAAAACTTTGCGCAACTTTTTTTATTCCTGTTTCTGGACCAAAAATGATTTGGCAATTTGGTGAATTAGGTTATGATTATTCTATTGATTACAATGGAAGACTCGGAAGAAAACCAATACCTTGGGACCCCCCCTTGAATTACCTTAACAACAGCAATAGAAAAAATCTTTACAAAGTTTTTAAAGCACTAATAAACTTGAAAGAAAACTACCCGGCTTTTTCTAGTAACAATTTCAGTATCAGCGCTGCAGGTGCATTAAAAAGAATTTCAATAACAGATTCTTCAATGGATGTGACCATACTGGGAAATTTTGGTGTAACACCTGCCAATATAACTCCATATTTTCAAAAAAGAGGAATTTGGTATGAATATTTTTTAGGGGATAGCTTGAATGTGACGGATACTTTAGCACAAATTACATTACAGCCGGGAGAATACAGAATTTATACTTCAGTAAAAATTCCAGCTGCGCCATCAGGGATTACGACCGAAGTAAGTGAAAAAAACAGTTATGAAATTCCAGGTGAATTCAGACTTGAACAGAATTATCCGAATCCGTTTAATCCAACTACAGTAATAAGTTATCAATTACCAGTTGGCAGTTATGTTACGTTGAATGTTTATGATATGTTAGGAAGAGAAGTAGCCACACTTGTAAACGAAGAGAAATCAGCTGGCACCTATAAAGTAAAATTTGACGCTTCCAAACTTAGCAGCGGAGTTTATTTTTACAGAATTCGTACAGAAAATTTTATCTCTACAAAAAAGATGATACTTTTAAAATAAAGACCAGGTGAACCATCAACGTCTATTATGATTTAGAGTAAATGAGTCATAAAAAGCTTTGTTCTTTGTAAAGCATTGCAGATTAAATCTCTGCTATTCTTTTGTGTTAATTTGTGTAACAAAAAGTTACTTAAAGTTTTTTAACTCATTAAATTTATTCAACAAGAAAAATATTAGCACTCATCGGCTTAAGTAAAATTTTTCCATCTACAATTTCCACATTAGAATCATTCATCAAATCATAAAGTACAGGATTTTTTTTGGACAAACTTTCAATAAGATTCATATCAACTTTTTTAATTTCATTATCACCGTTCAGCAAAATTATAGTAGTTTCATTTTTATATTTTTTAGAGTAGGCATAGACATTGTTGTGAGGCGGTAAATGCAAAAGTTTTCCCTCTGTCAACGATTTATATTTTTTTCTCAGCTTAATTAACTCTTGAAAGAAATTGAACAAGTTACTTTGCTTTTGATTTCTTCCTTTTTCAAGAAATGCATTTAAAGTATCAGTAGGAAACCCGCCGGGAAAATTCGAACGTTTTAATCCATCTTCTTTACCACCGGTCATTCCAATTTCGGTACCGTAAAAAATTTCCGGAATGCCTCTTGATGTTAAAAGATGTGTAAAAACAATTTTCACTTTATCCGCATTGCCGTCTGTATTAAACATTGCCCGCACCAAATCATGATTATCCACAAACGTTAAAAGATTGTTCGGATTCTCGTATAAATAATCTTTAGCCAATACACTAAAAATTGAATACAAGTTGGAATTTCCTTTCAAAAAACTTTCGTAAGCATTCTGCAAGGCAAAATCAGTAACAACAGGCAAATTTGTATTATATTTTATATTAAGAGACGAATTTTTTTGGAAAGGAGCTAAAAAAGCCGGTTCACCTGTCCACACTTCTCCAACAATATTGAATTTTGGGTACTCCTCAAAAATTTTCTTTGCCCATTCAGAACTGAACTTACTATCAACATAAGGATAGGTATCCTCTCTAATTCCATCTATACCAGCAAATTCAATCCACCAAATTGTATTTTGAATAAGATAATTAGCAACGAATGGATTTGATTGGTTTAAATCTGCCATCTCATTAACAAACCATCCTTTAGTTAAGTGTTCTTTTGTTAAATCTACCCCATGAATATCCCAAAGAACCATTTTATCGTGCCATACATTTAGATGATTATTCTTCGAACCGTTAAACCAATCCTTAGTTGGCGGATTAGAAACCCACGGATGATTAATACTAACATGATTACTTACGTGGTCATAAATTATTTTCAATCCAGCTTTATGGGCATCTTTAACCAGTTCTTTATATTTCTCATTAGTACCTAAACGCGGGTCAACTTTATAAAGGTCAGTTGCAGCATATCCGTGGTAACTAACCGAAGTATTATTTTCCAATACAGGTGTTAACCAAAGTGCAGTTACACCCAGCTCATTAAAATAATTTATGTGATTGATAATGCCCTGCAAATCTCCGCCATGTCTTCCATTTGGGCTATATGGATTAAAATCATTAATTAACCCTTTCACAATATTATTGGTAGTATCACCATCTGAAAATCTATCTGGCACAATAAGATAAATAATATCGTTTTGGTTAAAGCCTTGATGAATATTTTTCGAATTTTCTCTTTTATATAATGGAAATTCAACTATAACATCCTTACCCTCTTTTTGGAACAACAATTTATATCTACCCGGTTTTGCTTTATCCGATATTGAAACATCAATAAATGAATAGTCCGTATTTTTATTCCTATATATTTTCCTAACGGATATATAATGAGAGTTAAAAGTGGCCTTATAATTAGCGAGATTTTTTCCGTAAATCATTAATTGAATACTACTCATTTTCATTCCAACCCACCAATTTGGCGGTTCAATTTTATCAATTCGGATTTCTTGAGAAAACAGGTTTGCCGCAAGAACAAACAATAGGATTAGAATTTTATTCTTCATTTTTTCTCTCACAAACTTTTAACAATAATGCTCTCAAAACTGTGTAGCAAGTTAATATTTTTTGCGAAAGTTTTGACAAACATATCAAATTTTCAAGTAAGCGCTTAATTAAATAGTATTTTTTGAAGATGTTATTCTTAATTATATTAACAACGATTTTTCTAAAAATTCATTTAAAGAGGCATTATGAATATTGAACGTTCAGCAGGCATTTTGCTCCATCCTACTTCTTTACCAAGTAAATTTGGAATTGGAGATTTAGGTCCAAACGCTTACCAATTTATTGACTTCTTAAACCGAGCAGGTCAAACTTTATGGCAAACATTTCCACTTGGTCCAACAGGCTACGGCGATTCACCCTATCAATGTTTTTCTGCTTTTGCAGGTAATCATCTTCTCATCAGCCCCGAAATCCTTATAAAAGAACAATTGTTAAAAGAAGATGACATTGGAAAAATACCCGACTACAATCCTCACAAAATTGATTACGGTTCTGTAATTAATTTTAAGTACAGGCTGCTTCAAAAGGCATTCGAGAACTTTAAGGACTTAAAAAGTCACTTTGAAAAAGACTATGAATCTTTCTGCGAAAAAAACAGTTACTGGCTAAATGATTACTCTCTATTTATGGCGGCTAAAAATTATCATAGAGGAATTGCCTGGCCGCAGTGGGAACCATCTATTGCATTTCGCCAAAACACAAAAGAATGGGAAAGTAAACTGAAAGATGGAATTGAGTTTCAGAAATTCCTTCAATTTATATTTGATAAACAATGGACAAATATCCGTAATTACGCACATGAAAAAGGAATTAAAATTATTGGTGACCTGCCAATTTTTGTTGCTTACGATAGCGCAGATTTATGGGCTAATAAAGATTTATTCACTGTACGAAAAGATGGAACTCTTGAATTTGTAGCTGGTGTACCGCCGGATTATTTTAGTGCAACTGGACAACTTTGGGGCAATCCACTTTACAAGTGGAAAGTAATGGAAAAAGATGATTTCCAGTGGTGGAAAAATAGAGTAAAAAAATTATTAGAAATGGTTGATTTCATTAGAATTGACCACTTTAGAGGATTTGACGCATACTGGGAAATTCCCGGAGACGCTGAAACGGCAATGAATGGCAGATGGGTAAAAGCTCCCGGTGAAAAACTTTTTAATTCACTTAAAAAAGATTTAGGTGAAGTTCCAATTATTGCTGAAGACCTTGGAGTAATAACCGACTCAGTCGAAGCATTACGAGATAAATTTGGTTTTCCCGGCATTAAAATTTTACAATTTGCATTTGGTGAAAAGGGCGAGAAAAAATTTCTGCCTCATAACCATATTAAAAATTGTGTCGTTCATACTGGATCACATGATAATGAAACCACACGCGGTTTTTTTGAATCTGAAAAAGAGAAAAAATCTGGTATCTACGAATGGGCTCAAAAATACCTTAATTATTACGGCGATGATATTACCTTCGAATTAATTAAAACTGCTTACGCCTCTGTTGCTAATATTGTTGTTATTCCTATGCAGGATATTCTAAATCTTGGCAATGAAGCGAGAATGAACTTTCCTTCAAAATTAGGTGGTAATTGGACTTGGAGATTTACATGGGATCAAATTGCTGAAAATATTGAACATACATATAAGGAGATGACAATCATGTACGAACGACCTCCACTAAAAAAGCATTCTAACGAAGAAGTAAAGGTAGAAGAAGAATAATTAATCTTAACTTTGCTCTGCGTCTCAGCGCCTCTGCGGTTTCCTTTTGGCATTAACCGCAGAGACGCAAAGGCGCAGAGAATTTTTTATTTTGGGAGACAATCAATGAAGTCTTATCGTTTATTAGTAATCCTACTACTTGTTCCTCTCATTTTTATCAATGCTCAAAACGGAACAAATAATATTTCAAAAGTTCCTACATGGGCTAAAAAAGCAATTTGGTATCAAATTTTCCCTGAAAGATTTTGCAATGGCGATACAACAAACGACCCAAAGCCGAAAGATATGGAAGGCGGCTGGCCCTACTTCATTCCAGAAGGATGGCATATTTCTCCTTGGAAATCTGACTGGTATCAAATGCAGCCGTGGGAAAAAAATAATGGCCATGATTTTTATTGGAATGCTGGATTAAGAAGATACGGCGGCGACCTGCAAGGGGTGATGAACAGATTAGATTACCTCCAAAAGCTTGGCATTACTGCAATTTATTTTAATCCATTATTCGAATCACCTTCGCTTCACAAATACGATGCTTCAATGTACAGACATATAGATAATAACTTTGGACCAAATCCCAAAAAAGATGAGGAAATTTGGTCAAAAGAAAATCCTGATGACCCATCAACATGGCAATGGACAACAGCTGATAAATTATTTCTGAAATTAATCCAAGAATGTCACAAGAGAGGAATAAAAATAATTATTGATGGTGTGTTTAATCATGTGGGCACTCAATTTTGGGCTTTTAAAGATGTTGTAAAAAATCAACAAAAATCTAAATACAAAGATTGGTTTGTTATCGAAAAATGGGATAACCCTTCAACCCCACAAAATGAATTTGAATATCATGGTTGGATGGGCGTTAAAGATTTACCAGAATTTAGAGAAGATGAAAATGGAATCGTTCACGGTCCAAGAGAATTAATTCACGAAATAGTAAAAAGATGGATGGACCCAAATGGCGATGGCGATCCATCAGATGGAATTGATGGGTGGCGGCTTGATGTTGCTGAGCAGGTCAATCATAATTTCTGGAAAGAATTTAGAAAATGGGTAAAAGGTATTAATCCCGAAGCATATATCACAGGAGAAATCTGGTGGGAGGATTGGCAGCATAATAAAATGATGAACGCCGCACCTTGGCTTCAAGGAGATGAGTTTGATGCAGTTATGAATTATCGATTTACTCGTGCTGTAAAAAAATTTGTGTCCGACCAAAAAACACAAATCTCCCCACAAGAATTTGTAGACAGCATCAAAACTCTAATGACTCAGTATCCAGTTGAAAACTTCTATGTTATGATGAATTTAATGGGGAGTCATGATACAGAAAGACTTGGCACAATGCTAATGAATCCTGATATTTGGTATGATCATCTTGGTAATTTAAATCAAAACCCTAAAATTAATGTTGGGAAGCCTGATGAGACCGCAATTAAAAAACAAAAGCTGATTGCAGGTATCCAATTTACTATGCCGGGTGCACCTCATATTTATTATGGTGATGAAGCCGGAATGTGGGGAGCAGATGACCCAGATGATCGCAAACCAATGGTTTGGTACGATTCAACTTATGATGATGAAGTTTTATTACCAAATGGCAAATTTAGGTCGGCCGACAAAGTAAAATTCGACCAAAAACTTTTTGACTGGTATCAAAAACTAATTTCGATTAGAAAAGAAAATGAGTGTCTTTCACTCGGTGATATAAAATTTTATGTTATTGACAACGATAAAAGTATACTTGGATATTCAAGAAACTATAAAGGGAAAAGTGCTTTTATATTAATTAACAATAATCCCGAAGAGAATACAATTAAGTTAAAAGCGGGTGAGTACATCCCTTCAAAAAGTTTGCTGAGGGACCTAATAACGAATAAAGAATATAAGGCAAAAAATGGAAACTTTTTGATTTCACTAAAGCGGTACGAAATTTTGATATTAATGTAAATGACAGTAATTATTGCTGAGCAGGTAAAAATCCAAATATATCTTTAACACAAATTTTCATAAAAAAATTTAGGCATAAGGAAGTATAAGTTAAACCGCGGCATTTTAAAATATCGCATAAATAAAAGGCGCAAGCGCTGAGCCCTGTGTTAAAATTATTAACCCGCCCAAAAGTACTAGGAAAATGATAATTGGTAACAGCCACCACTTTTTGCGAACTTTTAAAAAAGCCCAGAGTTCAGATACTATAGAAAGTTTGCTCATTTTATTTCCCTTATTAAAATTGTCTTTCCGTAAACTCTTTTTTGTATTCAGTTATCTCTCTTTTATTCCAATAACTATGTGTGTTTCTGTTAATTTTTTCATTTAGTAAATCTTTGCCGATTATTTTCATAAAAAAGCCAATAGGTGTAAGAACAATATAAAACAAAATTGACAAAATTACTCTTGTCATAATAAATCCCATTATAACAGCAAGAATCATCCAAACCACTTGAAGTGGTTTTAATACAACAGAAAAGAAAATACCTGCTATTATAAACAGCACACCGCCAATTAGAAAATATGAAAAAGCAGATTTATCATTAAAATACAAGAATAACCCAATTAGAGTAAACACCAACCCAATTGTAATTCCGAATTTTCTTAATTCTTTTTTATCGCTTTTAATATTTTTTATTTCTTCCATTAACATATCTGAATCAACACTTAGTTGTTAATCAAGCTCAAATTCTTTTTTCCAATCAATATCTTTATCTAATAGTTCTTGTTCTTGTTTATTCAAAATATAATGCCCCATTATCAAATAATCCATATTAGTTCTCATAAAACATTTATATGCTTCTTCTGGAGTATTAACTATTGGTTCACCTCTCACGTTGAAGGAAGTATTAACAATTACTGCACAACCGCTTAGTTTCTCAAATTCTGAAATTAATTGATAGTAAAGAGGATTAATGTTTTTGTTTACTGTTTGTATTCTTGCTGAATAATCTACATGCGTTACTGCTGGAATATCGGAACGCACAACATTAAGTTTATCAATTCCCCACAGTTCTTTTTCTTTTTTTGACATTTCTTTCCGTCGTTCTTTTTTTACATTTGCAACAAGCAGCATATAGGGACTCGGGTAATCGATTTCAAAATACTCAGAAACTTTCTCTTCAAGAACAGATGGAGCAAACGGGCGAAAGCTTTCTCTAAATTTGATTTTTAAATTCATCACAGATTGCATTTTAGGCGAACGTGCATCCCCAATAATTGACCTTGCACCTAATGCTCTTGGTCCAAATTCCATTCTGCCTTGGAACCAGCCAATTACTTTTTCTTCAGCAATTAATTCTGCGGTTTTAGTTACCAGTTCTTTATCGTCACTAACTTTTAAGTATGGAATTTTGTTAGCGGTTAAAAACTTTTCGATGTAAGCATCATCGTAATGCGGGCCCAAAAAAGAACCTTTTTGAAAATCTGTTGAAGAATCTGCAATTCTCGAATTATTCAAATATTGATACCAAGTAAAAAGTGCAGCACCAACTGCTCCGCCAGCATCACCTGCAGCAGGTTGTATCCAAATATTATCAAATATATTTTCTTTCCAAATTTTTCCATTAGCTACGCAATTAAGTGCAACGCCTCCTGCAAGACACAAATTTTTCATTCCAGTTTCCCTTTTAACATGTCTTGCCATTCTCAACATTACTTCCTCTGTTACTTCTTGAACTGAACGTGCTATGTCCATTTCTTTCTGCGTTAATTTTGTCTCGGGCTTTCTTGGGGGTCCTCCAAACAACCTGTGAAATTTATCATTCGTCATTGTTAGTCCAGCACAATAATTAAAATACTTCATATTCATTTTAAATGAGCCGTCATCCTTCAAATCGATTAACTCATTCAAAATTTTATCAACATACTTAGGCTCACCGTAAGGAGCTAAACCCATAACTTTATATTCACCGGAGTTAACCTTAAAACCAGTATAATATGTAAAAGCCGAATAAAGCAAGCCGAGCGAATGAGGAAATTTAATATCTGCCAATATTTTGATTTGATTAGCTTCGCCAATGCCGTAACTTGCGGTAGTCCATTCACCTACTCCATCTACAGTTATAAATACAGCTTCTTGAAAAGGAGATGCAAAAAATGCTGATGCAGCATGAGATTCGTGATGTTCTGGAAACAGAACCATTTTTTTGTAGCCTAGTTCTTTTTTAATCAGTTCTTTAATCCACAATTTTTCTTTTATCCATAAGGGCATTGATTTGATAAATGATTTTATTCCTATTGGTGCGTACATTAAATATGTTTCAAGAATTCTTTCAAACTTCAGAAAAGGCTTGTCGTAAAAAGCAACATAATCTATATCTTCAACTTTTAGTTTTGCAAAATCCATACAAAATTTAATTGCATTTAAAGGGAAACGATGGTCGTGTTTTTTTCGGCTGAATCTTTCTTCTTGAGCTGCAGCAATAATTTCTCCATCTTTTATTAAAGCTGCAGCGCTATCGTGGTAAAATGCTGATATGCCGAGGATATTCATAAAATAATGTTAGATAAGATTAGAATATTTGTCATAAAAGTTAAACAATAATACATGAACAAAATAAATCTATAAATAGATATTGTAATTTCCAATTGATATTATTTATTGATTTCATTGTATGATACAAAATAAAAAACCCTTTTTTCAACAACCTTTCTGGAATAATTTTTATTATTTTTTCGGACAAAAAACATACGGATAAAAATTGAGTCTATCTAAAAAACAGATTAAATACATTCAATCAAAGAAAAACAGCATTCCTGCAGAAAAAATAGCTAAGGAATTAAACGTTGATATTAGTGAGGTTAAAAAAATTATAGGTAGTGAAGAGAAACTAAAACCTCCCAAGTACTTTTACTTAATTTTGTTTTCTTTGCCTTTTCTCTTTTTCATTGTTTTAGAAATAAGTTTGCGCATTTTTAATTATGGGTATAATCTTGATACTTGGGTTTCTGCTACAGATGATAAATATATGTTAAACCCCGATTTTGCATGGAGATATTTTAATAATGTAAAATCAGTTCCTACTTCAATAGAAGATTTTTTTGATAAAGAAAAGAAGGACAACGCATTTAGAGTTTTTGTGTTAGGTGGGAGCAGTGCTGCTGGTTATCCTTACATGCCTTTGGGATCATTTTCACGATACATTAGAAAGCGACTTGAGCTTTCCTATCCAAATAACACAATTGAAGTTGTAAATCTTTCTTTGACCGCTGTTAATAGTTATACAATACGCGATATAATCAAAGATGTTTTGGAACAAAAACCAGATTTGATTTTAATTTATGCTGGACACAACGAATATTATGGTGCATTAGGAGTCGGTTCACTCGAATATTTGGGGTCTTCTGTAATGATGGTAAATACTGCAATATGGTTAAATAAATTTAAGACCGTACAGTTGATAAAAAATTTTATAAGATGGGGCAGAGAAGTTTTATCGAGCAATGAAGAAAAACAAAAGAGCGGCACTCTAATGTCGCGTATGGCGAAAAATCAATTTATTGCTTACAAATCAGAGACTTTTAATGCGGGAATTAATCAATTCACCGAAAACTTTAAGGACATATTAAAATGGATTACAAACAAAAAAGTGCATGTAATAATTGGAACATTAGCGAGCAACCTAAAAGACCAGCCTCCCTTTGTTTCCCAAAAAAGTAATAAATTTCCAGCGGCAGACTCAATCTATAAACTTGCCGAACTTGAATACTCAAATAACAATTTTCACAAAGCTGATTCGCTATACCGCCTTGCAAAAGATTTAGATGAATTGAGATTTAGAGCGCCGGAAAAAATAAATTACAGCATTAAAGAACTTGCAAGAATATTTAATATTCCAGTTGCCGATATAGATTCTCTGTTTGAAAGTGAAAGTCCAAACGGCATTACAGGAAATAATTTGATGACAGACCATCTTCATCCTATTTTGCATGGTTATCAGTTGATGGGAAAACTTTTTTACGAAATAATGTCTAAAATGAATTATCTGCCTATAGGCGCTCACCCGCAAATTCCATTTAATAAACAAGATAGTATTACAATTGCGCAGTTTCCTTTTTCGGGTTTAGATTCTACCATTGCAGACTTTAGAATTAAAGTATTAAAAAACGATTGGCCTTTTGTAAAAAATCCTCAGAGTTTTCCTCGCAAAAACTATTGGCAACTAAACAGCTATAAAGACAGCATCGCTTATGATATTGTTATAGATAAAATGAATTGGATTAAAGGACACGAACTTTTAGCAAATTATTACTTAAGAAAAAATGACATGAATAATTATTTAGCAACAATGAATAGTCTAATTTATCAATATCCTGTAGTTGTTGAATACTACGATAATGTTGCACTTGAACTTATAAAAAGAAAGATGTATGATGACGCTTACAATATTTTATTAAGCCGTTATAAAATAAAGCCTGGTGAATTTTGCACCAAATGGCTTGGTAATATTAATTTATATAAAAATAGAATTCTACCAGCAATCAAATATTTAAAAGAAAGTTATGAATTTAATCCTAACGATACACAAACATTGTACAATCTTGCTGGTGCATATGCATTAAATAAAGACATAGCCAAAGCGCTTGAGATGGTTAACAGATGCTTGAGTTTAGATAAGAACTATCCTGGTGCACAAAATCTAAAAAACCAATTATTAGCAATTTCGAAGAATCAAAAGTAAGCAAAAAATAAAAAAGCGCCCCGTAGTCTTGATATAATTTTTAGGAGACTACGGGGCGTTAAAATTTCTTGACTAATTTACAGCTGAGAAACTATTTTAGAAGCACCATTTTCTTCATTGAATGATATCCATTCACATTAAGGACATAAAAATAAATTCCACTAGAAAGTCCAGAGGCGTCAAACGTAACAGAATAAACACCTTTTGCCTTCAATTCATTTACTAATGTTTTTAATTCATTCCCTAATATATCATAGACTTTTAATGAAACAAAACCATCTTCTAGAATTTGATAACTAATAGTAGTTGTTGGGTTGAAAGGATTTGGGAAATTATCATATAATTTGTATTCAACAGGTAATGATTCTTCTTTAATCTCATTGTTTTCTAAAGAATTATTAGATATTATCAAAGGCGATGGTGGAGTATATGCTATATAATCACTTTGTTTTACCCAAATAGCATATCCACGAGGTGGAGCGGAAACATAAACTCTGCCATCAGCATAAACATAAGTAGTTTGATTAGGATCAAATGCATTTACTAAAGTTGTATTACTCCAATTTGTAAACCCAGTTGGAGAGCTATCAACCCAAAGACCTTTTGTCTGGGTATCATGATTATTGATTACAATAATTGCACCACCGCGTACTCCATTACCCTGCCTTCTTGCAACATAAACATTATAAGCATCGCTTGATGGATAAGGATTTCCTACTTGACTTAGTACCGTTAATGTACCTCCCAAATAATTTTTACGGACAAATATTAATTTATTTATATCTTCTTTTAATGACGATGGTGCTTGAATTGAAAGTGAAGGATCATTTGCATCATATTGTCTAATAGAATAGTAATGTGGGTAAAAAACACATGGCCGTCCTTCGTGTGTTAAAATATAGGCATAGCCCATTTTAAAATCTTTAGTTACCCATTTATCAGATTCCTTGCCCGTATCGTGGTTATCTAGAAACGTTACAATAGAGGTGCCAGGCAAACCATTACCAGAATTATTTCTAACCATGCCTGCATTGTTGAGCCAGCGCATATCGAACGACGAACCATTGCCATTGCACATATCTTTCAACGTAAATTTTAAGGGGAAGTCAAAAGCATCTACATCTGCACCATAAGATGCTACGCCATTAACCCAATCACGTATACGATAATCTGCACCCCAATATTCACCCACAATAAATCTCTGCTGACCGTTTAATAAAGGAAGATTTTTTACCCAGTCTGCTACAAAATCAATTTGGAAACCGCGTACAAAATCTAATCTATAACCGTCAAAACCGATTGTGTTAGATAACCAAACTCCCCAGTTTTTTAATCGTGTTTTAACAGTAGTGCTATACGTATTTAAATCATTACCAAAAAATTTTGTATTGGGTATTATTTCATCTGTACCTGGCCAGCCTAACCAGTCATAATTATCTACAGGATGAAAGTCTGTATAAGTCCAACTATAGTTAGGCTCTCCGGTTCCTGTATGAGTAGGATAAGTAATATTAGTCATAGTTCTCGCCTCTAAACTGGTTAGAACAAGATTACTTCCATTATACCAAACATTAACTGGATAGTAGCCTTTAGTTTGGTCTTCCCATTGCCATTCCCATTGCCCTTGGGAATTGGTACCTTCTTTACGTGCAGTTAATTTAATTACTATATCGTGTGCACTGCTTACAGTAACCTTATACTCATCAATATCGCCTTGATAATCCGCATGACCCCTAACTATTCTTCCCGAGCCAGGGAAAATATTATATTGCCCGTTGCCGTTATTAGGTTCATATTCCCAAGTATCGGTGCCATTATACCCTACGCCTGTCCAATCAATAAAAACATCATACCCACGCTGAGTATAATTTGCATTCCAATCTAATAAATACCCTTTAATCTGAATATAATAGTCACCTGGAGAAGCATTTGGAATTACCCATGTAATTTCGTTAGTAGGATAAGCATTATATTGAGTACCATTGCGGTAGGCTTCGTCCCTAACGTACTGTTTGACAGCAGGATTACTTTGTAAATTTTCTTCGGCTCCGTAAACATGATTCAAAATAACATCAGCATAAATGTTCATGTATGGTTTTCCATTAGCAGTATTATGTGCTTCAGAAATCATATTTAATAACTCCTGTTTAGAACCAAACCTTGTTTCTATAGTACCCTTTTGATTATAAGCACCCAAATCATAATGGTCATAAAGTCCATATCCCATATCTTCAATTCCCCAATTACCTTTGGATGGCGGGGGTACCCAAAGGCCTGTAAAACCTGCGTTTTTAAGATAATTCATTTTAATTCTTAAAGTATCCCACCATGTACCATTCTTATTTACTTTATCAACTGGCACATTCCAATAAAAAGATTGCATCATAACGTCGTTTTGAGCTTTGTTGTATTGAGGAAGGGAAAGTAATAATATTAAAGCAAAGAACAAGAAAACCTTATTAATTATTTTCATTTTGGTGCCTCCATTATTTAAAAGTCCTTTTCAGAACTTTAATTAATTTACATATAACCCAATGTAGCAGGTTAAGCAAAAAGCCGCTTCCACTATTACCTTTAAAATTAGCTTTAATAAAGAACTTGGTGAGAAGAATAAGCAGGATATAGAAAAACACCCAGTAGGGCTGAGGTTACTCAACCCTACTGAATGTAATTATAAATACTACTTCAGTAAGAGCATCTTTTTAGTAGCCGTAAAGTTCCCTGCTTTAATGGTATAGAAGTAAACGCCACTAGCAAGATTTAGTGCCCCAAAATTAACTTTATGCACGCCAGCTTCCATTACTTGGTTATTAACAAGAGTGCTAACTTCCTGTCCCAGTATGTTGTATACTTTTAAAGTAACTTCTGTTTGTTTAGGAAGTGCAAAACTAATTGTAGTACTTGGATTAAATGGATTAGGATAATTTTGGTTTAGAGTATATGTAGCAGGAAGATCGCCCAAAGTTTCAACACTAGTTGGGTATCCATCAGGATAAGGTTCAACTTGACTTGACTTATCTGCTTTATTTGTCCAAACGTCTAAAGGAGCGGTGTAAGGTTGAACAAAGGAACGATAACCATTTTGACCGATAAATCTTACACGCCAAGCATTATTATCAAAACTAGTAGGCTCCTTAACTAAACCATCAGCGTTAGCAAATTCATAATTATACACAAATCCATTAAATGCAGGTCCATTAATGGTAATAGTTGCTGTATAGATATGATCACCATCTGGGTCACTAAATTTAACTGCTCTATCCATTCCCTCAGTCCAACCCATCACGGCTGCCCAAGCTGCTTGTCCTGGTACTAAATAAACAGTATCTGTTGCTGGATTAAAAGGAACCGCTTGTTTTTGAGGATCCATAGCGGGTGTCATATCAACACTTAATGTAATTGAAACAGATTGACCCTGTGGAACTACATAATCGGGGCGAATATCATCAAAGAAAGCTGTTGGAACAGTTTGGTCATTTAATCCTTCAAAGGGAATAGTTCTATTCCCACCGCCTGTAGATAGAGGTCTCTCGTAGCCTGCATCACCTTTAAACGGCGAATTCACTTGATCTTTCACTTGCATTCTGAATTTGTAAAACTGATTTGAACCTACTTCACCTTTAATGAATGGTACTTGAATAAACCATTTTGAAGGTTCAAAGATGTCCTGGTTCATAAGCGACTTTGTAGGATCGCTAGAGCTCCATCCATTAAAACTGCCGCGCAGCTGCACGGAATCTTCACTTGAGTTAAACAACCCTACCTCTTCCATTGGGCTCATATCTACATAAAAACTTATGTTGCCATCTCTTAAGGTTACATTAGGATTTACATCATTAAAAAATCTGTTGATAGTGTTATCTCCATCTTTAATCCAAAATGTTTTATTTGGGTCGTTTTCCCAAGTTGTACCGCCAGATTGATTTCCATATAAGAACTTATAGTGAATCAGTTGTGCAGAATTAATTTGGACAGTTTTTGAGTAAACTGAATCCCCATCAGTGTCTGTTAATTCATCAGCAGTAGTATTCCAACCATTGAAATCCCCTGCGACATACACTTTGCCAACTCCAGGTATTAAATCACCCTGTTTAATAGGTAATCGCATATCTGCATTGAATGTAACATTAGCAGGATTGCCTGAGGGCATAGGTTCATCATTAAACCAAACAACATCTAATGTTACATCTCCTGTAACAGTTGTTGTACGGTTATCAGCCATAGTTTCCCATCCTCCATTATCTGCACCTGCACCGTGGGAGAAAAACTTGTAGTACATCTTCCCGTTATCAAGTTTGCTGGCCTCAACCGCAATTGTACCAGTATAGATGCTATCATTGTCGGCGTCCGATAAATTGGATTCGCCCCAATCATTGAAATTTCCCCTAACAGAAACAACATCTCCTCCTGATATTTTGCCTTTCTTAAACTCTACTTTCATGTTGACTTGAAAAGTAACATTGTAAGTCTGAGCATAAGAAAGAGCAAAGGAAGAAAGAAGTATTACTGTAAGAGGTAAAAGGATTTTTTTCATGATGCCTCCTTTTTGTTAGTTAATAATATCTCCTAATTTGGAGTTTTACTTAGTTAGTAAAATTAAAATCCTATAATAACCCCAAAACTATGCATATTATCTAAGTATTTTAGTCGCTGATAAGAATAATCAATGCGAAGGCTAAAAACCTTCAATCCATCGTATTTAATTCCAGCACCTAAAGTAAGCCCCTCTTGACTATCTTTCAAAAATAGAGTTTTATACCCACCTCTTATAGAAATTAAATCATTTAGAAACGACAATTCACCACCTACATCAACCCACTGATCATTATCATTTGGGTGAATTGCATCCACAGAAATTGTAAATCTATTTTCTTCTGCAATCATAAAGTCCTTGGAAATTCCTATCTGTAATTTCAAGGGTAGTTCGAACTGTTCAGTTGCGTAATTAGCATCGATAGTTTGATTGTTACCGGCACGCGTTGGGTCAGGGTCATACCTTATAAGTAAATCTTGACCGGTAATTTGCATTTTAGAGCCATAGTTGGTAATGCTAGAGGCAAATTTTATCCCATAAAAAGGAGTGTTAAAAATTGTACCAACATCAAAACCATAACCTTCAGCAGTACTATTGTAAATATCTTCTCTTATATATTTAACAGAAAATCCAACACTAAAATTATCAGTGATATGACGGGCATACGAAAGACCAAACGCATAACTACCAGCTGAAAATTTTTCTCCTGTTCCCTCTGGGAAATATTCGGTTGTAACATTCATATCCCCAACATTTAATGCAGTAACACTTACACCAAAAACTCCAACATCTCCAGTCGGTAAAACTACCCCAATGTAATTCAGGTTAATATCTGCAAACATTTTTGTGTAAGTAAAAATGGATTGAAAGTCGTTGATATTAGAAATTCCTGCTGGATTCCAATACATAGCCGATGGATCATTAGCTATTGAAGAATATGCAGACCCCATTGCATTTGCTCTTGGACCAACTCCAATACTTAAAAACTTGGCCGCAGTTGTACCTGTTTTTGTAACGTGTTGAGCTAAAGACGGAAAAGCAAAAACAACTGTAAATAATAATCCGCTTAATATCTTTTTATTTATCACTTTTTATACTCCTCAAAGTTTCTATTCTTCCTTTTTTTATTTTTATCTTTTCATTTAATTATAGCAAACTTGCCAATTTTCTGACCTATACCCGGGGCGTCAATTTGATATACATAAATTCCATAAGAGATTGATAGTCTATCCTTTGAAAGCATGTCCCACTTTTCTGTTCCATCATTTAGTGGCGAGTCGTGTTCAATAGTATCTACAAGTTCACCATTTACTGTAAATATTCGAATAGTGCATTTTGGAGGTAAATGTGTAAAATGTAGGTCCCTAGGACCTCTGCCGCTCGAATACGGATTTTTTAATTCCCAAGCTGCTGTGGCAACATATGGATTTGGTACAACCTTAATATTATCTAGTTGTGCCTTAGCCAATTCTGCATCTGTTTTTTGTGCTTTCGCTACAAATCTATATTTATCAGCCGACAAAAATGGTTTCTTTAGTTGAATATTAATTTGATCACCTGATTGTGGAAATCTTTTGCCAGGCTGGGATTGTGGACTTCCTAGTAAATAAAACGTCCATGTAAATTGTAATTGGCCTTTAGAATCTGGTTCAAGAAAAACAATTCTATCTCTTTTTGCACCTTGAGTAGAAAGCATTCCTGCTCCTGTAGAATTATCAACCTCAATAAACATAAAATCAATATATTTGCCAGTACTCTTATTATAAACCTTAAAATTGACAGGAACAGAAGGTAAAGTAATATTACCTAGTTTTCCTTCTTTTGACTGTCCAAAACCAACATCACCAAATTCTATTCTATAGTCACTAGGCTGTTGCACACCGTTAATTCCACCCGGGTAAACAAATCTCTCAAAGGCATAAGAAACTATATTTGTATCACTCCATGCCGTTTTTGTTTGATCAAGCTCAACTCTCTTTTCATTAAAAAACTTTAATCTAAATCCGTCAATTAAAGGTTGTTCAAAATCTGAGCTTAGATTAGGACTTCGATTAATTAATATTCTATTTGCAGTAGAGTCAACCAGTGTAAAATTCTTGGTTGTAAGCGTATCTGGTGCTCCTGGTTTTTGTGCAACTTTTATGGTATCTTCAAAAGATATAAGGTAAACGTGGCCATCAAGAATTTTGTTAACGTCAACAATATCGTAGCCAATTTGACCTGTGGACGAGCCGGCATAATGTTCGAAAGTTCCTAACGAAGGAGGCACATATCCTGCTGTTGGTGCTTCTGGTGTAACCCTGGCAACGTTAGGACCTAATTTTACAGAGCCATCCTGTTGTAATGAAACTCGAATTGGGCATTCAGCTGGAATTATACCTCCTGCAGGATATCCAAAATCATAAGAAGTTATTGCATAGTAATAAGTAAACCCATTTTGAACTGTTGAGTCAATAAAAGAATGTTTAAGACCCGAATCATTACCCAAATAAAAATGAATACCATCAATACCAATTGAATCAAAGCCAACAATGCCATCAATTTTATCAAATTGAGCTATAGGCTGCTTGAATTGTAAAATACCATACCCATTTGTAATAACTTCAGCATCAGCGAAGGCAGGATCGGAAGAACGATATATCCTATACCCTTCAAAATCATGACCATTACCACCAATAGCATCAATATAACTATCAAATGAACTTTCTGCAATATCGTCCCAATATAATGTAACTCTATTGTTACCAGGCACAGCGGTAAGGGTTGGGGTTAAAGGAGCGTTAGCAAATTGATAGTCGTTATTATATGTTTCTTGAGCTCTGATCTTTTTTCTAAGTATTTCCTTTTTCCTAAATTCACCACCAGGATCAAGAGTTGGTCCGTTTGCAAGAATAATTGCTATAGATATTGGTTCTGTTTGTCCGGCTTTAAGTGGAAAAAGGTTAGAAGAAACAAATAAATCATATTCTCCAAATGTTACTTCTTGAGGATCATAAAACTTACCTGGAATCATAAAGTCGAACCACATTTGAGCGTCGCTATTAATATTCAGCCCGCCTGCTGGTACATAATCTGCATTTGTAATACCAATTTGGTCTGTCTCAGAAACATCAGTTACATCAATTCCTCTTTCGCCTGGCAGGCCAAACCTTGCACCAGAAGTAGGCTTTCCATCGTTTTCACCAAAATCTCCCGTTCCAGCAACACCGTCTAGCCCTGTGTCATCTGTTAAAGGATTCCAATCGTAATCATCATCAATTCCATTATCCCTGCTTTCATCAATCATCACATCGATCCCCTCGTCAATATTTTCATCAATTGCACCATCGTTGTTATTGTCTATTCCATCAGCATATTTCATACCTAAAGTTGATTGAACAACATTATACAGAATTATTTTGTCATTAACACGATATCGATGGTATGGGTCTGAAGCGGCTGCATCAATCATTTCTTGTGTAATTACCGGGCTACCTTCTTCACCATTGCCATCATTATCTATTCCATCTTTATAAGGCATTCCTAATTTATCTTGAGTAACTTCTATCAAATGAACTTGGCCTTTTTGGAATGCATCCATAGGCGGCCATAATTTCCATTTATTGTTTGGATCACTGTTTGCATCATCTATCATTTGTTGAGTTACGACCGGACTATTTTCTTCTCTATGAAATCTAGGATGCTTTGCAAGCCAAGTTGGATTAATCGGCTGACCAATTCTATCGGCATAAGTTACACCTTCCTGCTGACCAAAGGGAACGTGAGTTAAGTTCTCGTCAATAAGTCCATTGCCATTATCATCTATTTGATTAGTTGGGTCCTCACCTTCGAGCATTTCCATTGTTACTTTAGGACCAAGTTCAGGGCTATCACCATCATTATCAATTCTATCTGTTGCATTGCCTGGTGTTTCCAGGAATACAGCCGCCACAGCACCAACAGGGTCGTTGCCAAAAAGAGGTGCCTTGTTATCATAATCACGGGTCCAAGCAATATCATTCAGAAGGTCGAAATCTGACCTATCATCTTGCGAATCCCCATCACCGCCTACAAAGTCAGCATACCAGAGCGTAAAACCTACTTTAGCTATATCCTTTGTCCCATCGTTTTTAACATAATGCAATAAATACAATGCATCTTGAACTAATACTTGAGACCATGCCAAAGCTCTTACACTAAGAATAATACCCAATCCTTTACGAGTTAAATCGGTTGTATCGGGAAAATAAGCAGAATATCTATCATAGTTATCATCCGAAGCGTGGTAATACATTTCTTGGTCAGCATTAAATTTATTTTTCCCAAAGTAGCCGTTCCAAGAACCAGGCCATCCGGGATCTACTTTATCCTGTGTTCTATCTGGCCAGAACGACGGCCAAGTTTCAGGGTCCACACTGGTTGCAACCTCATTTTTTGTTTTGTTTAAATAGCCAGGCACTGGTTCAAAATTCCATGATTTCCCTTGAGGTGATTGACGATAATTCATTACATCAATTATATGTTGAATCTGACCATTATTGTCAACTACTTCTCCGCCCACAAAAATGCCAGTCATAGCCAAATAAACGTGTCCAGTATTTTTAGGCCATTCATAAGGTGTTTGGACATTAATAGGGAATTGACCCCCCTCTCTACCGGTTTGTCCAAAATTAAATATAGTCGTTCTTATTTGATTACCTTCCATCTGACCTTTTGCTCTCCACTTAACATCACCTCTTTCTTTACTTGGTTTATACTGAGCATATGAAATAGGGTTAAGAATTAATAATGTAACAATTAATGTCAAACTCTGTTTTAAGATTCTATCCATTTATTTTTTACTCCTCTTTATAAAATTTTCTAGACTATTAGAATGAAAATTCGAAGCCAATTTGAACTAATCTTGGAGCCGCATAATTAGTTGGGTTTTTCAAGAATTCTTCAACAGTATTTGGTCTCTTAGGATCAAAACCAATATTTTGAGCTTGAGTTGTATAATCAGCGCTACCAGTATCTGTAAACACATTTAATACCACCTTATTATCGAGCAAATTAAAAACCTGAACGAATGTAGTAATATCTAAGTTGGCAATTTTAAAAGTCTTATGTAATCTTAAATCCATAGAAAACTGATTTGGCTTTCTTCTACTATTAGTCTGAAGCCCAGAAGTAATTCCTCTATCAGCAGTATACTGGGTAATAGATGGAGTATATGGTAAGCCTGTACCGTAACGTGATATAAGACTTACACCCCAGTCAACATCTCCAACAAATAACGAGAAATTAAGCAGATGTCTTTGATCCCAATCTAACGGTATTAAGAAAAGATTAGGTTCATTATTAGACAGCTGAGCATTGAACTCATCTTCTGGGCGAGAATTACTTCCCTCGGCGACTTGGTATGTATAATTTAAATCTATTGAATAGTGGTTACTAAATCTCTTATTTAAGTTAAGTGTAATTCCTTTCACATTAGAATAATCTTTATTAATAAAGATAGAATAAGTTACAAGATTTCTTGTGGTAATTAATGGGCCAGCAGTAATCCAATCTCGTATATCTCTGTAAAAACCAGTTATGTCCACATTAAAATCGTCAAAAAATTCCTGTCTAAAACCAATTTCATACATGATTGTTTTTTGAGGTTTTAAATCAGGATTGCCATAAGGGCCGTAACCACTACCAGTTTCAGGGACATAATAAGGTCCATTTTGAAATAGATATTGAAAAGTTGGTATCTGTAAAAAATGCCCATACGAAAAATGCAGCACACCTTTATCGCTAATAGGATATGCTATACCAAAACGAGGTCCAATTTGCCATTTAGGTGTTGCTTTTTTATAAAAATAAGGTTCCCGTTCTGCTAGAGAAAGGTTTTCTAACTCGGGTCTTAAAGGTAAGTTTATGTTCGGGTCTGTTGGATCTACTAAAACATTAGCCCTAGAATCAAAATAATCTAATCTTAACCCGATATTTATGATAACACTTTGATATTCAATTTTATCTTGTATATAAGCAGATAGTTCAATTGGCTTATTATCATATTTTGTTCTATTCGGCGTATTTATATCTGGAATAGCTGGTTGAAAAGGTACAACTGGAATGCCGTTGATTCTTAACGGCTCTAGGTAATAATCATCGAATTTAAGATTATGGATTCTACCTTCTACACCGAATTTAATCAAGTGATTTTCTGTGACTTGACTAGTAAAGTCAATTTTACCAATATAAGAGTTGGTTTCCCTAAAAAATCTATGCAAATTTGTACCAGTTTTTCTAAAAGCATATCCTACAGTGTTTAAAGAGTCTGGGCTTAAATACCTTGGGTCAAACGGGTCAGGGTACAAATATTCATTAAAATCTTTAAAAAATTTAGAAAGTTTTAAGGTATAGAAAGCTGTATTAGAAAAAGTATGAGTCATTGTAAAAGTAAGATTATAACTTTTAGAATACTTGAATACGTTGCCGTCTGGTTCCCACTTAAAAAGATGGTCATAATCCTGGTAGTTTTCTTTGGAATAAAGTGCCTCGAGATTAAACTTAAAATTTGTTGAAGCAAAATAGGTTATATTTGATTGGCCTATCCATCTCTTGCTCCAATTCATTGGAACAAGTGCACCATCTCCAAGTTGACCTGTAGTGGTAAACTTCCTAATGCCATATAAATAACCATCATCGTAAACGTACCTACCCGTAGCAAAGAATGTAAGCTTATCCTTTGTAAAAGGTATAGGTCCACTTAAACTACCTTGAAAGTTATAGTTTGTAAATGGGTTGTATCTATCAATTCCAACAAAGTAATCTGTAAAATTACTAACATAGTCGCTGCTATAGACCTTTACATCGCCATTAAAACTTTTCCCACCTTCTTTTGTTACAGTATTAACGATACCAGATAACGCCTGGCCATATTCTGCATTAAATGTTCCACTAATCACCTGCAACTCTTGAACACTGCTATTATCAATTTCAATCCCCCTGCTATTATCGTACGGATCAGTAATTGAAATCCCATTAACCCAGTAAGCTATTTCTGTTGTTCTACCACCCCTAATGTGGAACTGCCCATTTGCATCCTTTGTTACCCCTGCTTGCAATTGTAAGATATCGTTGAGCTCAACTACTGGTAAATTCTGAATTTGTTCAGAAGTAACACGAGCCTGCGATGAGGTTATATCTTTTTGAATTCTTTCAACATTGCCTTGAACAATTACTGCGCCCAATTCTATGGTTGATTCTTCGAGTTGTGCATCTTGAGTGGTAGTTAAATCAATCGATATTTGTACGTTTTCAACTACTAAAGGTTGATAGCCTACATACTGGAATTTTACATTGTACCTACCCGGAGGAATATTAAGTATTACATACCTACCATCTAAGTCAGAAGCAGCTCCTAACGTAGTCCCTTCAATAGTAATATTAACAAATGGTAATGGTTCACCGGTCTTTTTATCGGTTACTCTTCCAGTTAATTTCCCTGTTGTCCCAGCAAAAATCAAAAATGGAAAAAGCAAAACCAGTGAAACAATGGTAAAAATTTTCTTCATGGTGCCTCCCGTTACATAAAATTATATACCAATCATTTCCTTATGCAAACCAGCTTGCTTTTTGCAAGCAGGCTCAAATGTTTTATTTAATTAAAAACTCAGCTTTATCTCGCTTAGATTTTTATCGTATTCTTCAGTAACAACCCTTTCTTTTATTTTATTTACATAGTCCTCTACTAGTTGTTTAGACTTTTCTTTCTTAGCTAATCTTACTACTTCCTTTCTTACTTCTTCAAACGGTTTTACAGTACCCTCCTTTTTTCCTAGTATCTTAAATATGCCATAATAACCTTCGATATTGACAGGCCCCAATACAGAACCCACATCGTATTTCCATAAGGTATCTTTTAATATACCAAACTTAGAAATTTCAGCAAAGCCCATAACACCATTGTTTTCAGCAGACCATTTTCTTATCGAATATTGCTTTGCCAAAGGTCCAAAATCAGCACCATCCCTAATAAGAGTTGATATCGAATCAGCAAGCTTTTTATCCTTTAGTATTATTTCTTGAATGTTCAGCTGTGGTTCAGTGCGAAAATATTGTAGATTATCAGTATAAAATTTATGAATAACACTATCAGGTAAAACCGATTTTTCTGCTATTTCTTCTCGTTTGTATTTAAGAAAAATATTTTTATTGTACTTTCTAATCATTTCCTCCACTTCGGGGTTTTTATCGTAACCTTCTTTAACTGCTCTTTGATACAAAAGATCTTGAATTACTAATCCCTTAATAACGGTCTTTAATGCATTAATTGAATCTATTTTTTTTCGATGAAAAAACGGAATTTGATTTATTCTTTCTTGAATTTCTGTTATCGAGTATTTTTTATTACCGTACTGAACACATGTCAAATTAGGATTTGAGTTGCTAAACTTTTCAATTAGATTTTGTGGTGATTGACTTAAGCTTTCAAATAGCGCATTAAGAACTTTTTCGTTTATTCTCAATTTCTTTTGGTCAAAAATCTTATTAATAAATTCACGTTCAGCAGGACCTTTCTTTCTTATTTTGAGAACCCGAATAAAATGGTCTTTCTTGTTAAGAAATTCTGTTTCTGTAAGAAGTGGGTGAGGTTTAGCATCAATTAATTTTATAATGCTATAACCGTAAGCTGTTTTTACTGGCTTTGATATTTCTCCAATTTTAAGATTATAGGCTGCTTCTTCAAAGTTAGGATCCATATCTCCCCATGTAAAGTACCCCAAGTAACCGCCGTTTTTTCTCAAAGTAGAATCAGTAAAAACCTGCGCTGCCAATGAATCAAAATCAACACCAGCTTGCAGAAGCTGGTAAAGAGATTCAGCTTCAGATTCTGTTTTAGCGTAAAGATGCTTTACAGCTATATATTCATTTGCTCTATAAAATGCCTGCCGAACTTCTTGGTCCGTCACCGTTATTTTTGCATAAACGTCCCTATCTTCCAAAAAAGCAAGTATAGTTTGTCTCTTTGCCCAATTAAGTTCTTTTTGGTATTCGGGATTTGCAAAAATATTTCTGTTATCATCGTAATAGTAAAGTAATATTTCATTCGTCATGTTATTTAGAATAGACTTTCGAACCAAAATATTGTCTTTAACTCCTGAAAGTAAAAGGTAATCCTCAAGCCTATTTTTTACTTCGCTAGCTTTTATTTTTTGATTCCCTACAACAGCTACTACTGATGTATCAGAAGGAACCTGAGGTAAGCAATTGGTGTAAAGAAAAATCATAGCAAGAAATACTATACTCTTAAAATACATTTCATAAATCGAAAAAAGTGAAATGTATTTTTTAAGAAACATGGACAGCTTTAACAAAAACTTTTTTTGTGATATGTAACTTAGTTCTTTCATCTGATTAAAAATGCAAAATCGATTTTCTAAAATCAATTTTAGACTTGTGAAAAATCTATCTCTAATCTTACTTAAGCGCTAACGGTAACGATATAGTAGTTATATTTTTTTATAACTAGAAAAAAAAGTGGATTTCTTAAGTGAATTTTGGTAATAAAATTGTTTGCAAGATGAGTAAAGTAAATTAGGCGATTTTGTAGATTGAATCTAAGACTGTCCCGTCTACCCATTTAACAATTGCGACTATTTTATTTTTATCAACTTTTGGTTTGGATGGTTTACCGCCGCATATTTCATTAACTTCTTTTTGAATTTCTTTCAGAGAACGAATTGGCAAGGAAGATTTTTTTACTGCAGTTAGTAAGTCTTTTCTTCTCGGATTTATAGCAATGCCTCTTTCAGTTATTACAACATCAATCAACTCGCCAGGTCCGCAAAGTGTTGTTACTTCATCAACAATAACAGGAATGCGATCTCTAAAAGAAGGAACAGCAAGTATAGTACATTTTGAGAACAAACAATTTTGCCACCCCCCAATTCCATGCAAAAGGAGACCATCAGAGTGAGTAACAACATTTGCATTAAAGTTAATATCAACTTCGGTTGCACCAAGAATTGCAGCATCTACTATTGATGCAAAATTACCTTTTCCGTGATAGTTGTAACTTGTGAAGGGGGAGGTCATTACATGATTAGAATTATCACGCATCGAACGAACACCATCAAGATCAAATGTTTGTCCATCTAATATAAAATCTGTTAAACCCTCTTCTAACATTTCTACAAGATATTTTGTCGAACCACCCCTTACAAATCGTGCCTTTACTCCTTTAGCTTTCATCTTTTCTTTAAGAAAAGGGATAAAAGCAAGTGAAGTTCCTCCGGCTCCCGCCTGAAAAGAGAACCCATTTTTAATAATGCCAGCTGCATTCATAAATTCTGCTATATATTCGGCAATCAAAAGTCTATCTGGACTCCTAGTAATTTCAGTAGTGCCACTAACAATTTTAGAGGGATCGCCAAGAGATTCAACTTGAACGACGTAATCCACATTATTCCCTTGAATCTGCCAAGGAACGCATGGGAAAGGAACGAGGTTGTCTGTAACAATAATTACTTTATCTGCATACTGAGAATCTACAAGAGCAAACCCTAATCCGCCGCAAGCTGATTTACCATGAACACCGTTAGCATTTCCAAAAGAATCTGAAGTTGGAGCTGCAATTACAGCAATATCAATATGAACCTCTCCATCTTGAACGGCCTGGTATCTTCCACCGTGCGAACGAAGTACACCAACACCTTTCATTTTACCTTTACTTGTAAATTCACCAAGCGGTCCATTCATACTTCCTTCGATATGATGAATAGTTCCATCTTCGAGATATTTTATTAGATGTTCGTGACAAGGGAAAGAAGCACTTGGAAACCATCTTATGTTTTTTATTCCCATCGAATGAATCACATCGAATAACATATTTGTAACAATATCACCGTTACGGAGATGATGATGAGTAGAAATTGTCATGCCATCTTTCAAGCCGCATTTTATTAAAGCTTCTTTTAAGTTCTTTACAACTTTATTACCATCATTTGGGTAGTTAGCACATGAGCTTATCGGCGGACTAGCTTTTTTCCCTCTTGGAACATATTTACCAATTCCTTTAAATGGAATTTGTTTTTTCCCGTTCACAACTATTGGCACTAATCTTCCTAAAGCATTTTTTACTAGTTTCATTGTTATACTTTTTTGTCATTTATTGTCAGTTAAAGAATTTCAAAAGTCATTGCAATTTTTCTTCCCAGTTTTTTTCCAATAAGTTATACATCAAAGCCAAATCAATAATTTTTTGTGCACGTTTTACAACTGGTGCATCAACCATTTTACTGCCAAGTGAAACCACACCAAGTTTTTTCTTTTCTGCTTCTTTAAAGGCAACGACTATTTTTTTAGCTTTTTCGATTTCTTTTTCCGTTGGTGCAAATGCCTCATGCACTACTTTTATTTGACGAGGATGAATACAACCCTTGCCCTCAAAGCCAAGAGATTTGGCTTCAATTACACTTTTGCGTAAACCTTCAAAATCATCAACGTCAGAAAACACTGAATCGATAGCTTGAACGCCGGCAGCTTTAGCAGCAGTTATTATTGCACTTCTTGCATAAAAACTTTCTTTCCCGTCATTGGTTCTTTCTACACCAATATCGGCTGTGTAATCTTCAAGTCCAATTGTTAATGCACAAACATTATCTGATGCCGTAGCAATTTCATAAGCTTTTAGAACTCCTGCCGCACTTTCAATTATTGGCATAAAATATATTTCCGAAGAGAAATTTTTTTCTGCCCTTATAATATTAATCTCTTCTTCTACTTGTTTTACTGTGTCTGCAGACTCACATTTGGGTATTAAGATTACATGCACATTATGCGGAACCACAAAACGTAAATCTTCTAATCCCATCGGCAGTTGATTAATCCTTACCATTCTTTCAGCTCCGTAGAAATCTACCGACCTTAAGGCATTGCGTACTAAATACCTTGCAGCTAATTTTTCAGATGGTGCAACGCTATCCTCAAGATCAAGTATAATTCCATCGGGTTTATGTAGGCCCGCGTTGGGAAAAAACTTAGGTTCCTTGCCTGGCAGATACAAACGACTTCTACGCAATCTGTCTTTTTGAGTTTTATAATAGTTTTTTCGATTAAACGGAAGAAGGAATTCTCTGTTATCATCAAAGTTAATTTGTTTATATGCAGCTTCAAATCTTGCAGCAAGTGTAAATGGAAGAGCGCCACTATCCTCAATTTTTATTTTTGCATTTTTTATTTCAAAAAAGCTACACACCTGCAGTATTAGGTCTTTGATGACCTCCCCGTACAGAGTATTAACTTTACTATTAAGTTCTATTATTACTCCATTTCTTTTTGTTAACTCAATTTCTATATGACAATCAGAGCGTACCTTTTCGCCGCGTTTGCCAGACATGCCAATTTCGGGATTTACTTTTGTTTTAGTTTTCACCATAATATTTATTATCTATGCCTGTAATATTTTTTTCAACATCTCAATTTTACAGTAAAAAAGATACACATTAAATATAGTAATAAAGATAAAGAAGTGTCCTTTAATAAGATTAAGTCTCCTAAATTCACTTCACAAAGATGTTCGAAAAAAATATTCCTTACTTTAAAAAATGATATAAAAAAACCCAGTGTGAACTGGGTTAATTGAAGTAAAAAGTTATTGTGGAGTGCACCTTGCCGGACTCGAACCGGCGGCCTGCTGATTAAGAGTCAGATGCTCTACCAACTGAGCTAAAGGTGCGTCACAAAAATAAGCAAAAACCAAAATGTTCCCAAAGATTTTATAAGAGAGCAAACTGACATCTCTGATATCAGTTTTTCTTTATCTGGGGAACTTAACAATAATAAAATATTTTTTGTGGAGCATGTCAGACGCTCTACCAGGACCTCATCACGACTCTTTGTGGTGACAGGCCAAGCTAAATATGCGTTACGTAAATAAACATTTACATAACAACTTTATATTTATGAAAATATAATTTTTTGCCAGCCTGTTGTAAGTAGGAACAATAGTAAAAAGGATAAAAGCTATTTTAACGTAAGCTTCAGAAACTCAACACAAGTTTTTCACCAATTATTATTTAAATCCAACCTATCCATTAGAACAGTGCTGTCCAAAATAATTTTGAAATCAAATCCTGAAGGGATGAATTACCAAATAAATTTGAAAACTTCAAGATTTTGGACTATTCTACTTGTCTTAAAAATCAAACCCCATCTCGTCCATACGGGACTTTTAACTTCAGTTTGATATTTATTTATTCTATAACTATATAATTCATAAAAGGATTACATTGGTTTAAGCATAATCAAAGCCTTATTGTCCCGTTAGGACAAAATATTTACAGGATAAAGAACAAAGAAATAGATTGAGTCCCTTTAGGGACGAAATAAAAAATATATTGGACAGGTATGCATAAGAAAATTATATATTCACCTTTACTTGTGACTTGTCTGCATTCTATCTTTATTTACCTTTGTCTATTTATAAATTTTCCTCTTTACTTCATTCTTGCTCTTTCTACGCTGTTAGTTTTTAGATTAACTGTCAACAATAAGCTAATAAGGTTGATTCACTCTGATCTCTCGCTTGTTACTAAGGTTCATTGCTCCCTCATTATTACTTTCTATGACTAAGGTTCACTTACAGATAAGTGGTGAATTCTCATCGTGGATGCATTCTCATAATACCTTATTCTTTTCTTTACTACCTTAGTAACCTAAACAAATAAAAAAGAAACCAGACCTTATTAGCTTATTGAAAAAACAACTCTGCTTACAGTAAGTAAGCCATAAAACCAATAATAGTTAATTCTTTGAAACTTCTGAAAAATTCAATGCGTAATTACAGGTACCTTTGATTTGAGTGTAGACTTAAACTTTAGTGAGAATGACAGATAATCCCAACCTATGCATTAGAAAATTATATATTCACCTTTACTTGTCACTTATCTACATTCTATCTTTATTTACCTTTGTTTATTTACAAATTCTCCTCTTTACTTCATTCTTGCTCTTTCTACGCTGTTAGTTTTTAGATTAACTGTCAACAATAAGCTAATAAGGTTAATTCACTCTGATCTCTCGCTTGTTACTAAGGTTCATTGCTTCCTCATTATTACTTTCTATGACTAAGGTTCACTTACCACGAAGTGGTGAATTCTCAAAATACCTTATCCTTTTCTTGACTACCTTAGTAACATGAACAAAGAAAAAAGAAACCAAACCTTATTAGCTTATTGAAAAAAACAGATAGAACCAATAGCAGGTCAAACTAAATTTGGTTGTTAATGTTATCTCCCCGATATATGCATTAGAAACATGAGAATCTGATTTCTGCTTTTCTTTTATATATAAGTACAAAGTTAATTTTTTCATATTCTATTGCATAATTTGGGTTGAATCATTATTGAGATGCTTTTAAATAATAGGCTCAAACTGATTCATGCAATTTATCTTTCCAGAACTCAATTTGTTCTTTCACGAGTTTTGGATTTGGTGAGCCAAAGGTTTGCTTCCTTTGCAGTGAGGTTTCAACATCAAGACATTTAAGTGCATCTCCAGTAAAAATTTGATTTATTTTTTTTAGCTGCTCTAAGTTTAAGTCGGAAAAACTGATTCTGTTTTCTTCGCAAAATTTTACAAGTTCACCAACAATTCGATGAGCCTCTCGGAATGCAATCCCGTTAAGTACCAACCAATCGGCAAGGTCTGTTGAAAGTATAAAACTGTTTTTTAATTCTTCTTTAAATCGATTTGTGTTTACTTCTATCTTTTCGAACATCTTATTCATTATTGTCAAACTATCGGCATAGGTAAAAAAAGAATCGAATACGTGTTCTTTATCTTCCTGAAGATCTCTGTTATAGCTCAACGGCAATCCTTTAATTGTAGTGATTAATGAAATATAATTTCCAAAAGTTCTTCCAGCTTTGCCGCGAATCAGTTCCGCCATATCGGGATTTTTTTTCTGTGGCATCAAAGATGAACCAGTTGTAAATTCCTCCGGCAGTTGTACAAAGTTCCATTCACTTGAACTCCATAAAATCAGTTCCTCGGCAAGTCGGCTTAAATGCATCATTCCAATTGATACAGCATTTAAAAAATCTAAAAGGAAATCTCTGTCGGAAACTGAATCCAAAGCGTTCCTGGTGGGTTCAGCAAATCCTAATTTTTTTGTAGTGTAATTTCTATCTAATGGTAAAGTTGAACCAGCTAAAGCGCCAGCGCCAAGTGGTGATTCATTGGTTTCGTTTTTAACAAAGTTAAATCTTTTTTTATCGCGCTGAAGCATTTCTACATAAGCAAGCAAATGAAAGGCAAATGAAACAGGCTGTGCTCTTTGCAGGTGAGTGTATCCCGGCATTATTGTATTAATGTTTACATCAGCTACTTTAATTAAGGTTTTTTGGAAATTGGATATATTGTTTTCAAGAAAAGAAGAAACTTTTTTAATCCATAATCTTTCGTCGGTTGCAATTTGGTCATTACGACTTCTACCGGTATGAAGTTTTCCGGCAGTCTCTCCAATTAATTCACTTAACCTTGATTCGATAGCTGAATGAACATCTTCAAATTTTTCACTTTCAGGTTTCCATTTTCCATTTCTGTACTCTTCTAAAATTAGATTTAATCCGTTTTTTATTTTTTTGAAATCTTCGTTTGTAATTAAACCTACATTAGAGAGCATTTCGGAATGAACAAGGTTTACAAGGATATCTTCCTCAAATAAATTAATATCTATATTTAAAGAGGAGGAAAATTTTAATGCGAGTTTATCTAATTCTTTTTTAAATCTTCCTCCCCACAGCATTAAACAACTCCTTTTTCCTTGCGTGCATTTAAAACTTCCGAGAGAGTTTTGTACGGAAGCCCATATATTTTTATAAATCCTTCACTTGCCCGATGGTCAAATATATCTTCTTCGGTATAAGTAGCAAGTTTCATATTGTACAAACTGAACTGAGAATTTCTGGATAAAACTCGAACATTGCCTTTATAAAGCTCAACAGTTACCTCGCCTGTTAAGTTCTCTTGTGTTGAATCGACAAAAGCCATTAGCGATTTAAACAGCGGCGAGAACCATAATCCATCATAAATTAAATTAGCAATTTTATTAGAAACTGACTGCTTATATCTAAAAGTTTCGCGGTCTAAAATTAATTTTTCAAGTTCATTATGTGCAATATGTAAAATTGTAGCTGCTGGTGCTTCGTAAATTTCTCTAGATTTAATTCCGACTACACGATTTTCAATCATATCAATTCTGCCCACACCATTTTTAGCTCCAATTTCATTTAAGTACTCAATAAGCTCAACTGGGTCATAATTTATATCGTTAATTGCAACTGGAATTCCTTTTTCGAATGTGATTTTTACTTCGTCGGGTGAGTCGGGTGCATACTTGGGGTTAGTTGTAATTTGGTATGCATCCTCTGGTGGTGCATTCGTTGGGTCTTCGAGCACACCGCATTCAATTGCAATCCCCCACAGGTTTTCATCTATAGAATATGGGGAATCTTTTGTTGCTTTGACTGGTATTTTGTGTTTTTTAGCATAGTCCATTTCTTCTTCACGGCTTTTAAATTCCCAAAACCTTAACGGAGCTATAACATTTAAATGAGGTGCTAATGTTTGAATTCCCACTTCAAAACGAACTTGGTCGTTACCTTTACCAGTACAGCCATGAGCAATTACTTCAGCACCCTCGTTAAGTGCGATGTCTACCATCATCTTAGCAAGAAGTGGTCTTCCAATTGCAGTGGCAAGTGGATAAGCGCCCTCGTATAAAGCGCTGGCTTTTAATGCTGGCCATAAATAGTTTACTGCAAACTCGTGGCGCAAATCCAAAATAACAGATTTTGAGGCTCCAGCTATTTTTGCTTTTTCTTCAATATTATCAAGTTCAGCTCGTTGACCTAAGTTGCCCGTTGCAGTGATAATTTCGGCATCAAATTTTTCCGAGAGCCACTTCACCATTACGGAAGTATCCAATCCTCCGGAATAAGCAACAACAATTTTTGTTTTTCCCAATTTGATTCTCCTTCCTTTAAATTTGTTTATAATTTATCTGTCATCATTTCTTTAATTAGTTCAACAACTTTTGGCAGGTTTTTAGTTGAGTTTGGAATTACGAGCACTGTATCGTCGCCACCTACAGTTCCTAAAATTTCCGGTACATTTAATCGGTCGATATAATGTGCTACACCTTGTGCTCTGCCGGCTAAAGTTCTAACAACAATTAACGCCTCGTTATGTTCTACGCTAATTATTTCAAAACTTATCAGTTTAGAAATCTTTCTGCCTGATTCTTCAGGATTAAGCAAATACTTTGGAGTATTACCTACAATTGTTCTTATCACCCCCATTTCAGCAAAATCGCGGCTCAATGTTGCCTGGGTAACATAAATATGTTCCTTTTTTAATAACTCAATAAGGTCTTCGTGTGTGCTTACAACTTTTGTAGCGAGAATTTCTTTTATAACATTCTGTCTTTTTAGTTTAGCCGACATATTTCACCTGTTTTTTTGTTAGATAGTCAAATTAGTTTTTTCAATACATTTTTAAATATGCCAATAAACTTTTCTATCTCTGTTTCTCCTACAATAAAGGGGGGGAGAATTCTAAGCACCGCATCTCCGGAAGTGCCAACAATAACTCCTTCATTTAATAAATTAGATACAATTTGCTTTGCTGAAAAGCCATCATTTAATTCAACGCCAATCATCAAACCTTTACCTCGTACTTCTTTAATCACATTAGAATTCAAAGATGAAATTTCGTTTTTAATTTTTTCTCCCATTTCAAAAATATGATTCAGTAACTCATCACTAATTAAATCTAAAACTTTATTAGCTGCTGCAACAGCTATGGGATTTCCACCGAAGGTTGAGCCATGATCTCCAGGATTAATTACATCACCAATTTTTTTTGAACACAAAGTAGCCCCAAGCGGAATACCATTAGCTATTCCCTTTGCCAATGTCACAATATCAGGTTTTATATTTTCATACTCGTAAGCGAAGAATTTTCCTGTTCTTCCCACTCCTGCCTGCACTTCATCGAGGATTAATAGTATTCCTTTTTCATCGCAAAATTTTCTTACCTCCTTTAAATATCCTTCTGGAGGAATTATTATTCCTTTCTCGCCTTGAATTGGTTCAAGCATCACAGCAACTACATGTGGACCGAATGAATTTTCAATTGCTTCAATATCACCAAAAGGTACATATAAGAAGCCTGGTGTCAAGGGGAAGAATCCTTCCCACAATTTATATTGGCCAGAAGCTGAAAGACTGCCGTATGTTCTCCCATGAAATCCTCCAAGAGCAGTAATTATCTGGAATTTGCCATTTCCCCATTTTCTTGCAAATTTTATTGCTGCTTCGTTCGCCTCAGTACCCGAATTACAAAAGAACGCATATTCTAAAGAAGAACGCAGATATAATTTGTCGGCTAAAATTTTTTGTCCAGAAGAAATAAATAAATTCGAGACATGCCACAATCTTTTTACTTGTTCTTCTACTGCTTCTTTAATTTGAGGATTGCTATGTCCAAAAGATGTAACAGCAATTCCACATAAAAAGTCGAGATATTCTTTACCAGTAGAATCATAAAGATAAGCACCTTTTCCTTTAACAAAATCTATTGGTGCTCTCGAATAATTTTTTAATAAATGATCTTCAGTATCGGCTATTTTAAGATGACTGAACGATCCATGTACCGACTTGTTGGTCGTTTGATACGCTTTCAAATATACTCTCCAAATTTGTTGAACCTATCCAAACTTTTTTAATTCCTTTATTCAGCAGTTCTACACAGCTATTAAGCTTAGGAATCATACCTTCTGTAATTTCACCATTACTAATACCTTCAATGATTTCACGTTCATTTATATATTTCTGAACCGCGCCGTTAATAATTACGCCATTAATATCAGACAAGAAGAAAACGCTTTCAGCTTTTAATGAAGTAGAAAGGACTTCCGTAAAAATATCGGCATTAACATTAATTAAATTGCCTTCTTTATCTCTACAGATACTTGAAAAAACCGGTACAACTTTTTCATTCAGCAGGTCATAGATCCAATCGATTGGTTTTACTAATTCTGGAATTCCTACGTAGCCCAAGTTTTTGTCTATTATTTTTGCCACAAAACTCCCACGGTCAATTCCAGTTAAACCAATAGCTTTAATACCAATTGAATTCAATTTGCTGACAATTTTTGAATTAAGCAGACCGCTTTGAACTGCAGCAACAACGTCCATCACTTCTTTTGAAGTAACTCTCTGTCCATTAATAAATTTAACTTCATGTCCAAGTGCTTTAGACCATTCAGTAATATTTTTCCCGGCACCGTGGACAATTACAATCCCGTCGTAAACCATTCTTAATTTTTTTAATGGGGTTTCCCATCTATTACTATCAAAAAAAGTTTCAAGGGATTTTCCACTTATTTTAAGTACAGCTATTTTCATATATACTCCAATTAAGTTCTATAATTAGCATTAATTTTAACATATTCTTCTGAGAAATCGCAAGTCCACCATGTAGATGAAAAGTCGCCACCGTTCAAATTCACATTTATAGAGTACTCCTTTTTAGATAATATTTTATAAGCGATTTCCTCATTTAACATAACTTGAAAATGGGGCAGTAACACTTCGTGGTCATCAAAACTGATTGAGACTTTAGCAGGGTCGAAATTTGCACCACTCATACCTGCAGCCGACATAATTCTTCCCCAGTTCGCATCGTTGCCGTAGAGAGCCGTCTTAAGTAAATTAGAATTAGCCAGCGACTTTCCGACCAGGTCAGCATCTTCTTGTGTATCAGCGCCGGTAACATTGATAGTAATAAGTTTTGTTGCACCCTCGCCGTCGGCTACAATTGATTTTGCCATTTCAATTGAAATAGCATTTAATGCTTTTTGAAACAATTTTTCGTCGCTGCTTCCCTCAATAACTTCAACGCCACTCAAACCGTTGGAAAGCAAAACAACCATATCATTTGTACTTGTCTCCCCATCAACTGAAATTTTATTAAAAGAAATATTTACGGAATTGACTAACAATTTTTTTAAAAGAGGTTTTTGTATTTGTGCATCAGTAGTTATGAAAGCAAGCATAGTTGCCATATTAGGCATAATCATTCCGCTGCCTTTACATATCGCTCCGATTGTAGTTTCTCCGTTCGAAAGTCTTACCTTTACGGCAAATGATTTAATTTTCGTATCAGTAGTCATTATAGCTTCTGCTGCATCGATTCCGCCTTTTTCTGATAAAACATTAATAATTTGATCTATCCCGCTAATAACCTTTTGAACAGGTAATTTTACACCAATTACACCAGTCGAACTTATTAGTACATTTTCCGGACTAACATTTAATTTATCTGCACAATATTCTTGTGTAAATTTTGCATCCATAAAACCGTCTTCGCCAGTACAAGCATTAGCGTTACCGGAATTAATCAATACGGCTTTTACTTGAATATCCTTATCTGTAATTTCTTTTGAAACTAGTAGTGGTGCCGCTTTAACTTTATTTAGTGTGTATACAGCAGCAGCGTTACATAACTTATCTGAAACTATTAATGCGAGATCTTTTTTTCTCTTTTTTATACCGCAAAAAATACCAGCAGCTTTAAATCCTTTTGGAGAAGTAACAGAGCCTTCATTAATAAACTGATACATCTTTTTCCCTCTTAGTTATTAGTCCTGTAAACTCTTCCCATTTAAATAATTTATTCATATTCTGGATTGCCTGTCCCGCACCACCTTTAATTAAATTATCTATTGCCGAAGTCAGAATCACTGAGTTTCCTTTTACGGAAACGTTTATATCACAAAAATTAGTTCCTACAACCCAGTTAAGCTCTGGTGGTGTTTGTCTTAACCTTACAAAATGAGATGATGAATAGTATTCTTCATAAACATCAATTACATCCTCATGTTTTAATTCAGTTGACAAATGCGCTATAGAAGTTGAATAAATGCCAACGCTAATCGGCAGTAAATGTGTAGTAAAAGAGAAATGTGAGATAAATCCATTTTTTTTCAATTCCTGTAATATTTCAGGTTCATGACGATGTTTATGCACGTTGTATGCTTTTACATTCCCATCCATTTCTGATAAAAGTAAATCAGTTTTGGGAGATTTTCCAGCACCACTAGTTCCCGAATAAGCTACAATCGAAAGCGAAATAATTTCACTTCCGTATTTGAGCACCAGTGGCAAAACTGAAAGTAAAGCTGCAGTCGGATAACACCCAGGATTTGCAATTAGTTTTGCATCATTAACATAATAATTTTTTTTATCTGCCAGTCCATATAATTTTTCTTTTAATAGATTCGGTGCTGTGTGCTCTAATCCATACCATTTCTCATAATCAGCTGCTGAATCGAGCCTAAAATCCCCACTTAAGTCAATTACTTTTTTCCCAATTGACAAAAGGGAAGGTATCAATTTAATTGCCTCACCATGTGGAAGCGCAAAAAAATAAACATCATGCGAAAACGAAATATCCTTAATAGGAAGAATTAATTTATTATTAACAAAACCTTTGAACTCAGGAAAAACAGAAAGCAAATTATTACCTGCAGTTGTATTTGCATAAACAGTAAAATCATCAATGTAAGGATGTTCGTTGCAAAATTGAATTAACTTTTTCCCTAAATAACCACTGCCTCCAATAATACCAACTGATATCATATTAAAAAACCTTTTTCTTTTGTTGATAAATATTTAGTTGAAAAGGTATTAATTACCTTCTACGTGGCATGCGTCTTAATCGGGGGCGAAAAGAAATTGAACTGTCCAAAGGATAAAAATAAATTTTCACTTGCATTTACTCGCAAAAATAACTTGGTCAAATCTAAATACATATCTAATATATGTCAAGAATAAAATGAATATAGTTGCAAGATTTTTTGATTATAGAAAGTTTTACGAGAGAAAATACGTATAATAATACAGTTTTAATGTATTATAATACTAATCAATTTAATTAGCCAAATAAATACGGCTTAAAAGATAAGACGGAAGAATCTACCTGCACAAAAGCAAATAGTTTTTTGAGAAGGTCAAATGTGCACGACTTTTAATGCAGTGCGCATTACTCTTACACCCTCTTTACTTTTATCTTTTTACTTTTATCTTTTTACTTTTATCTTTTTACCTTGACCTTGACTCACAGATAAGATTCAGTTTCTTCCCAATCATTTTGTTTCATTTCCCAGTCAATACCATCGCAAGGTAAATAATTAGTTGTGGGGTGTTCATCATGTTTAAGGCAGAGAACTGCGGATTTATCAAAATAGCGGCAGGAAGAACAAAGTGTACCTGTAATTATTTCTTTGTTTTTTTCCATAAAAAGATTGTACTGAATAACAGCAGGATGAATTATAATTCCATAAACCGACAGAATTAGTAGAGTCCACCAATACTTAGGATCTATCACTGAATACAAAATCCATAAAGCAGGCATAAGCAAGGCAACTCTAACTAATCCCCAAAAAACAATTGCACCCATAATCTTTATTATTTTTTTATTAATCTAATTAAACGAAAATCAAGTTTCAAATAATAATCAACTGACCAAATTGATTTTAGGTGAGCATTCTTTTAATTTTGGTTAAGTTATATATAAACAGGATTTTTTTTTGGAACAGAACAATAAACCTCAGAGTCACACTTCGCAAGGTTCGCAGATAAAAAAGCCCGTAAGACGTTTTTATTATCATAAAAGACGTCCAAAACAAATACCAAGTGAGTTAGAACAAAGATCAATAAAGCAAGTTTCTTTTAAAAAAGTCTCTATTGTAATACCTCTTTTTGATGAAGAGGAGTCGATTTTTCCATTGTATCAAGAAATTAAAAAAGTATTAAAAAATATTTCATCCGATTACGAAGTTATCTTTGTAGACGACGGCAGTAATGATAAGTCATTAGAGCATATTAAATCCTTAAGTAAGACCGATAATCATATAAGGTATATAAGTTTTAGAAAGAACTATGGGAAATCTGCAGCTCTGCAAATAGGTTTTAAGTATGTTACAGGCGATGCAGTCATTACTATGGATGCGGATTTGCAGGATGACCCAAACGAAATACCTAACCTCCTTTCAAAACTTGAAGAGGGTTTTGATATGGTTTCTGGCTGGAAGAAAAAAAGATTTGACCCTTTCGTTAAAAAATATTCTTCTCGTTTTTTTAATTTTGTTACGCGTCTGCTTACAGGTATAAAAATACATGACTTTAATTGCGGATTAAAAGCTTATCGTCGACAGGTAGTACAAAGTATAAATGTTTATGGAGAGTTACACAGATATATACCCGTACTTGCAAACTGGAAAGGATTTTCAGTTACAGAAATTGTCGTCAAACATCACCCGCGTCGTTATGGGAAAACTAAATTTGGCATATCGAGATTTTTCAAAGGATTTGTGGACTTAATTACAGTAATATTTATCACTAGATATATAAAACGTCCAATGCACTTATTTGGTTTTTTTGGATTTTTATCTTTCGTTTTGGGCGTTATAATCAACGCATATTTGAGTTATGAGTGGATTTCTGGAAAACCGCTTTACAACCGTCCTCTATTATTTCTTGGAATGTTGTTAATTATTGTTGGTGTTCAGTTTTTTGCTGTTGGACTTTTAGGAGAGATAATGGTGCATAACTCACAGAGTGACAAAGAATATGTAATAAAAGAAAAAAAGTGAACCAAAACTTTTGCTAAAAAATCTGCCCCTCAGGTAAGACAAGCAATAACAAACCCATAAAAAACATTTATTTTGTTGCATGAACTCTTAATTATTTACTTCCAATCATTTGTCTTAGCTATTTTGTCATCTGCTCCAAAGAGCACAAGCACATCATCATCTTTAATTACATAGTTTGGGTCTGGAACTATTAATTCTGGCTGCTCTTCAATTGAATCAAAAGCAGAAGGAGAATGTTTTATCATTAGTACTTCCAGGCCATAATTATTTCTTAATTTTAATTGAGCAAGTGTTTTACCTACGAAATTGTGATTTACTTTTTTCTCAATTATTGAATAACCATCAGCAACTTTGGATATGCCTATTTTATCAATGGAACGCAATTCACTCGCAAAACTGTCAGCAACATTGTATTTCAAGCTTTCTTTGTTGTATGCAGCAATTACATCCTGGCGCCAAATTGTTCCTATTATTTTAGTAGGGTTTGATGACGAAACAACGGGTAATTCATCAATATCCTTGCTCTCAAAAATTTTCATTACATGGTCAAGGTTATCAGTTTCGTAAACAGTAACAAAATTTGAATTTGCTATATCACGTGCAACTAATACTTCTCTAATGTGTTCATATTCGGTTATAATTGGCCTTAGTTCTGTTTCTGTAATTATTCCTACAATATTATCTTTGTTATCTACCACGTAAAAAGTGCTATGAGGTAAGTTCATTAATTTAACTACAATACTTGAAAGAGGTGTATTTTCAGGAATTAGGACAACATCTTTTCTCATTAGTTCATTCACATGTTTGTTTCGCAGAATACTATGTTGCCTTCCAATGGCAAGCCTATAGCCTTGGTCCTCAAGATGTTTAACATGAACCGAGCCTTTAAGTGAGATTTGAACAATCATTGTGCTTGCTACAACTGCTATCATTAGCGGAATGATAAAGGAATAGTCTTTTGTCATTTCAAATATTATCAGAATTGCAGAGATAGGGATAGAGTTCGCTCCGCCAAGAATAGCCCCCATGCCTACTAAAATAAATGCTGTTGTATCAACTCCAAATCCCCAAAAATAATTTAGTGCAAGTGCAAATAAGTAACCAACACAAGCCCCCATAAATAAAGATGGTGCAAATGTTCCGCCAAATCCACCAGTATTTAAAATGAGAGGTACTAAGATGAACTTCAGGACAAGTAAAACAAGAACAACTTTCCAAGTGAGTAATTGAGCAAGTATATGGTTAATTCCAATGTAGCCTATTCCAAAAATGTCTTTATAAAAATATCCTGAGATTCCCATTAATAAACCGACAAAAGTCATTAATATCCATTGTGGAAATATTTTTATTAGTTTTTTTCTAATAAACTTATCAAGCATATCAGAATAGCGAATAAAGGCTAATGAAATTAAGCCGGCCAAAATTCCAAGTATTGCGTAAAGATACAGATTTTGGTAACTGCCAATAGATGGACTGACAAAATTAAAGACAGATTTATTGCCGAGGAATATTCTTGAAATTGTACTTGCAGTAACCGAGGAAAGAATTAGAGCTGAAAAAGTTGCTGTTTGAAAATCATTAAGCAGAACTACTTCTAAGGCAAAAAAGATGCCTCCCATTGGTGTATTAAAAATAGCGGCTATAGCCGCACCTGCACCTGCTGCTGTGAATATTCTTTTTCTTGAATCAGAAAGTTTAAATAAACTTGCGAGCTTGCTGGCTAATCCACCCCCAATCTGAGCTGCTGGTCCTTCGGGTCCTACGGTATTTCCTGAACCAATGCTAATTACAGGCGCTATAAAATGAAAAATGGTTGTTCGAAGAGGTATGTGTCCCCCTCTAATTGCTACGGCCTTTATTACTTCTGACACTCCTTTATGTCGAGCTACATTAGGTGAAAGAATTATCATTATTGCTTGAATGAGCATGCCGAGAGCCGGTATTGCAACTACAGCCGCAGTGCCTAAAAAGAATAAACCGCTTGTTGTTTGATTAAAGAATACTTTATTGAAAAAAGTTATGGAATCATGAAAAAATACGGCTGCAAAGCCTACTACTATTCCAGTTATTATTGCAAATATTGAAAAAACAGTATAGTCTGGCAGCGTAATTTTATCAATTCTTTTTTGAAGCCACCTCTTCGAAATTAGGTAAGGTTTCCTTAATAGCTTGGTAAGTTTTTTTAAGTCCATTACCATCGAATAAAGATAATTATTTAAAAGATAAATTATTGTTCAACTAAACTTCTTTTTTTATCACAACCACAGTTGCGTCATCTTCCCATTTTTTATTGTTGCCAAAGGATTTTGCAGTATTAAAAACAGCCTCGATAATCTTTTGTGGGCGTTCGTTCTTGTTTTTTAGTATAACATCTTTTATCCCTTCTATTCCAAAATTGCTTGATTTGGAGTTTTTTCTTTCAATTATTCCATCAGTAAACAAAACAAGTAAATCGTTTGGATTCATGTGTGCATACCCTCTGTGTAGTTCAATTTCTGGTAAAGCGCCCAAAACCAAGCCGGTAGAGTTAAGTTCACTAATTTTATTCTCAGAGAATAGAAGCGGCGCAGGATGACCAGCATTTACAAATAGAATGTTTCCATTTTTTTCTATTTCTGCATAAAAAAGTGAAATAAAATTAGTTGAATAAACACTTCGATAAATTACTTTGTTAAGCTTTTTAAAAGTGTATGCCATCTTCATATGTTTCTCAAGTCCCATCCTTAAGCCTGTAACAACATCTCTAACTAGTAAAGCTGCAGATAAGCCATGTCCACTAGCATCGCCGATGCATACTCCTAAAACTTCATCATCAAAATTATAAAAATCGAATAAATCACCGCCTACAATTTCAGCTGGCTGAGAGAAACCAGCAATTTTGAAATCTTTAACTTCGGGAGCCTGTGAAGGTAAAAGACTCTGTTGTATATGTGCAGCTTGTTGTTTTTCTGATTTAATAGCTTCAGTATCAATTCTATAATTTATGTACGTTCTAACTGCATTCAAACACAACTCAATTTCTTCTCTTATCCAGTTACTTCTTAGTTCGAAAACAATAATCCATCTATGCTCTGGACTTCTGACTGTTATTGCAGCTGGAATTTTATATTCTCCTTGCTCATTTATATTTTTATCTATGGTTAAAGATGGATTATCAAAAATATAAGTCTTTGATTGAAGTAAAGCGTTCAATGCTTCTGAATCCGATGGTATTTTTTGTGCTATTTTATGAGTGCTTGAGGAAGACCAAATTAAAAAATAATCGTTCTCCCTTTCTTCGTAGACTCTACCATCCCCAATACCTAAATCCTCTCCAAATGTTAATTCTAACTCTTTGACTATGCGGAAAATGAAATCGCTGTCTGATTTGTCAAGCCAAATTTTACTTAGTAAAGAGTCTAATTTCCTATAAAATGTTTTCGGTTCTATCATATTTCAACAAAGTTGTTACACTAATTTACAAAAGATTGACGTTAAAGATGAGAAAACAGCATGAATTATACTAAAGAAATCGATTAAAGGTTTTAGTGTTAATTAGTGAAATTCGTGTCTGTGAAATTCTTTGGCGTAGCCGCAGCAATTATATAATGTTTTGAGTTAAGAATAAATTCAATCTTTGAGGCATGGAGCATTAAACGAGGGAAATTCATTTGTACTTTTTTATCACCGTATTTTAAATCGCCAACTATAGGATGGTTAATTCCATAAAAATGAACTCTTAATTGATGTCTTCTTCCTGTATGTGGTATAACACTTAAAAGCGTTGCATCTTTGAAGCGCTTAATAACATGATATACGGTTTTACTTGGTTTTCCCTTTTGGCTATCAATTCCCATTCTGCCAGAAGCAAATTTTTTGATGGGCATTTCAATTATTCCGCTGTCTTTTTCGACTATTCCATGAACAACAGCGAGGTAGCTTTTAATTATTTTTCTTGAACTAAACAATTTGTTTAATTCCTTGTGTGTTTTTTTATTTTTTGCAAATAAAATAACCCCGCTTACTTCTTTATCTAACCGGTGTACTACAAATAACTTCTGATTTAATTTTTTTTGTGCAAGTTCAAGAAGTGATACATTTGATTTTTTGTTTTCGTGAGCCGAAGAAATTCCAATCGGTTTATTAATTGCTACTATGTTCTCATCTTCGAATAAAATTTCGAGCTCAATTTCATTAGCCATCATAAATATTTTTAAATGATGTTAGTGTATCGTTAGCGCATAAATTGTTTTACCATCAATAACTTTCTTACTAAAGCCCATTCGCTTAAGGTATTTTATGTGAGTTTTGTTGCCAGGAAGGGAAACAATTTCTTTTACATTCATATCACTAAAAATTTTAGTGTAGACAAACTTACCTATTTTAAAATCTCTATAACCGGGAATAACGTAATCTAAATCAACTAAAATTGTGTCATTAGAAATTTTTCTTGCGATAACCAATCCTGCAGGAATCATATTCCGCAATACAAAAAAAGCAATGTTTTCTTTTGTCTCGTAAAACTTGAAAGAAGGAATATATTTTTTAATGTCGTTTTCGTAAAAAGTAAGAAAGTTTTTTAGGTATTCAGCATCTGCTTCTACTTTCAAAACCTTGAAATATTCTTTACGCGAGAATATTTCCCAAAGATAGTATATGTCGACAATCGATATAAAAAAATTTACGGCAGCAACAGGAAAGGCATTAATTATAAATCCATATATTGTAAAAGTAATAGCGCCAATTAAATTAATTATCCTCAATTTTAGGATAGAGCTCATCATTAAAGAAATTGCAACAAGAACTGAAGCTAAGTAACCAACAATTTCTATCATCTTCTTCTTACTTTAGTTTTTACTGCTACAGAAAAATTTTTTTTTAGTTTATTTATCAAATAAAATTTCAACGTGAAGAACTACTGCAGTACCCATTGACGTTTAACTCGATATAACAAAGATATTTTTGATTCTCCCTATTATCAAATATAAGCATTATTTTTCACCAAAAGATTTTGAAAGTATAATCATGAACAATTTTGTAAATCATCCTATTATTAGTGTTGATGAGATCATTCGTCCAACTCATCTTGAAATTGATTTAAAAGCCCTCGCTGAAAATTTCAGTAGAATAAAAAAACATGTCTCACCAGCTAAAGTAATGCCAATATTAAAGGCCAATGCTTATGGTCACGGCTTAATTCGTGTTGCACAGTTAATGGAAGAATTAAATGCTGATTATCTTGGCGTTGCCGTTCTTGAAGAAGGAATTCTCTTGCGTCAAATTGGAATTAAAATGCCAATTTTAATTTTGGGCGGAATTTTAGGCAATCAAGTCCCTCTGTTCTTAAAACATAATTTAACAATTACAGCTCATTCAATTGAGAAATTAAGACAGATTGACGAAACCGCTGCGCAAATGAAAACTAAAGCAAAAGTTCATTTAAAAATAGACACTGGGTTAGAGAGAATTGGTGTTCATTATTACAATGCTGAAAATTTTCTCGAGGTTTCACTAAAATGTAAAAACATTGAGGTGGAAGGGATCTTTTCACATTTCGCAAATTCGGAGTCAACTGATTTAACACATGCTAAATTACAACTTGAAAGGTTTCTAGAAGTTCTTAGATTCTTTGAAAAGCATTCATTAAAAAAGCCAATAAGGCACTTTTCAAATTCTGGTGCTATACTTCAACTGCCAGATGCAAATCTTGATATGGTTCGTCCAGGAATTATGTTGTATGGAGTTTATCCTTCTGCTAATGTTAAAAAAACAATTGAAGTTAGACCTGCATTAACATGGAAATCAAATGTAGTTTATTTTAAGGTTATAAGGGCAGGTCATCCGGTGGGTTACGGTTCTACTTGGCAAGCTAACCATGATGTCCGATCTGTTACTGTGCCTGTAGGTTATGGTGACGGCTATATGAGAAGTATGAGCGGTAAAGCAGAAGTCTTGTTGAATGGGAAACGTTACCCTGTAATTGGAACAATTTCGATGGATCAGATTGTAGTTAATATTGAAAACGATAGTGCATACAACGGCGACGAAGTTATTTTAATTGGAAGCGATGGAAAAAATTCGATTACGGCTGAAGAACTTGCTGAATGGGCTGGAACAATCCCTTATGAAATTCTAACCAGCATAAATACTCGCGTGCCGAGAGTTTATGTTGAATAATTGGACAGCTTTGCTCCGTCACATTATAAACTGGCTACATTTGCTTAACCTTAAGTTCTTTGTTAACCATTTGCGGAAAATTGTTTACACGATTTTTAATTACACGGAGAGCCACTGAGTTCACACGGAGTACCGCTGAGAGAGGAAAAAATTAAAATTCCATCGGAGTATGTAAAAAATATTTGGCATAACTATATTCTCTAAGCTTTTTTAAATCAATACTGGACGTAAAGTATATATAATGTATTCAGATATGTCGATATCTTCACTCGTAAATACTAATGAAAACGATTTTCTATTATATTCTTTCAAAATTTTATTTGTTCTTTTTGATTGAATGAATTGAGATATTTATATAATTCGATTCAGTAGAAAGATTTCCCAATGAGCAACGTTAAATTGACAGCTGGCAATTTAATATTGGGAATTCCGGAACTCTTTAAGTATCCTAACGCGATATCCCCATCCCAATCAAAAAATTCCATCCTTCAAATGTGTAATCTTTGTAAACAAGGTCATTGCGAAAGTAGCTGCTTTTTAAGTAAAGCTCGAATTTATCCGAAGGTTCGTAGCCGATCTTAAAACTAATATTATTTTCAAGATTGAATGGTGAATAAAGAACATTTATTTCCCCGGGACTTTCTGCATTTTTTATGCTGCGCCAAAAATAATCGACTAATAAAAAAGCCGACATCTTTTTAAACAATATTTTGCCTGCTACCAATCTGAACCAGTGTTCGTAAGTGGTAAATTGTGACTCGTCCGAAAAAAGAAACAGAAGTCTGTATTGACCGTTAACAACAAAATCTTTCAGGTAATTTAATTCGAGTTCTGGGCCTGTTCTGTAACCTGTGGTTGTTTCATTTATCTTGCTGTCGTTAACTATTGTTTCCCCTTCAACAAAAAATTTTTCAATGTAGAGTCCGTAACCGGCTCTAAAAAAAGGACTAAAAATAGCGTTCAACTTTCCCTCTAAAAAAATGAAGTCATGATTCAGAGGTAATGAAGAGGCAATATTTTGATATGCATAACCAATCGCCACAGAGAACGGCATGTTTTCAATCCAGTAAAAATTAGCATTACTCTGAACGGCAAAAATATCATAGTCAATATCAACACTGCCGCCGGCAATTCGATTCAAGTGTCTTGTTATATTTACACCCCAGTCAAAATTTTTCTCGCGGCGGACAAGCTCGCCGTTCAAACGTAATTTAAAAGAGAACAATTCTTTAGTTAAACCATACCATTCCGGTCGTGTTCTCAATTCAAAAAAAGCTTCGGTATTTTCTTTGTTAAGTTTGTAGCCGAGTTTTCCTTCAGCTGCAAAAAGCAAGTCGCTCTCCTTCGGAAGAAAATCTCCCGTCGACTTGTAAACTCCGGATTCCAGATTTCCCCGAACTGTAAATTGTGCCGCTATGTTTGATGATATTATGAGTGCAAGAGAGAATGTAATAATTGTGAACCGGTAAAATGGGTCATTCATTTACGATTGCCGATTTTGTTTGTAAGTACAATTTGATAATCGGCAAGGCGTTTTTCAACTTCTCCTAACAGTTCGGAATATTCCTGCATGGAAATATTTTTTTCCGGAAGAATCAAAAGTAAATTTAGCTGCATCGTTTGAACGGACATCAAAATCAAGCTGTTTAAGAATATAAATATACGTTTGAATCTGCGAGGCAATATTGTGAGCATTTTCTGCATAAGTTTTGTCATTGGAGCCGGGTGACATTGCTTCTGCCGCCCCGTTGGTTCTCTGCCCCCGCAGCGAAAGTGCTGTTCTGTCGATATTCAAGCCAAATTCAGCCTCCTCCAAAAACTTTTTTGTTTTCTTCTGCAATGAAATCATACTGCTTATTTCTTCGTGCAGACTTTTTACCTGTTTTAATTTGGAATTAACTTCTTCCAATGCTTCCTTCAGATATTCGTTGTAAATCTTCTTTTCCTCTTCGGTTTTCGCCGTTGTTGGATCTAACGCTAAAATTTTTGTCGGATTAAAAGAAAGCGAATAAATTTTCGGTGCGGTTAATATTTTTTTCTCTGTTAAGTTAAGTATGTGCGCCTTCAGTTCATCTTTATCACCTTTGTACTTTCCTGATCTTTCGAGTTCGGACAAGGAATCAATTACAGCAGTATATTTTTTCTCAAGTTCGGTTTTTGTTTTTTCAATTTCGTTTACTATGCTGTTTACTTTTTTTTGCTGATCATCAATTTTATTAGAAATTGTAATTGAAGCAGACATCAATTTTTTAATATTGCTTTCGTCGTAATCTGATTTCTTTTTTTCCGCATCAATCTGTTTGGCGCGGTTATCGAGTATAATTTTGAGTGAATCCAATACAGCCGATTCACGGAAATATCGTTGATTTAATTCCTGTAATTTATTCTCGAGTAAAGAAAGACTTTGGCCGTATGTTGTTATTAACGATGTAATGAAACAGAGAAAAATTGTAAAGTAAATCAATTTCCTTAATCGTGTTAGCATTTTATTTGCCTTTTCTTTTTATCCGTGAACTTCGTGTAATCTGTGTCTTTTTTACAGCAGTCCGTATTTTTCCAGTTTATAATAAAGCACGCTCGTGTTTATGCCTAGAATTTTTGCCGCTCGGTTTTTAACTCCGCCGGCTTTTTTCATTGCTTCAACAATCAAATTTTTTTCGAAAACATGCACCGCATCCTCAAGTGAAAGATTATCGTACCCGTTGGCAGCATTTACAGCTTTGCCGAGGTGAGAGGCTATTAATGCAGCATCAATTTCTTTTCCGGCGGAAATTACTGAAAGACGTTCAATCAAATTTTCTAGTTCGCGGATATTGCCAGGCCAGGGATACTCCATCAAAAGTTTGATTCCTTCATTGTTGATTTTCTTTGCCGGAATACAATTTTTGAGGGCGACCTTCTTAAGGAAATGTTCAGTAAGCACGACGACATCATCTTTGCGTTCGCGAAGCGGCGGAAGATTTATTGGGATAACGCTTAGTCTATAATAAAGATCTTCTCTAAATTTTCCTTCCATCATTAATTTTTGAAGGTCACGGTTGGTTGCGCAGATAATTCTAACATCGGTGCTCAAAGTTTCTTCGCCGCCTACTCTCTCGAATTCTCCTTCCTGCAAAACACGCAGAAGTTTAACCTGCATTACCTGAGAAATATCGCCTATTTCATCCAGGAACAAAGTGCCTTTATCGGCAAGTTCAAATCTTCCTTTTTTGCTTTTTACTGCGCCGGTAAAAGCACCGCGCTCATGTCCAAACAGTTCACTTTCGAGCAGGTTATCGTTTAACGCCCCGCAGTTGATTTTTATAAACGGATTTTGCGAGCGCTTGCTTTTTTCATGAATTGCACGCGCAACCAATTCTTTTCCTGTACCGCTTTCGCCTTGAATTAAAACTGCGCTTTGTTTATCGGCAATCTGTTCAATTAAAGAAAAAATTTGTTTCATTGACTCCGAAGTTCCAATCATTTCACCGTAACCCGTTTTCAGTTCTTCTGATAAAATTTTATTTTGTTCGATTAAGCTTTCAATTTTTTGCTCATCGGCAATTTTTTCAAAAACTCTTTTTACACGTAGTCTTAACTCCTCGGGTGAAAACGGTTTTGTTAAAAAGTCAAATGCGCCGAGCTGCATAGCTTTTACTGCTATTTCTATGGAGCCGTACGCGGAAATCATAATTACTTCAGTTTTCGGATTTATCTTTTTTATCTCTTCAAGGATTTGAACGCCATCCATCGGTTCCATTTTAAGATCTACTACTGCAGCAGGTTCTTTATTAGCATGAAAATGTTTTACTGCATCGGGTCCGTTGTCGAAAGCAGCAACATTATATCCGCCGCGCTTCAAACTTTCAACCAATCCGAGCCTCATTGTTTCGTTATCTTCAACAACTAGTACACGGTTAATCAATTCTGCCATTTTCTATTACTCCACTGATTGTAAATAAAGCCCCGCCGTTCATTCTATTTTCAACAATAATTTGTGCTTTGTTTTCCGAACATAATTTTTTGCAGACAGCCAATCCCAGGCCGGTGCCGTTTTTCTTTGTTGTAAAGAACGGCTCGAAAACGGATGAAATATTTTCGGGAGGTATTCCAGGACCGTCGTCCGAGATTAATATTTTCCATTTATTTTTGTCAGTGTGCGATTCAATATTAATTTTTCCGCTTTTATTCATTGATTCAATGCTGTTTGCAATAATGTTCATAAGAATTTGTTTTAAATGTCTTTTATCGAAATAAATTGTTCTCCTACTTAATTTCTTTTCTACGGTAATGTTTTTTATTTTCATTTGATCGGCTAAGCCGGCAAGCACTTCATCAGTTATAGCTTCAACATTACAAAACTCAGGATTTGCAGGTATCGGTTTTCCGTATTCAAGAAAGGAGGTAATTAATTTTTTGAGACTGCCAATCTCGCAAATTATCTTTTCGATATATTCGGTATTCATTCCGCTTTTTTGCAAATCTTCTTTTGTCAATCCGGCAAGAAGTTCAATTCCGCCAAGAGGATTTCTGATTTCATGTGCGATTTGAGCAAGCATTTTTTCTTTTTCATTTTGATGTTTAGCTAAGTCGTTTTTCATTTTCTCCATTGCAGAAGCAGTGCTTCAAATTCACCTTTCATTCCTTGAAGTGATTTTATATCGAAATATCCTTAATGAGATTCAATCCAAAACCGGCAGAAGATGAAACAACATCTTCTTCAGCTTTTGATAATGCTCTAACGTTTCCAACCGACGGTTCGGTTAATTCCGGGGCACATTATGTAAAAGTAAGCAGCAAAAACGCAAGCATAAGCAGAAACACCATAAAAAAGATAAATGCAAAATTCTTTCTCATTTTTTCATTTTATTTTTATTGCCTGATCAGGCACAGCTTCGCCTGGTAGGTCACATAAAAATGATATAAAAGCAAGAATTGTACCAGACAGACTTTCAACTAACGTAAAGATGGTTTCACAAAAAGGTTAGATTTTTATCACAAAAATGCAGCCTAAAATTTTTTGTTGGCTACTCAGAATTATTTCAGAAGGATTCCGATTATAGAATTTTTGATGGGGTATCAGATTTCTGATTAGGCTAAAAAACTGGAAATGTGTTTATTTTTAAAAAGATTATATCGTTTCATATCCAACTAAAAAATTCCGTACAAAATTTTGGTCGAATAAAATTGTGGGGTCAGTTGTAAGTTCTGAATCTATTTGTAAGGTTTTTTGTACAGTTAAAAAAGTTCTAAAATTTTAGTTGCATAAATCAAATTAAAAAAAGGCTGAGTTCATTTCAATCATATATTTCATTTCTGCCAGAGGCAGATTTTAAGCAGCAGGTTCACAAGACTGTGGTCTAGATATGAATAAAAGCGGAATACTAAAAAGGAAGACTATTTGTAAATTTTATTTTGTAGAATTTTCTGAGCGGTCGAAATCTATATTATTTTTGATGCTAAATACTCGTAAATATTTGTTGGCAACAGACCAACCAGTCGAGAAAGAATAACAGTAGGCATAGGAAATTGAATTACCCTTTTTTCTTTTTGAATTCCTTTAATGATAATATCTGCGGCATTTTCTGCCGAAATAATAAACGGCATGGGAAATTTATTTTTTGATGTCATAGGTGTTTTTACAAAGCCTGGTTTAATTGTAATGACCTTTACCCCGTAAGGTTTAAACTCGAGACGTAAACTTTCAAGATAAACAGATATAGCAGCCTTGCTTGCACAATAAAAACCACTTCTGGAATATCCTCTGTTATCGGCAAGACTCGAAATGCCTGCAATTATGCCAGATCTTCTTTGGATAAATTCGGGAATAAGTTTTTCTATAAAATAGATCATACCTAATACATTTGTATTAAATATTTTTTCAGCAATTGCAGAATCATAATTTTCTACTTTCATTTCGTTGCCAATGCCGGCATTAAGAATAGCGATATCAATTTTTATTTTTTTATCATGAATAAAGTCAAAAATTTTGGTTACTTCGGTTTTTGAACTAACGTCGCATTGAAGTGTTATTATACTGTTAGCCTTCTGTTTTAATTCTTCTTTTAATTTATCGAGTATTTCCTTTCTTCTAGAGACCAAAATTAACGAGCATTTAAAGTGTGCTAATCTTCTTGCTAATGCTTCTCCAATTCCTGAAGAAGCTCCAGTAATAAGTATTGTTCGGTTTGTAAGTTCCATCGTATATTTATTAGAGAAATAAATTTTTAGTTACATTCAAAACTATAGTTTTATTTGATGAAACAAAATTTGTATCTTTAGCAAAAATTATTCCGTTTTTTATGCAACCAGATTTTATTGAAATAGATAATATCTTAGTAAGCACTGATATCTCCGAAACGCCGTTTACTTGCGACTTAGCTAAGTGCAAAGGTGCATGTTGTACAATGGAGAGTAAATATGGTGCACCTTTAAAAAAGGAGGAAATTGAAATTATTAATAAGAATTTGCCAATTATAAAAGAATATTTAAGTAAGGAACACCAGAAAGAAATTGAAAAAAATGGGTTTTGGATGCAAATTCATGGTGAATATATGACAAAGAGTATTGATAATAGAGCTTGCGTTTTTGTAAGCTGGGAAAACGATATAGCTAAATGTTCTATAGAAAAGGCTTACAGTGATGGTAAAATAGATTTTATTAAGCCCGCTTCGTGTCATTTATTTCCTATTAGAGTAGGGCAATTTGGCGGTAAAGTTTTAAGATATGAAAAATATATTGAATGCGAGCCGGCTCTTAAATTGGGAGAGAAAATAAAAACAAATATTCTGAACTTCTGTAAAGATGCACTCCAAAGAGAGTTCGGCAAAGAATGGTTCACTAAAATAAAGGATATAATGAGGGTATAAAAGATGCTTACGCTGCAACAAAAATTAGCATTACAACAAAAATTATCTCCACAACAAATTCAATATCAAAAACTTCTGCAATTGAACACATTGGCTTTGGAACAACGTATTAAAACTGAACTGGAACTAAATCCAATCTTAGAAGAAACAATTGAAGAAGACATTGAGCTTAGGGAAGAGGAAAATGCAGAAACAGATGAATCGATAGAAGAGGAAGATGATTCCTATCAAAATGATGACGATGAGTTTGGAATAGAAGATTTCATGAACGATGAAGATATTGACCTTGATAAACTAAATCGCTCTAAGGATGAGGAAAAGTCTCGACCTTTGGCACCACAGAAAAAAAGCTTGCGAGAATCTTTAATCGATCAACTCTATATGCTGGAATTAACTGAAGAGGAAACAATTCTTGGCGAAAATATCATTGGTAGTTTGGATAAAGACGGTTATTTTAGAGAAGATTTGCAGCGGTTGGTAAACGATTTAAAACTTTTTGAGCATATTGACATATCATTAGAAAATGCTGAAAAGGTATTAAAACAAATTCAAACTTTAGAACCAGTAGGAATAGCCTCTCGAAATTTACAGGAATGCCTGCTTGTCCAAATTAAAAATTCTTCTTACGACCCATATTATTCTTATCTGGCAGAAAAAATATTAACTAACCATTTCGATGATTTTGTAAACAAACGATATGATGTAATTCAAAAAAATCTTAATCTTACAAGAGAAACTTTAAAAAGCACACTGCAGTTAATACAAAAATTAAATCCTAAGCCAGGTGAAGGTAACATTGATTCTGAGGAACTAAATCAAATTACTCCTGATTTTATAATTGAAAAGGTAGAGGATAATTATATAGTTACGTTAAACGACAAATCTTTGCCATCAGTTACAATAAGCAAATCGTATCTTGAACTGCTTGAAAATAATAAAAGGAAGAGAAAAATTTCTGAACGTGATAAAGAAACCCACAAGTTTCTTAGAGAAAAATTTGAATCGGCAAAATGGTTTATTGCATCTCTGCAGCAAAGACGAAATACACTTTTAAAGATTATGCGAGCCATTTTAGAACGGCAGTATGAATTTTTCGAAAATGGTCCCCGGTTCCTAAAACCAATGATTTATAAAGATATTGCCGATGAAATTGGAATGGATATTTCTACTATCAGCCGCGTTGTAAATGGAAAGTATGTGCAAAGTCCACAAGGCATTCATGAACTAAAATACTTCTTCAGTGAGGGTTTGCCCACAGATTCCGGTGACGAGGTCTCTAATAAACATATAAAAGAATTGATAAAGGAAATTTGCGATAATGAACCAAAGAAAAATCCATACAGCGACGACAAAATTGCAAGTATTTTACAAGAAAAGGGAATTCATATTGCGCGTAGAACAGTTGCAAAATACCGAGAACAGCTCAAAATTCCCGTTGCAAGACTGCGTAAAGAGTTATGAGCTTTCTTCTTGATGTTCTTTTAATAATTCTGCTTTTTACTTTTTTCGGCTTCTCTCACACTTTTCTTGCTTCAAATAAAGTTAAAAGATTAATTGCTCAACGAGCAGGCAACTTAATAGCATTTTACCGTTTGTTTTATAATATCTCTTCTTTAATAATTTTTATGTTTGTCTACTTTGAGGCGCCTAAGCCAGATATAATCATTTACGATTTACATTATCCTTACGATATTATTACATTTGCATTTCAAATTATAAGTTTGTTTGGCTTGCTGTGGGCAGCACGGTCTGTAGACGTAACAGAATTTCTTGGAGTAGCACAAATTAAAAGGTATTTAAATAAAGAATACAATGCAGAAGAACTTGATGAAATTCAAAGATTTAATACAAAAGGTGCTTACAAATATATGCGCCATCCAATTTATTTTTTTTCAATTTTGTTCTTGAGTTTAAGGCCAACAATGGATTTGTTTTATTTAGTAATGTTAATTTGTATTATAATTTATTTCTATGTCGGTTCAATTTTCGAAGAAAAAAAATTGGTAGAAAAATTTGGTGATGAATACATAGAATATCAAAAAAGGGTACCGAGAATAATTCCAATTAAATTACACAAGCGTTAGATATAAAATTAAGTTAGAGGAAAATAAAATGAAAGATAGTGTTTCATCTGCTGCAATACTTGGCGGTGGTAACATAGGTTTAGCAATAGCTAATGGTTTGCATAACTCGAATATTTTCGATGTTTCCAAAATAACTATTACAAGAAGGCATGTTGAACAGTTAAATGAATATAAAGAAAAAGGTTTTAACATTACTTCCGATAATAAATTAGCAGTTAAAAACTCAGAAGTAATAATACTTGCTGTTCAACCGCGACAGCTAAACGACTTGCTGATAGAAATTAAGCCTGAATTAAATCCTGAGAAGCACCTTTTAGTGTCTGTTGTTTCAGGCGCAAGTATTAAGGCAATTAAAAAATTGGTTGGGGACGAAATCAAAGTTATAAGAGCAATGCCAAATACAGCAATTGCCATCCGAGAATCGATGACATGTCTTGCAGCAAACTCTAAGACAGATAAAGCACTTGAAATTGCTGAAAGAATTTTTAGCTCTGTCGGTAAAACTATTATAATTGATGAGGAATTAATGATTCCTGCAACAGCATTAGGTGCTTGCGGTATAGCATTTTTTATGAGGGCTATTCGCGCAGCTTCACAGGGTGGAATTGAAATAGGATTCCATAGTGAAGAAGCTTTATTCATTGCAGCTCAAACTGCTAAAGGGGCGGCCACTTTATTGCTCGATAAAAAGAATCATCCGGAAACTGAAGTAGATAAAGTTACAACTCCGCGAGGTTGTACAATCTCCGGGTTAAATCAAATGGAGCACAACGGATTTAGTTCGGCTTTAATTAAAGGAATTGTCACTTCGGCGGAAAAAGCTGCTGTTTTATATAAAACTGAATAATAATTTTTTAAATTGAGAATGTTATGAAAACTCATTCAACAACAATAATTGGGTTGATTCATAATGGCCAAGCAGCTCTTGGCGGCGATGGACAAGTTACATTCGGAAATACTGTAATGAAACATAACGCAATTAAAATCCGAAGCTTGTTAAATGGCAAAGTTTTAACCGGGTTTGCCGGTTCAACAGCAGATGCATTTACTTTGTTCGACCGCTTTGAAGAAAAACTTGAACAATACAGCGGAAATTTGAGCCGCGCCGTAGTTGAGCTTGCCAAAGACTGGAGAACCGATAAATATTTACGCAGACTTGAAGCAATGCTCGCCGTAGTTTCACAGGATAAGACTTTTATTATTTCTGGCACTGGAGATGTTGTAGAACCAGAAGATAATATTGTTGCAATTGGATCCGGTGGAATGTATGCCTTGGCTGCAGCTAAGATGTTAAAAAAATATAGCAACCTTTCCGCCGAAGAAATTGTTAAAGAAGCACTAAAAGTAGCTGCTGATATTTGTATTTACACAAACGATAAAATTAACGTTGAAGTTATAAAATAAATTTCGGATTTATTATGAAAATTGATTTAATGCATGAATTAACACCTACAAAAATTGTCCAAGAACTTGATAAATATATTATTGGACAGGATGAAGCTAAACGAGCAGTTGCCATTGCACTTAGAAATAGATGGCGAAGGCAAAAAGTAGAAGAAAATATTAGAGAAGAAATACTTCCTAATAATATTATTTTAATAGGACCCACAGGAGTTGGTAAGACGGAAATTGCAAGGAGACTTGCAAAACTTGCCGGTGCCCCCTTTATTAAAGTTGAAGCCTCAAAATATACAGAAGTTGGTTACGTAGGCAGAGATGTTGAATCAATGATACGCGATTTGACTGAAATTGCTGTTAGCATGGTTCGCTCAGAAAAAACAGAAGAAGTCCGCGAAAAAGCTGAACGCCTTGCAGAAGAAAAAATTTTAGACCAACTGATTCCACCAGTAAAAAAGCATGTTTCTACTTTAGATGAAAATGGAGAAAATGAAAATCTTCAAAATGAAAAAACACGCGAATGGATGAGAGAAAAATTGCGCAATGGAGAAATGGACGAAAGAATGATTGAATTTGATGTTAGTGTACCTTCATTTGGACTACAAGTGCTAGGACCAGCAGGCATGGATGATCTTGGAATGAACCTTCAGGATTTAATGAGCAGCATGATTCCTAAAAAGAAAAAAAAACGTAAAACTACAATTAAGGAAGCAAGACAAATTCTTGCTCAAGAAGAAGCTCAAAAATTGATAGATATGGAAGCTGTCCAAAAAGAAGCAATTGATAGAGTGCAAGAAGCTGGTATTGTATTTATAGATGAAATAGATAAAATAGCAGGCTCCAAAAGTCAGCAAGGTCCTGATGTCTCTCGTGAAGGAGTTCAAAGAGATTTACTTCCAATTGTTGAGGGTTCTACTGTAAACACTAAATACGGTCCTGTTAAAACAGACCATATACTTTTTATTGCATCTGGTGCTTTTCATGTTTCTAAGCCTTCAGACCTAATTCCAGAACTGCAAGGAAGATTCCCAATTCGCGTTGAACTTAAAAGTTTAACTGAAGAAGACTTTGTAAAAATTCTTACAGTTCCCGAAAATGCTCTGCTTAAACAATATGCAGCTCTACTTCAGGCAGAAGGAGTTTCAATAGTATTTAAAGAAGATGCTATTAAGGAAATTGCAAAAACAGCGGCGGTAGTGAACGAACAAGTCGAAAATATTGGCGCAAGACGGCTTCATACAATATTGACTACTTTACTCGAGGATATATTGTTTGATGTTCCAGATAAAATTCCTTCTCAAAAAATTGAAATTGATGCCAATTTAGTTAAACAACGCTTAGATAAAATCGTTAAAAACAGAGATCTCAGTAAATATATTCTTTAGTTAAAAGTAAATAATGAGAAAGATATATATTCTTATTCTTTTCTTCTGTTTTGTTTCCAGCTACTATGCTCAAAAAATTGTTAATCTGCAGGAAGCTAAAAAAACTGTAGAAGACTATTACGAATCTGGACAATATGAAATTGACCTCAAAAAAATAATTTCTGAGGCTGAGAGCAAGATAAATAAATTATCCCTCCCACTAAATTCAGCAGTAATTTTCGATGTAGACGAAACTGCTCTTTCTAACTATGAAATTATTAAGGATATTAATTTCGGCTATGAACCGAACCTTTGGGATAAATGGGTCAAGGAGAGCAAGGCACCAGCAATATTAGAAGTAAAGAAATTTTACGACTGGTTGCTTTCAAAAAAAATTAAAATAATTTTTCTTTCAGGTAGAACTATCGATGAAGAACAAGCAACAATTAAAAATCTGAAAAATGCGGGTTATTCAGTCTTTGATACTTTGATAACTAAAAAACCTAATGACCAAAAAATATCCACAGCTGTTTTTAAAGAACGTGAAAGAGAAAAACTTTCTAAAAAAGGTTATCATATAATTGCATGCATAGGTGATCAATGGAGCGATATGAAAGGAAAATACACCGGCATTAAAATAAAACTACCTAATTATATGTATATAATAAATTAAACTTAATTAGCTTGTTAAATTTTTAGTTGCTCCTTGCTTATATCAAATAAAGCCGCATTCAATCTCGTTTTAATGATAAATCTGGGTTAGATATGAACTGTAAACTCCTTTGGTTCTATCTGTAAGAAGTTTGTTACTATTTAACAATTTCAATTGGTTATTTCCCAAAGCTATTTTTGAGGTTATCCGAAGGTAATTCACAAAGTGGTGAATGCTCAAAGGGTTAGATAGGTTCAAGGATTAGACTTGTTACTAAGGTCGTAAACTCTAACGAGTCAATCTCAGAAATAAGGTTTCTTTGACTCGTCAAACGGGTTTGACCTTATCTTTTTCTTCTAAACCTTAGTAACTCTAACTAACCCAAAAAAACTGAACCTTTGAGAATTCACCACTTTGTGAATTACCTTATATCTCCTCTTTGATTTCAAAGATTTTATCAAATCTTTCCTTCAAACTGATTTTTGCCTCATTTGAGTTTAATGTAATTATTAATCGCCTTAGGATCTGGTTCTTCTCACCCCTCGCATCAATAACACCCGTAATAAATCATTTGTCGTTTACCATGTTGTTAATCATCCGTCGAGCTACTAATATGGTTTAATATGGCTCACAAATAAGCTAATAAGGTTTGAAATTTAGTTTGTCGACTATTATTACTAAGGTTATGTAAAAATTTCTTGTTTTTATAACTGCAATCCACAAATGGAATCCACCCACGAAGTGGTGAATTCTCATTTTATTTTTGAGGTAACCTTAGTAACATCACTTAACAAAAATGAAGTCTAACCTTATTACCTTATCCTTAATTTTCTTTCTTCAAAGAATTTTTAATCACGAATTGGTGAATTCTCACTTAACCCAAATTATTCATTAGAAGATTTTTTCTTGAGCGTTGTGGTGTCGAGGAGACCTTGATTCTGCAGCCTGTGTAATAACATGTGCTATTTTTAACCCAAAAGAAGGAATGAATTTTTTCAGAAGGTCGACCTGCCACTGCAGACTGGTACGTAAAACGTTGGTATTCAACTTTTTACTATGTAAGTTATGCCTTATCGTCCAAGGGGCTATTTTTCCTTTGAGTCAGAGGCTCATTAGCCTATGGCTAAGTTAAAAATTTGGATTCTACATTCTGCATTCATAAATGCCCAGTATTTAAAAAGTCTTCCCTTTTTATTAAATTAGATATAGAAATCTTTTTATATTTTATTTATGAGTGATATATCTAAACTAAAATCGGAAATACTTGATTCTTTAGCTGAAGGATTGTTCACAGTTGATATGGATTTTAGAATCGATTTTTTTAATCATGCTGCTGAAAAGATTACTGGTTTTAAAAAAGAAGAAGTAATAGGAAAACATTGTAAAGATATATTTCAGACCGAATTCTGCACTTTTGAATGTCCCTTAGCTAAAGTATTGGAGTCTGGTAGAAGCATTTATGATTTAAAGACCAAATTCCACTGCAAGAACTCTAATCCTATTCCAATTAAACTAAATGCGGCAGTGTTGAAGAACTCAGAACGTTATCCGATAGGAGGCGTGATTTCTTTTAGAGATATTTCTTTTGATTCTGCTGTAGACAATTATTTAAAAGAAAATACTAACTTTCATGGCATTGTTGGTCACACTAAAGTAATGAACGATATTTTTTATTTAATACAAGAAATTGCATGCACTGACGTTCCAGTATTGATAGAAGGTGAAACTGGCACGGGTAAAGAGATGATTGCCAATGCAATTCAGGCTACCAGCAAAAGAAGAAAAGAGAAATTTATTAAAGTTAATTGCTCTGTTTTGCCACCTAATTTACTTGCAAGCGAATTATTTGGTCATACAAAAGGGGCTTTTACAGACGCTGTAAAAGATAGAATAGGCAGGTTCGAGCTTGCTGATAAAGGAACAATTTTTTTAGATGAAATTGGTGAAATGCCTCTCCAAATGCAGGCTCTGCTTCTTAGAGTTATTCAAGAAGGTACGTTTGAAAGATTAGGTGAGTCCATTACAAGAAAAGTGGATGTAAGAATAATTGCTGCTACTAACATAAATATTAAGGAAGCAATTAAAAATGGTAGCTTCAGAGAAGATTTGTATTACCGGTTAAATGTAGTACCAATTTACTTACCACCTTTACGAGCAAGAAAAGATGACATTCCATTCTTAATAAAACATTTTATACAGAGATTTAATCTGCTTTATAATAAGGAAATTGAATATATTGAGGATGATGCATTAAATGCAATGTTAAACTATTATTGGCCGGGCAATATTCGTGAACTCGAAAATGCTGTTGAATACGCATTTATTAGAAACAAAGAAGAGAATAAAATAACATTATGCAGTTTGCCATCTTATATTATTAAGTATTCTGATTGCCAAAAAGATAAAGAGTTAGGCAAACTAAATATTGATACAAACCAGCTTATAAGTCTGTTGAATAAATATCAATGGAACAAGACCAAAGTTGCACAAGTTCTTGGTGTTAATAGAACAACTATCTGGCGTCATTTAAAATCAATAAGAACTCAAGACAGTTAAACCTACCGTTTCATGCAACACTTTGTTGCAATCACTTAATGCGTTTCAGCAAAAAAAGTTAAGGAGATAAGTTGCATTCCGTGCAACAGTACATCGTATCTGTTTTTTAGCAAAAAATCCTTTTTGAAGAAAAAACCAAGATAATTAGTTAAAAAGTTTAACAAAAAAATGGCAGGGAAATTGTACTTGTAAAAATACTATGAGCGAGATGTTAGGAAATTACCATTTTCTAATTCGGAATTATTCTTCAGCAATTAGAGAATTTGAAAAAATAGTTAATAATTCTGCTGCGAAAAAAACACAAAAGAAACTAATAATATGCTATACACAAACGGGTCAGTTGGATAAGGCGTTGGACCTTTTTTACAAACTTATTAGAGAGGATATAAGATTAATAACCAATACTAATCCAGAAAAAGAAGATTGCCCTTGTCCAGAATTAACTAAAAAATTAGAAGAAGAATTTTTAGAGAAAAAAGACAGCTATGAAACCAACGTTGAACTAGGAATACTATGGCTTTATTGTGATAAAGGAAAATCCTTAGAATATTTTCAAAATGCTGAGAAAATTAATTCATCTGACGAAAGAATATCTTCCATTATTCAAATACTAAAACAAACGAATAAAAATCACAATTAAGGAGTTAAATTATGCCACGTGAAATTACAAGGAAAGAATTTTTAACGAGTACATCAAAGTATGCGGTAGGGGCCGTTGCGGGAGTTGTAGGATTAAATGCTCTTGCTGGCGGAAAGATTTTAGCCAATACTAAAACGACATGGCCATTACCGTATACCCAATTGGATCCTGAGGTTGTACGGTTAAAGGCGCATCACCTTTATTGGAATGACAAAGACTGTGCCTCCGGTGTATTTGGAGCCTTTACAGAAGCATTATCTGAATTACTGCCCGACCCATGGGCAAATATTCCAATGGAAGTAATGCTTTTTGGGCGCGGCGGAGGAAACGGCTGGGGTACTCTTTGCGGTGCTGTTAATGGTGCCGCTGCAATTATAAGTTTAGTCACTTCTAAAGCAGATTCCGGGGCACTAATAAATGAAGTGTGGGGTTATTATACTTCTTCAAACTTTCCAAGTGATGCTGCAAATCAAGCTGCTCTTGATGGTAAGTACGAAGACAAAAAGTATAACGATGCATTACCTCAAAGTGTAAGTGGCAGTGTATTATGCCACGCTTCTGTAACTCAATGGTGTATTACCGCTAACAAAAAAGTAAGTGATGTTGAAAGAAAAGAAAGATGTGCTCGTTTGGCAGGTGACGTTGCTGCAAAAACAGCTGAAGTGTTAAATGCCTTTTTCGCTCATACATTTCAATCTACTTTTGTAACCGATCCCGCTGTAGCACAGTGTATGACTTGTCATGGGCCATCAGGGTTCAACAATGTAATGAGTCAAATGAATTGCAAACAATGTCACGGTGACCCGCATAATGTGAATAGTGTTGTTATGAGTGATAAAAATGTACCAAACGATTTTCAGTTGTCGCAAAATTATCCAAATCCATTTAATCCATCCACCAAATTACAAGTAGCTGTTGCCCGAGCAGAAAAAGTATCTTTAATTATCTATGATATTATGGGCAGAGAAGTGAAAAGATTAATTGATTATGAGGTAATGCAGCCAGGCAAATATACGGTAGACTGGGATGGTACTGATGGTCTTGGCAATAGAGTTGCAAGCGGCATTTACTTTGCAAGAATGACAGCCGGAGAATTCCAGCAAACTAAAAAAATGAACCTTGTTAAATAAAATGTTGTTTTTGCCGGTCTATATTTAAGGCCGGCATATTATATTTTACCCAAAATAATTCATTAAAATGAATTTCGATACACCCCGACTTCTCGGGGCTATCGGAGTTAACCCCGACAATCTGTGGATGTTTTATGCAAATGCGCCACTTCGTGGATGGATTCCCATTTTTCTAATCTGCCAGCGCAGACTGGCCTGCCAGCGCAGGCTGGTGAGAAATTTGGGTTTAATCAAAACTAAAACATATATACTTTATAATCCTTCCTTCTTTTAAATAATGCTTTTCATACTTAGTTTTGATTAAAGCAAAAAAATCATGCTGAGTTTCAGAATACAAATTTTCCGACTTGGCAATTATATTTAGGTTTTTAGATTGAATGTTTTTTAAGGCGAATTGGTAAAGTTCCTCATTATCTGTCTTGAAATATACCCTGCCTCCTTTTTCTAAGAGCAGCTTGTAAACCTCTAAAAAATCCAATGAAACCAATCTTCGCGGTGCACTTTTTCTTCTTAGATGAGGATCGGGAAAAGGAATAAAAATTTCAGAGAATTTTATGTTCTTGAAAAGTTCAGGAAGCCATTCGGCACGGGATATTAAAAATACAGCATTGCTCAACTTCAAATCTAAAGAAGCTTTTGCCCCGGCCCAAATCCGAGCGCCTTTGATGTCAATCCCAATAAAATTTTTTTTGGGAAATTCTTTTGCAAGATTAATCGTGTAATCTCCATGCCCACAACCTATTTCCAAAGAAATAGGATTGCTGTTTTTAAAATAACGAAGAATTTCTTTTTCTACTTCAAATTGTTTCCCATCAAACACATTAGGAAATGTTCTCACTTCGGCTAATTTTTTATGCTTTGTCCTTCCCATAGATGCTTTTAATATCTTACACAAAAATAAAAAACTTGTTTCTATTTAAGATTCATTCTCAAATTCATATCTTTGGTAAAGTTTAATTCTATTGATAAACTATAAAAAAAATACTGTAAAAATAAGAATCGTAATTGTCTTAAAATCTTTTTAAAGGAAAAGCACACTGCTTTAGTGATAATAAAAAAATATTTTTAAGTATGAAAAAGTTTATCTTATCTAAACCTGTCTTTTCTTTTTTTATTCTATCAGTTAGTTGGAGCTGGCTATTTTTTTATTTATTAACTCTGCTGAAAATTAAATCGTCACACTACATATCATTAAGCGGCGAAAAATCAATCATATTTTATTTGTTCTTTCTTGCAGCTGCAATTGGCCCTACTTTAGCCGCATTAATATTATCAAAAATTCTTGAAGGAAAAATTTCAAATTTACTTAATGGACTAACAAAACGTACAACAAAAAGAATTTGGTACACTATTGTTTTCATTCCATTACTGTGCGTCTTATTTACTAGATTATTTTTTAGTTTGTTTGATTCACCACCACCGATAAATTGGTTTGGGTGGAGTTCAGTTTTGTTTTTCAGTTTTATTAGTGGATTTGTACAGGAGCTAGGCTGGCGAGGTTTTGCACATAGAAAATTTTTAGAAAAATCTTCCCCGCTAATTACTGGAATAGTGGTTGGATTTATGTGGGGCATTTGGAGTTTTGCCTATTTATATTGGACAGCCGGAGATTTCTTCGGGAAGTTATTCGGTGTTTATTTCATTGCGTCTACTTTCATTCCACTTTTATCTTATTCTGTTATTATTTCATGGATCTATAATTACACTAAAGGAAGCCTCTTACTTATTATCCTTTTCCACTCAAGTATTTTTTTCTTTCAAAATGTTTTTATTACTAATGGAAAAGATGCAAACGAGTTGGTAAAAATTTCTTTTATTTATTCTATGATTACATTTGTTCTTGCAGCAATTATTTCTTTAGGTGTAAAAACAATGTGGTTAAAAAATACAGCTAATTCAAAAAGTTTTTATGAAGAGTAAAATAGACATTAAAGAAATATCAGAAACTTTTAAGAAAGCTCTCGACAATACGGAGCATAATAGTTTAATAAAAGAAGAAGATACATCAATAATTTTTTACGATTACACTTTTTTAAAAAAACGACTTGAAGAAATTAGAAGCTCATTCCCACAAAACACATTAAACACTGTTGCAATTAAAGCAAATCCACTGGTAAGAATTCTAAAATTTTTTAGAGAAGAAAAATTTGGCCTTGAAGCGGCTTCCCTCCCAGAATTATATTTAGCTGAAAAAAGCGGAGTACATCCTTCAAAAATTGTTTTTGATTCACCGGCTAAAACCGAAAAAGAACTTGAATATGCACTTAAATTAGGCGTAAGAATAAATGCAGATTCGTTTTCTGAGCTTGAAAGAATTGATAAACTGCTGAAAAAAATAAAATCAAAAAGCCAAATAGGAATAAGAATAAACCCGCAGGTTGGCTCAGGTAAAATTAAAATTACTAGTACAGCTGATGAATATTCCAAATTTGGAATTCCAATAAAAAATTTTAAGGATGAATTAAAAAATTCCTTTACTGAATTTCCTTGGCTTACCGGTGTTCATTTGCATATTGGCTCACAAGGAATTTCTTTGAGAATGCTTTTGAACGGGATTGGTGTGGTTTATGAATTTGTAGAAGAGACAAATAATTTTTTGCAGAGTAAGAAAGTTCCAAACAGAATAAAAAATTTCGATATAGGCGGGGGACTACCAGTTCAATACAAAAAAAATGATGTTGAAATCAGCGTCTCGGAATACGCAAAAGAAATAAAGAAAAATTTTCCAGCTTTGTTTTCAAAAAAATATAAACTAATAACAGAATTCGGAAGATGGATAAATGCAAATGCAGGCTGGACAGCTTGCAAAGTTGAGTACGTAAAAAAACAAGGCGGGATAAACACTGCAGTAATTCACGCTGGAGCTGATTTGTTTTTGAGACGCGTCTATAATCCTAACGAATGGCATCATGATATTTCTGTTCTTGATTGTAACGGTGAAGTTAAAAAAGGTAGAAAGAAAAGATACGTTATTGCCGGTCCGTTATGTTTTTCCGGAGATGTAATTTCAACAAATATTCTGCTGCCGGAAATCAAACCAGGCGACTTTGTAATTATTCACGATACTGGTGCGTATACACTTAGTATGTGGTCGAGCTACAACAGTAGACAAATGCCTAAGGTTATTGCTTACTGCGAAAACGGTGAAAAATTTATGGTGATTAAAAAAAGATTAACTCTGAAAAATATCTTGGATTTTTGGTCCTAAACCCTTCTTTAAAAGATTTTAAAACAGGAACTGTCCAGAGATTACCTGATTCCTAAAAACAACGCAATAAAATTTTTTAACAGTCCGCCTAAACAGAAACATTAATCATTAATAAAAATGTATTTAATAGAAATTTTGCAACTCATCCAGTTTTCATTTTTTAGATTAGTTACTCTAAAGAATATGCTAAAGTCGGTTCGCTGAATCCATATGCATTGTAAGTCGGAACGCTGTTCCGACTAAGCATCAGTCGGTTCGGCGAACCGACCTACATTCTTGACAACTAAAAAAAATAATCTTAATTTTGTTATGAGCATATGCTCATAACTGTTTTTATGGCAAGGCCCAAAAAATGCAGACATATAAGATGCAGCCCAGCTGCTAATTATTTTAAGCCGCGCGGAATTCCAATGTTCGAGCTTGAGGAAATTGTTCTGGAAGCTGATGAACTGGAAGCGCTAAGACTGGCAGATTTAAATGGCCTGTCGCACGAGGAAGCTGCAGAAAAGATGAAAATTTCGCGGGCAACTTTTGGCAGAATACTTGAAAGCGCTAGAAGGAAAACTGCGGATGGAATCTTAAATGGGAAAGCTATAAGAATAGAAAACACAATTCAAAATTATATAAAAACAGTGAGGTGAAAAATGTTGAATCCAATATCTTCAGGAAAAATAGCCGTAGCAACAAACGATAATATTCATGTTACAGGTCATGTGGGCAGATGCAAAGCATTTATTGTTTTTGAAATCAATGGGAACGAAATTGTAAAAAAAGAAATCCGCGAAAATACTTTTACGCATCATTCAGTCGGAAGACATGACCACCACGAGCATCATCATGGTGAAGGACATCATCATAATCACCAGAGTTTAATCGATGCTTTAAGTGATTGTTCACACTTGATATTTCGTTCGGCTGGCTGGGGATTAATTGAAAATTTGAGGGAAAGCAATATCACGCCCATTTGTACAAACGAAAGAGATGCTGAAATAGCTGTTAAAAAATTAATGAAAGGCGAACTTGAAATAATTGAAGATGCTGCTTGTGCACATCATTAATTTTGTAATTATTTTAGATAATAAGTATTTAACTAACTACTTTGTAAAGCCGCTAATTCGCCAATTAGCGGCTGTTTAATAATTATTTATATGAAAAAAATAGTAATCATAATTATAACTGCTCCTATCGTCTTCTTTATTGTTTTTGCCTTTGCTGCATCGTTCCTTACAAACCGCTATATCGAACAGAAAATAAAAACTATTAAACTGGAATCGGAAAGCAACGACTCTGGCGTTTTTACTTACGATAGAATTCAAAACTTACCAGAGAATGTCAAAAATTATTTCCAATATGCAATAAAAGAAGGCGCAAAAATTCCAAAATCTCTTTTAATTGAACAAAAAGCATTGTTTAAAACTGACGAAAGTTCTCCATACAAAAATCTGTATGCCGAACAGTTATTCAATACTCAAAAACCAGAATTTATATGGAATGCTAGTATTAACCTAATGCCTTTAATTTGGGTGAAAGGGATTGATTCATACATCAACGGCAAAGGAAATATGCTCATCAAGTTTCTATCCAGCGTTACTATTACAGATGCTAAAGGGAAAGAAATTGATCAGGGTGCGCTTTTAAGATATGTGCTTGAGTCGGCATGGTTCCCAACTTTTTTGGCTTTGAATAAAAATGCTAATTGGAAAGAATTAAGCGACAGCACCGCCGAGCTAAGTTTAATTGAAAATGGAATCTTGATGAACATCATTTTTTATTTTAACAAAGAGCATCAAATAATAAAATCAAAAACTGAAAGATACCGCACTACAAATTCTGGCTATGTCCTAACCCCATACACTGGTTATTATAGCAATTATAAATTGATTGACAACTTTATGGTTCCTACTCATGTTGAGGTTGAATGGAACCTGCCAACTAAAAATCTTCTTTACGGCAAATTTGATATTACAAAAGTTAAATACAGTTATTAACTCAAATTATGCAATAAAATGTGAGATTCTCTTGTTTCTAATGTATATACTGGTGAGATAACATTAACAACTAAATTTAGTTTGGTCTGTTGCCTACTGTAAGCAGAGTTGTTTTCAATAAGCTAATAAGGTCTGGTTTCTTTTTTATTTGTTTAGGTTACTAAGGTAGTAAAGAAAAGAATAAGGTATTATGAGAATGCATCCACGATGAGAATTCACCACATTGTGGAGTGGTGGATGACCACACTTCGTGGTAAGTGAACCTTAGTCATAGAAAGTAATAATGAGGAAGCAATGAACCTTAGTAACAAGCGAGAGATCAGAGTGAATCAACCTTATTAGCTTATTGTTGACAGTTAATCTAAAAACTAACAGCGTAGAAAGAGCAAGAATGAAGTAAAGAGGAAAATTTGTAAATAAACAAAGGTAAATAAAGATAGAATATAGAATGTAAATAAGTCACAAGTAAAGGTGAATATATAATTTTCTAATGCATAGGTTGGGATTATCTGTCATTCTCACTAAAGTTTAAGTCTACACTCAAATCAAAGGTACCTGTAATTACGCATTGAATTTTTCAGAAGTTTCAAAGAATTAACTATTATTGGTTTTATGGCTTACTTACTGTAAGCAGAGTTGTTTTTTCAATAAGCTAATAAGGTCTGGTTTCTTTTTTATTTGTTTAGGTTACTAAGGTAGTAAAGAAAAGAATAAGGTATTATGAGAATGCATCCACGATGAAAATTCACCACTTATCTGTAAGTGAACCTTAGTCATAGAAAGTAATAATGAGGAAGCAATGAACCTTAGTAACAAGCGAGATATCAGAGTGAATCAACCTTATTAGCTTATTGTTGACAGTTAATCTAAGAGATACTAACAGCAAAGATAATCAAAGTAGAAAGAGCAAGAATGAAGTAAAGAGGATAATTTATAAATAAAAGAAATTTTGCAAAAAAAGTAGTCAATTTGGCTCTAAAACAAATCGGTAAAAGGAACAAACTTAGAACAAGAATAATCTTTCGAATCAGCCTGGTGCATAAAATTTTTTTGGACTGATATAATTTTTTCAAATATTTTTGCAGAAGTATTTTTTGGAGTACTACTTTGTTTTTCTTAACATAATCAATTCATTTAACCACTAACGTTTATTGTTTTACGCCTCATTCGAAAGGAAAATTTATGATTAAGTTTATTACAGGCTTGCCTGTTATTGTTAGAACATCGTTATTACTCATATTATCAAACATGTTCATGACTTTTGCATGGTACGGCCATTTAAGAAATTTAGCAGATAAAAAATGGTATGTTGCAGCAGTTATCAGCTGGTCAATTGCTCTTTTTGAATATATGTTACAAGTACCCGCCAACAGAATAGGCTATTCTGAACTATCGTTATCGCAGCTAAAAATTTTACAGGAAGTTATTACACTTTCTGTTTTTATACCTTTTGCTGCAATTTACATGCGTCAACCTTTAAAACTTGACTATCTATGGGCAGCACTTTGTTTGGTAGGCGCTGTCTATTTTATTTTTAGGTCAGCTTAAACACAAGCTCACCTAAATTTTCCCAAAATATTATTATCATAAATTTGATAAATTTAGTATGGATTAAATGTTCATTACCAAAAAATCACTTTTATTAAAGTGCTTAAGAACATTTAATCATAAAAATACGTCTAATTTATGTTTATTTTTTCATCAGATAGTGGAGGTCAACATGCCAAACAAATTTAAACTTTTCATCCCCCTGGCTTCTTTTATTGTTCTTTTGTTTTTAGGTTTTATAATCTACCAAAACCCAAGTTCAGGCTTAGATACAAATAATCTTGACACATCAGTAAAACCTCAAGTCAATTTTTATGAATATGCAGTAGGCAATTGGTTAAAAAATAATCCCATCCCGCCTGAATACAGTCGTTGGGGCACTTTTGAAATGTTAGCAGAAAAAAACTATGAGGTACTAAAAAAAATACTTGAAAGTGCCGCTTCAAATAAAAATGCTGCACAAGGAACACCTGAACAAATGATAGGCGATTTCTATGCAACTGGAATGGATACTAATTCAATTGAAAAAATGGGAATTGAGCCTATCAGTCCCTACCTCCTTGAAATTAATGCATTGAATGATAAAATGGGCATGGTCAAATTAATTGCAAAACTTCATCAATTGGGCACGGGAGGATTTTTCAATTTCTTCGCAGGTATTGATTCTAAAAACAGTTCTATGAACATTGCGCAAATTAGACAAGGCGGAGTTAATCTGCCCGATGTGGAATATTACACAAAGGATGATGACCACTCAAAGGAAATAAGAGAAAAATACTTAACACACATTGAAAATATGTTCAAACTAATTGGCATTAATGAAGCTCGAGCTAAAGAATATGCAAATATCGTTATGAAATTAGAAACACGACTTGCAAAAGCTTCTAATACGCGTTTACAAAACAGAGATCCAGAAAAAACTTACAATAAAATGGATGTAAGAGATTTAAAATATCTTGCCGATGGTTTCGATTGGGACCTTTATTTTGATGTGCTTGGTGTAAAAAACATTGGAAATGTTATTGTTGGTCAGCCTAAATACCTCGAAGAGTTGAGCAAAATGATAAAAGAAGTTCCGCTTAACGAATGGAAAATTTACCTCAAATGGAATGTTATTCACGATGCAGCTCCTTATTTAAGCAAGCCGTTTGAAGATGAAAACTTCGAATTTTACGGCAAATTTTTGAACGGACAAAAAGAACAACAGCCAAGATGGAAAAGAGTATTATTCGCAGCTAACCGTGCTATGGGAATGCTTTTAGGAAAGCTTTACGTTAGTGAAGTTTTTCCACCTGAAGCTAAAGCAAGAGCAAAAGCTATAGTTGATAATCTTCTCAAGGCAATGGGTGAAAGAATCAAAAACGTTGATTGGATGAGCCAAACCACAAAAGATGCTGCATTGAAAAAATTAAGTACCTTTGGCGTTAAAATTGGTTATCCAGATAGATGGAAAGATTATTCGGGACTAATCATAAAACGCGATTCTTATTTTAACAACATAATGCGCTCTAACGAATGGGCAAGTCAAGATAACCTGAAAAAAATTAATCAACCCGTCGACAGAACTGAATGGGGAATGACCCCTCAAACTGTAAATGCATATTACAGTCCACAAAGAAATGAGATTGTCTTCCCAGCAGCAATTCTTCAACCGCCATTTTTCGACCCAAATGCCGACGATGCAGTTAATTATGGTGCAATGGGTGCTGTTATAGGTCACGAAATAACTCACGGGTTTGACGACCAAGGAAGACAATTTGATGCAGACGGAAATTTAAGAGATTGGTGGACCAAAGAAGATAACGACAAATTCAAAGCACGCGCGCAAAAACTAATAGATGAATACAACAGCTTTGCAGCAATAGACACATTCCATATTAACGGTGCTTTAACACTTGGCGAAAATATTGCTGATCTCGGCGGTCTTACAGTTTCATTCACTGCATTTAAGAACACTGAACAATATAAAAAAGGTGAAAAAATCGACGGCTTTACTCCGGCTCAAAGATTTTTCCTATCTTGGGCACAAGTATGGAGAAACAACATAAGAGATAATGCACTTAAACTTAGACTTAAAACCGATGTCCATTCACCTGGTTACTTTAGAGTAAATGGACCTCTTATGAACATTCCAGAATTTTTTGAAGCTTTTGATGTTAAACCAGGCGACCCTATGAGAAATCCCGACGACAAAATTGTCAAGATTTGGTAGAAATTGCACTTAAAGCAATTCACAATAAGAGGGGGCTGACTAATGAGAATTCAGCCCCCTATCTGCTTAATAAAAAAACACCCTTACTGAATTCTCTATATTAACCTGCCTTTTCAAAAAGAAAATTTAAGTCCCATAGTGCCATTAAATGACAGAATATTTACTAAATTTGGCAACAAAGAAATTGCCAATAATAACTTTTGCTCTTTATACAAAGCTAATGAAAATAAAAATTATATCTTCAGCCTATCCTTTGAGAGGGGGAATATCTCATTTTACGGGATTGCTATTTAAGGAATTAAAAAAAAATCATGACTTAGAAGTAATTACATTTAAACGTCAATACCCTAAATTGTTTTTCCCTGGCAAATCGCAGACAGAGGCCGAAAATGAAATTGAAAAGATAGATACCAAAATATTAGTCGATTCAATTAATCCATTGAACTGGCTTATGCTCGGAAACAAAATTAAAAAAGAAAAACCAGATCTTATTATTTTCAAATACTGGATGCCTTTTTTTGCACCTTGTTTTGGAACAATTTCAAGAATTGCTAAAAAAAACAAAACCACAAAAGTGCTGGTAATTTGCGACAATATTATACCTCACGAAAAAAAAGTTGGCGATATTGCCTTAACAAGATATTTCTTTTCTGTTGTAGACTATTTTATTTTAATGTCAGAAACTGTTAAAAGGGATTTGATAAAGATTAAAAAAGATGCAAAGTATAAGCTTTTATTTCACCCAATTTATTCTAACTTTGGAGAGTTAATAGATAAGCAAGCAGCAAAAGAAAAATTAGGGATAAAATCTGAAAAAAATATTTTATTCTTTGGCTTTATAAGAAAATATAAGGGATTAGATATTCTTTTGAAAGCGGTTGCCTTGCTAAAAGATAAAATTGATTTGAATCTAATAGTGGCTGGTGAATTCTACGAGGATGAAAACAAATATCTTTCTTTAATAAAGCAATTAGATATTGAAAAGAAAGTAACGCTTCATAATGATTTTATCCCGACAGCAGATGTGAAATATTACTTTTCAGCTGCAGACGTTGTTGTTCTTCCCTACAAAGATGCAACTCAAAGTGGTATAGTTCAGATTGCAAATAATTTCAATAAACCAGTAATTGCAACTAAAGTCGGCGGTTTAACAGAAATGATAGAAGACGGCAAAACAGGATTTCTTATTGAAAAGGAAAATCCGGAACAATTAGCTGATACAATAATTAGGTTTTATGAAGAGAATAAGGAGTTCGAGTTTACCCAAAACATAAAAGCTGAGGTTGAAAAATACTCCTGGCAAAAATTTACCGCCGAAATGATGGAGATATTAAAAAATTAAATGGAGACCATAAATGGCAAAAAAAATTAAAAAAAGCGAAGCGAAGAAAAGTGATTCGTTCTTTGCCAACTTCGATATTGAAAAAATAATCCCATCTAAATACCAAATTCCATTAGGTATTGCGGTTATCTTAATTGTATTTCTCATTTTCTTTTCTCCAATTTTTTTTGGTGGACAAACATTTCAATCTGGAGACATTATAACAATCAAAAGCATGTCAACATACATCCATAAAGATAGAGAAGGGTTTTCATTGTGGAATCCATATTTATTTTGCGGAATGCCAGCTTATGCAATTTCTACTGAATTGAGATGGTGGGATTTTATTGGCGCAATTTATTCTTACGGCAAATATTTATTCTCAGCAATTTTCTCTCTTGAATATTCCGCCAGTGTATTCAATCTCATTTTAATTGCTTTAACAAGCTTCATATTTATGCGTTCGCAAAAGGCTTCACTGCTTCTTTCATTATTAGTTGGATTTGCAACATCATTCAGCACAGGTATTCTCCTTTTTCTTTTTATTGGTCACGTAACAAAAATGATTAGCCTTGCAGCCTTCCCTTTAATTTTGATGATGCTGTTAAAATTCAATGAAAAAATTCGTTTCTTAGATTTTTTGCTTATGGTCATATTCCTACATTTTCTTGTATTTGGCGCACATGTCCAGATTATTTATTACGTGTTTATGAGTATAGGAATTTTTTATTTGTTCTATTTTATAAGAAGTATTGTTAAAAAAGAAAACCAATTAATAAAACAGCTTATTAAATCTGTTGGACTATTTGTAGCCGCAACTTTAATTGCAATGCTGCTTTCATTTGATAGTTATGCTCAATTGTGGGAATACAGTAAATATTCAACGCGTGGAACTAAAAGTCTAATTGAAGAACAGCAAAAATCAACCGATAAAGGTAGTTCAGATTTTTACGAATATGCAACCAATTGGTCTTTCTCGCCTGAAGAAATGATGACCTTTATAGTGCCATCGTTCTACGGTTCCGGAAGAATGACATACAAAGGCGAACTTTCAAATAATCAGCCCGTTGAAATAAACACTTACTTTGGTCAGATGCCTTTTGTTGATGTTCCAATGTATATGGGAATTGTAATTTTTTTCCTTGCCTTGTTCGCTATAATAACAAAATGGAAGAACCCTTTTATACAGTATCTTACTTTAATAAGTATACTGTACATAATTATTTCGTTTGGAAAAAATTTCCCGGTTCTTTTTAATCTGTTGTTCTACTATTTTCCTTTTTTTGACAAGTTTAGAGTCCCTTCGATGATACTTGCCATTGTACAAATGGTCTTTCCAATACTTGCAGGATACGGCATAATGAGCTTGATTGAAATGAGAAAGACAAAGGACTTTTCTAAAGAAAAACTTTTAAAAAATACTGCTCTCGTTTTTGGGGTGCTTTTTGTTTTATCAATTTTATTTCAGTCTGCTATATCTGACTGGTATATTCAACATATTCAAGCAGCAGGAGAAAAAGGTCAACGGCTTCAACAAATTTTTGGATTTTTAGCCGATACATTTACAGGCGATTTAATAATAGGATTAGCCCTAATAACATTAACATTTACAATTGCTTTTGTTTATTTAAGAAACAAACTAAGTACAGATTCTCTTGTTTTGTTCCTTCTGATTTTTGTTCTTTTCGACCTTTTAAGAATTGGCTGCCGCGGGGCAGAGTACGTTAATAAAACAAGCTTCGACCAAATATTTACGGAACCAGATTACATAAAAGCAATTAAAGAACAGAATGATAAAGAGCCTTATAGGATTTTGAATCTAAAAAAAGAAGGACTTGGTAATTTATCGCAAAATTCTAATTTCAATGTTTATTTTCTTGAGCAGGATTTCTACGGTTATTCCGCAGTTAAACCGCGCACTTATCAGGATTTTATGGATATTGTTGGACCCGCAAATCCTACACTTTGGCGAATGTTAAATGTGAAATATCTTGTGTTCGATAACAAAGTAAATATCCCCGGTTTCGAGCTGATATCTTCTTCTCAGCAAACTTTTGTTTATAAAAATACTGATGTACTGCCCCGCGCCTATTTTGTAGACTCTGTTTCTTCTAAACCTATGTTAGAAATTTTAAATATGGTAAAAAATAATTCGTTTGACCCTAAACGAGTTGCCTTCCTCGAAGATGTTACACTTAAAATAGATGAACCAGATTCTTCTGCTTTTGTAAAAATTACTCATTACGGAGAATCACGAATCGAACTTCAGGCAAAAGCCTCGGGTAACAATTTTCTGTTCTTAGGCGATACTTACTATCCCAAAGGCTGGAAAGCATTTATTGATGGAGCGGAAACTACAATCTATAAAACAAATCACGGCTTTAGAGGGATTGTTGTTCCTAAAGGTGAACATAAAATTATATTTATTTATGAACCAAAAAGTTTTTATATAGGAAAATATTTGTCATTAATCTTAAGCGTTTTAATACTAATTGTAATAGTGGGTATAATCTTTTTCGATAACAAAGCAAAAAAGCAAGCTTCTAATGGGCAATAAAGTTTAATGTATCAGAAAATTAAAAGCTTTCTAAAACACACTGCTGTTTACAGTATACCTGGAATTGCATATAAAGGAATTGGAGTAATTACTCTTCCTCTTTATTTGAATGTTCTTTCTGCTTCCGATTTTGGTGTATATGGAATACTGGAGGTAACTATTGTTATTCTTGTTGAAGTTTTCTCATTTGGGCAGGCTAATTCCATTCTTGTTTTAAACAACTCACAAGAATACAAAGGGAAAGAAAAATCAGTTTTCTTCACTATCCTTGCTTACGTTTTTGTAGTAAACTTAATACTATATTTAATTTTATTTATCTTTTTTAACAAGTTATTTTCTGTTTTAGACCCGGATAATATTTTTCGTCCTTATGCACATCTCGTAATTGCAATTATTTTTTTAAGAGTAATTAACAACGTTATACTAAACAAGTTACGTGCAGATGAAAGATCTGTATTTTACTCTGTAATCAATTTAACCAAAATAATCCTAACCCTTCTGTTAGCAGTTTTATTTGTTGGGTTTATGCACCTTGGTGTATTTGGGATATTCTATGCATACTTAGCTGCAGAAATTGTTGCGTTTGTTATTCCACTACCTGATGTGTTAAAAAATATCGAACTTAAATTTGACAGACAAATTTTAATTCAATCCATAAATTTTGGAATTCCTTTGATATTCGGAGCGATTGGCGTTCAGTTGCTTAATGTAAGCGACCGTTATATTTTAAATTATTTTACAGATACAAAAACTGTGGGTATTTACGACCTTGGTTACCGTATTGCAGGCATTGTTAACATGTTTTTAATTTTGCCATTTAATTTAACATTATTACCTGCTGCTGCAAAAATGTATGGTCAGGAAGGTGATTCCCGTTATTTCAAAAAACTTATGACTTACCTTTGTTATGTTGTAATATGGAGTGGTTTAGCAATCTCAATATTCAGCAAAGAAATAATTAGAGTTATATCTTCAAATGCAGACTTTTGGATTGCATATCAAATTGTGCCAATAATTACTTTATCGTATGTATTTAGTGCAACAAGAAATTACGCATCACTTGGGATGTACTTAACAAAAAACACAAAATATATTGCAGTTACTACCATGCTCTCAGCTTTTTTAAACATAGGTTTGAATTTTATCTTCATACCAAAATATGGAATGATTGCTGCTGCTTACAGCACATTAGTTGCTTTCGGTATTTTTCATTTTGCCACAAAAATTATATCGGATAAATATTATAAAATTGAATACGAGAACGGGAAACTTATAACACTTTTTACGATTGCAATATTTATTTATTTTATTTCGTCATTGATTGAAACTGACATTCTCATTTTATCCGTAATCATTAAACTTATGCTTATCATATTATTCCCGTTTTTATTATACTTTTTTAACTTTTATGAAAAAATTGAATTGGATACCCTTAGCAACATGCTTAAAAAAGGAAAGAGGATAAGTCTAAGTATTATTATAGAAAGTCTACTATCGAGAAGGCAGAGGTGATTTGGAAGATTCTTTAGCAGCACTGAAAGGACAGTATATTATGGGTATGTTCACTAAAGCGAAATAACTAGAATAAGATGAAAAAAGTTTTAATTATAACATACTATTGGCCGCCAGCTGGGGGTATCGGTGTGCATCGTTGTTTAAAGTTTGCGAAGTATCTCAGAGAATTTGGCTGGGAGCCAATTATATGCACAGCGGAAAATCCAGAATACCCTGTATTGGATGAATCAAATTTTAAAGATGTGCCTGCAGGAATTATAGTATTAAAAACTAGAATTTGGGAGCCATATAATTTATTTAAATTTATTACGGGCAAAAAAAAAGAAGAACGAATCCATAATGTTTTTTTAGAAGAAGAAAAACACACTATTGCACATAAAGTTGGAATATGGATACGGGGAAATATATTTATTCCTGATGCGAGAAAGTTTTGGATAAAACCTACAGCTAAATTCCTAATTAATTACTTAAAAGAAAATCATGTAGATGTTTTATTTACAAATGGGCCACCTCATACAAATCATATGATTGCCTATAAAATAAAAAGGAAATTAAATATTCCCTGGCATGCTGATTTTCAAGATCCGTGGACACAAGTAGATTATTTTCCACAACTGATGTTAAATCCAATATCAAGAAAAATCCACGAAGCTATGGAGCAACGGGTTTTTAAATATGCAGATAAAATTACAATTTGCAGCGAAACATGGAAAAAAGATCTTGAGTCAATAGGTGCAAAAGATGTAGGAATTATTGTATGGGGATATGATGAAGATGACTTTAAAAATATTCATGTTGAACTTTCACCCAAATTTACTTTGAGTCATTATGGAAGTTTGGGGCCCGACCGCAATGCAAGAACTCTGTGGAAAGCATGTTCAATTATTGCAAAGGAGAATAAACAATTTGCCAATGACCTTGAGATTGAACTTGCAGGGTTCATTGGTCATGCTATTCTTAATGAGATTGAATCATTTGGATTAAAGAATAATCTTACTTTATTTGAACATCTTTCAAGGAAAGAAACTTTGTTACGCATGCATCGTTCACAAGTATTGCTGCTTATTCTTAATAATATGCCAAACGTTAATGGAAGGTTGCCCGGAAAATTATTTGAATATCTTGCCTCGAGGCGACCCATTCTTGTAATAGGTCCCGAAGAAAGCGATGCTTCAAAAATTGTTCATACTGTTAATGCTGGGTACACATGTAACTTTAATGACCTCGAAAAGACAATTATTACTATAAAAAACTTATATGAAAAATATAAGCGCGGGCTACTTCTTCCAAACAAATCGGATATTTCGCAATATTCAAATAGAAGTTTAACAAAAAAGCTATCTGAATTTCTAAATCATATTGTTTCTAAATAATTAACCGAAAGAGATAATTCAAAGTAATAAAATAAATTTATATCTTTGTGTAATAATCATATTATTAATTAAAACACCAATTAAAATGAGTAAAAGTGAAGATTATTGGAAAAACCTTTCAAAAAAAATAAAAGACCCAAAAGAGACAAAAAATAAAAGACCCGATACTTCTGACTTAGAGGTCGAGTTTATATCTAAATATATTAATCCGAACACCGAATTATTAGACTTAGGAAGTGGCACAGGTTTAATTATCAATAAGTTAGTCGACAAAGTCAAGCATATTACAGCAGTCGAAAAATTTGAGGGATTTTCTAAATTTATTATAGATCACCCTAATATGCTTGTAATAAATGCTGACCTAATCGGATTTAAAATAAGAAAGCTTTTTGATGTGGTCCTATGCTTAGGCGTTGCACAATGTTTTCCAAAGGAAGAAATGAAAGGCATATACCAAAACATTTATTCTATGCTCAGACAAAACGGCCATTTAGTAATACGTACACACTGTGGTTTGCATGAAGATGTAATAGTAGATGGTTTTTCTCAAGAATTAGGGACTGAATATTTTGCTGAATATAGACAAGTGGATAAAGAAAAAGCTCTTTTGGAAGAAATAGGCTTTTTAGATATTCAAATATTTGACATTTTTCCTGATACAACTAATGTATGGGAAAATACAAGGCATTTTATGTTTGTCTGTAAAAAACCATAAGATATGAAAATAGCCTTTTGTTTTGATTTAGACGGAACACTTACCAGAGAAGAGATTTTACCTCAGATAGCCAAAGCAGTAGGATTATATGAGGAAATTGACTTGCTTACCAAAATTACAATGGATGGCTTAATTACATTCGATAAATCTTTTAAGCTAAGAGTAAAACTCCTTTCCACAGTGCCCATATCAGAAGTAAAACAAATAATAAGCAAGATTACTGTAGATAAATATTTACAAAACTTTGTGAAAAATAATAAAGACTGCTGTTATATTGTTACAGGTAACTTAGATGTTTGGATTGAAGACTTTATAAAAGAAAAGTTTGGCTGTGGGTATTTTACATCAAAAGCATCATATGACCATGATAATTTATCCGGAATATCCCATATATTAAATAAATCAGATGCGGTAAAAACATTAAAGAAAAGATTCGACATTGTAATTTCTATTGGTGATGGAATGAATGATTGTTCAATGTTCGAAATTTCTGATAAATCCTTAGCATTCGGCGGAGTTCACGAGCCTGTTTCCTCGTTAATTAAAATATCTGATTACGTTTGCTATGATTCTAAGTCTCTAGCAAATCTATTATCATCATTTAAAGAACATTACACAAATGAAAATTAAAAATGCAGTTATTTGTGCTGCCGGAATTGGCAGTAGATTAGGCTTAGATATGCCAAAATGTTTAGTAAAAATTGGCAACCATAAATTAATCTACTATTTGTTAAAGGTATTAGAAGATGTACCTAATATTCGCATTGTAGTAGGATTTAAGGAAGAAGAAGTAATAGAATACGTCCGCTCTATACGTAATGATGTAATCTTTGTTCGTAATCCCGATTATCGTACAACTACTAATTCCTATAGCCTATATTTGGGCTCATATGACCTATCAGAACCTTTTATTAATATTGATGGTGATATGTACATCGACAAAAAAAATTATAACCTTTTTCTTAATCAAATTATTCAAGGAGAAAATTTAATAGGAATTACAAAAGCATATACAGAAGAACCTGTCTTCGTCCAGCTTAATAAAGAAGGCAAAGTGATAAAATTTAGCAGAGAGAAAATTTCAGAATATGAATGGACTGGCATCGCATATTTTAACAAGATAAGAATAAGTAAAGAAGGGCATTACGTTTACCAAGAATTAGAAAAATTCTTACCTATTCAGGCATGTGAAATAGAATGCTATGAGATAGACACACCCCAAGACCTCGATTACGTATCAAACAAAATAGACCTTCATGAGAATCAATAAAATAGAAGATAAATCCGAGGCACTTCGTTTAGCTCAAAAAGAATGTTTAAACCTGCTCTTATTGGTAGACAAGCTATGCAAAGAAAACAAGCTGAATTACTGGATAGATGGGGGTACGTTGTTAGGAGCTGTAAGGCATAATGGCTTTATTCCATGGGATGATGACATAGATATATGCCTTCCCAAAAATGATTATGATAAATTGATTTTTCTCCTTAATAATTATTCTAATAAAAGTGATAAATACTTGCTTTATTTCCATGACGAAAAATTTTTAACCTGGCATGATTGTTTCGGAACATCCTCGCTCTTAGTCGATTACATTTTCCCTGTTAAAATAGATTTGATACCAGTAAAATTTATAAAAAACACAGAAGAAGCCATTGCAATTGACAAAAGCTTAACTAATGTGGCTAGCATTTTCGTCAGAGGAAAAGCAAAAAAAGAAAATGATATACTCGATATTCATCGAGAGTTTTTAACAAAATTTAAAAATCCAATCAAAGCTAAGGAATATTTTTTTAATTATTATAACAGTTATATGAATGAAAGCACTTCGAATTATGATGTGAACAATTGTCTAATTAATTACAGCTTTAATGATACCTTAGTTGATTACGAAAGAGAATATTATAAATTAGAAGATATATATCCCCTTGCCAAAATTAATTTTGAAGGATATAACTTCAGTTGTCCGAAAAATGTAGGAAATTATCTTACTGTTCTTTTCGGCAGCAATTACCTTCAACCCCCTCCTCCAGAAAAAAGAATTACTCACTTTAGCATTTTATTGAAAAACTATCTACCTAAAAAAGATATAAAAGATTTGCTAAAAAAAGTGCATTATTATGGCTTTATCAATCTTGCAATTAATAGAAAAAGATGGCAAAAGATTTTAATTCATATAAGTTCTTTCCTTTTATTGTTTATGTCACTTGTTACCAAATTCAATCCTACTCTTCTGACTAATTTCATTCTCTACAGCTATAAAAGATTTAAAAAGCAATGGGTAAATCAAAGTAATTAATTGCAAAAGACCCCATACATTACTAAAGTCATTTTGTGGCTATAGTATTGGTAAGTCATCATACAGCATTAAGCTTCTCTGTTCTATCTGCAATTTTCAATTTCTCAATTAGTTCGAACAAATCGCCTTCCATAATGCTGTCAAGGTTATAAAGTGTGAGTCCAATTCTATGGTCGGTAACTCTATTTTGAGGAAAATTGTAAGTACGAATTTTATCGCTTCTATCTCCTTTTCGTACCATTGATTTTCTTTGAGCTGCTATCTCATTGATTTGTTCGCTCATTTTCATATCGTACAAACGCGCTTTAAGTACCTTCATTGCCTTTTGCCTATTCTTTAATTGAGAACGCTCATCCTGACACTGAACTACAATTCCAGTTGGAATGTGAGTAATACGTATAGCAGTTTCAACTTTATTTACATTTTGGCCACCTGCTCCACCGCTTCTGTAAACATCAATCCGTAAATCGTTAGGGTCCAAATCAATTTCAATATCTTCTACTTCAGGTAAAACTACAACCGAAGCCGCTGATGTGTGAATTCTCCCGCTCGCTTCAGTTGCCGGAACCCTTTGCACCCTATGAACACCGCTTTCAAATTTCATGTCACCATAAACACCATTGCCAGATAAATTAAAAATTACTTCTTTCAATCCACCGAGTCCCGTTTCGTTCAAGTCAATTAGCTCTTTCTTCCAACCCTTAAGTTCTGCAAAGCGGGAGTACATTCTATAAAGATCAGCTGCAAATAGCCCGGCTTCTTCACCCCCTGTGCCGGCTCTAATCTCCACAATGACATTTTTATCATCATCGGGATCTTTCGGTATTAATAATAACTTGATTTTCTCTTCCAGTTCAATCTTCTTTTCTTTTAACTCTTTTATTTCTGCTTCTGCTACCTCAACTAATTCCATGTCGTCTGCAGTATCAATGATTTCCTGATTTCCTTCAATATTGTTTATTATTTTACTGTATTCATCGTATGCATTTACAATATCTAAAAGCTCACTTCTTTCCTTGCTTAAAGAGATAACTTTTGATTGGTCTGACAAAATTTCCGGGTTAGAAAGTTGCACGGTTATCTTGTCAAATTTTTCTTTTACGCCTTTTAACTTTTCTAAAAAATCCATCATTACCTCAAAATTGGGGTGTAAATATAGTAAAGTTAGCCTACAGATTGTAGGGTCGAGGTTACCTCAGCCCTACATAAAATATACAAAAGTTCTTTTCTAAAAAAATCTCGCTCCTAAGGAGCTAAAATTCCGTAGGAATGTAATATTTGTAGAATAAATTAAAAAAAATAAATAAAGTCCCTTTAGGGACGAAATAGGCTATATTTGGCTTTGTGTTCTTATCGGGTTTGAGGTAACATAACATTACGTTAATTCACGTAGTTTGCTTAAATATTTCAATTGAATTTCTATTGGCGGTATTACCTCGTTAGCTCTTCTAAAGCAATTGATGCCATATTTGTTCAGAATTATATCTAATGCGTCAAACATATTAATTGAAGGGAATGATGTATCTCTTAAAAAGTGAATCAATTTAAGTGTTTTAAAAGCATCAAACCATAATTTCTTTTGATTTTGTATTTGTCTCTCACTTTTTGAATTTTTTAATATTTTATTCCATGTTATATCAAATGAATTTTGAATTAAAAAATCGTGCAAAGCATTATTAATTCTTTTCGCTTTTTGCAAGTAATTATCAGCGTTGTAAATTGTATTAGAATGAAATTCACTTATCCATTCTTTAAGAATAAAAAATGTTTGCGGGTCATACAGTATATACTCGTTCTTGTTATTTGAAAGAAATCTTCCAATTCTTTGTCCAGTACCAAAAGGAACACGCCAGGAAGAGCGCGCTGACGGATAAACTTTAGTTGCAGAAATTTCTTCTACTGTTGTAATCTTTGCAAGCTTTTCCAAAAAGTAAAAATCTTCTCCAGCTTTATTTTTGCTCATGCCCCCGACTTTAATATAACTTTCAGCATCGCAAATAATTGTAGAACCAATAGAATGATAAGCATAAGGCGAGTTAGCATATTTTAGTCCTAAGACATAATATCGCAAAAAAATTTCGTAGTTAATCGCCGCTTTGGCTAGCTGTTCATCATCAGGAAGCGGATGTTCAAATTTAACATAAGCACAATGGCTAGGACATTTATTAAAATACTCCACAATCTCGGTCAAATAATTCGGCTCTACGGTACAATCTGCATCTAAAGAAATAATTAATTTTTTATTAGATGAATGATAATCAAAATATTGAAGAGCCAAATCCATACCTATTTTTCTCGCAAATCCAACCCCTCCTTCTTTTGTCGGCATTGTTTTTTTATGACTTGTAGCATCGACAACTCCAATGTTCAAGCCAAGTGAATTTAACTTCATCAGCAATTTATCATCATCAAAGTTTTTTTGGACAAATTTTCTTAGATAATCTAAGGTATCCAAATTCTCTTCCAAAATTTTATTTGAAGAGTTAGACAAAGCATTAACAACAAACATTACTAATGTTGAATTAAAATATTTGTTATCACAGTTAGCCAATGAGCCTAAAAGCAATTTGATATTTTCTTTTTCTTGTATGGCTGGCACAACAATAATATTATCGTACAATTTTTCTGGGCTGGTTTCAAGCCGCCAAATGGGATTTAAACTTTTTTGCAGATATTCTTTTACATATTCTGGAAATTTATTTTTGATCATATAACAATTTAACCCCATCTATGCATTTGCATTTCTTTATTTACTAACTTTCTATTTTACCTTATTCTTACTTTTCCGGCTTTTACAATCTTACTGTCAAAATTTAAGGTAGATATCATTTTGAACAATAAGCTAATAAGGTCAATCTGCACTCTGTGCTGTCCAACATGTTACTAAGGTTCACTACTTTCTCTTATAATGTTCACCTGCTATTTATTTATTTCTGAGAGTGCCCTTTTATGTTAATTTATTTTTTCCTACCACGAAATGTGGTCATCCACCACTCCACAATGTGGTGAATTCTCAAAAAACCTTATTCTTTTTCTTTACAGCTTTAGTAACATAAACAAAAGAGAAAACAAACCTTATTGGCTTATTGATAAAACAGTAGAAAAAATAAAAACTTGTCCCGACGTTTCTAATCGGGGATAAAACAAGTTAAATTTATCATTAAAGTACTACATGCATAAAAAACAAAGGAATTTGATTTCCATTTTTTCTTTTATATGGGGAATCATCTTTTTTGAATGCTATTGCATAATTATTGTTTATCAAGAATAATTTTCTTCTATAATTTTTTTTGCAAGTTCAAAATTGGGACCTTCAATCCAGTGAATTTTTATTCCTTCTCTTTCCATTTTTCTGAACCAAGTCATTTGTCTTTTTGCAAAGTTATGTATAGCACTATTAAGTTTTTGGAACATATCATTATAATTTAATTCTCCTTTAAGATATTGTGCTATATACCTGTACTCAAGTCCAAAAAAAATTAATTTGTCGTAAGAAATTCCATTAGCCAATAAATTTTTTACTTCTTCAACCATGCCGCTGTTAAGTCTATGTTTTAGTCTCTCTGTTATTCTTTCTTTTAGTTTTTCTCTATCGAGTTTAACTCCTATTGTGAGGGAGTTAATTTTCTTTTTAACACTTTTTTCAGTTTTATTTTTGTTTTGAGCAATTATAATTGCTTTAATTACCCTGTCTTTTATTTTAAGGTCTGTTGTATTATGCAGGTTTGGGTTTAGCATTTTAAGTTTGGAAGTAAGCTCTTCAATGCTAAGTTTGCTTAATTCATCATATTGTGCGTTTTCCATATTAACTTTTTCAAGAAGATATCCTTTGAGAATAGAATGGAGATATAAGCCAGTTCCTCCAGTTAAAAATGGAATTTTTTTCTTTGAAGTAATTTTATGATAAGCATCGTAAAACATTTGATTAAATAAAAACAAGTTGAATTCCTCAGTAGGTTCAATTACATCAATTAAATGATATGGAATTTTTTCCCCCTCCATTATGTAATCTGACAAATCTTTACCCGTGCCAATATCCATACTTTTATAGACTTGTCTCGAATCGGCTGAGATAATTTCACCATTAAAATGATAAGCAAGTTTTACAGCGAGGCGGGTTTTACCAACTGCAGTTGGACCCAAAATTGTAATTAAATTATAATTCATTCAATCTAGTAAATGGAGGCTATTGGTAAAGTAATTGTGACTGTTGTTCCTTCACCAATTGTACTATCAATTTCAATAGTGCCGTTGTGTGCTTCTACAATTTTCTTAGTAATAGTTAGGCCTAATCCAGTACCTTCCTTTTTACCATGAGAGATAAATGGTTCAAAAATCTTATCTTTAAATCCATTTGGTATTCCAAGTCCCTGATCTTTAAAAATTATCTTTACATTCTTTCCCTCGCGTTTAGTAGAAATGGCAATTATACCTGAATCTGGCATAGCGTCGCAGGCATTTTTTATGATATGGTTATAGCAAAGGAAAAATTCTTTGCTATCAAGTTTAACTAAAACATCTTTATCGTAATGAGATTCAATTGAGCAATTATGAGATTGAACAAAAGAACTAATGCGTGTAGCAAAGTCATCTAATGTTTTGTTTAGACTTACAGTTGTAGTTCTTAAAATTGCTTTGCCTATCGCGTAACTGGAAATTGTTTGTACGAGGTCTGTCACTTGCGATAATTGTTCAAGCAGCATATCAATTACTTGCTTAAGTTCAGGGGATTGATTTCGGCTTGCGAGATGTTCAGCATATCTTTTGCTGACCAATATTGGCTTTTTAATGTCTTGTATAAGAAAATTAGCCATTTTGCCCAGAGTTTGATTTCTTTCAAGTTGTAAGAGCTTTTCAACTAATTCTGCATTTTGTATAGCAATTGCAGAATGAATTGACAATGCTTCAAGGAACTCTTCATCTAATTTACTAAACTCACCTCTCGAACTATTAAGCAATTGAAGAACACCTATTATTTCTCCCTGCTTGTTCTTAATTGGAAAACAAATCATGTTTTGAGTAGTATAGCCACTCAGCTTATCAAAGGCACTATTGAAACGAGGGTCGTTATGAACATTTTTGCTGTTAATTAACTCCCCAGTTTTAGCTACGTGACCAGCAAGCCCCTCCCCAATTTTCAATCTTATCTCATGTGTTTCACTGCCAATAGCAATTTTAGACCAAATTTCATTTTTTTCTTTATCAACTAAATAAAGTGTACCACGTTCTGCACTTGTAAGATTACATGCAACATCAACAATTTTTTGAAGCACTTCATCTATTTTAATTGTGGAATTAATCGACTCTGCAGCAGCGATAATCATTTTCAACTGTTCAATCTTAATTGCATTTCCATCTATATTTGTCTCTTTTCTTTGCTTCTGAGTCGACTTTTCTATCCATGCTAATTTTTCATCAACTTCTTTAATAATCTCTATTTCAGTAGCACTTAAGTCCTTTTTACGCTCTTTTAAATTTAACTTCCCATCCTCGAGGTCATTTTCTTCTTCACCACCGATGCTAATTTCACTATCAAGTTGACTTAAAACCACTTCATCTTTAATAAGTTTGTCTTCTTTATTTTCCTTTACATCTTCTTCCGCAATTGCTAGTTCTTCTAAATTTTGGCCTTCTGTCCCAATTATATCATTGTTTCTTTCTTCAGTAGATTTTTCTTGCGATATTTCTACGGATTGTTCTTCCAATGAATTGTCCAAATTTTGTTCACTTTGTAAATCTTCATGTTCATTTTGACTTCCGTTAGAATATGCATTTGTTTCCTGTGTGCTTAATATCTTAAATAAAGCATCGTTCAAATCGTTTGATTCTTCAACTATTGTTTTTGTAAAACTGCTAATGTTTTCTTCATCGGCAGTTTTTTTGCTTTTTTGTTCATTAGACTCGTTCAGTTTTTTAGTTTCAGATTCATTAAAGCTGATGTTTTCTTGCTTTTCATTGGTGTTATTATCTACTAAATTTTTATCTATTGAACTCTCATCTCCATCTAAAGATAAGTCTTTTGACTGCTGATTAAAGTCCAAACTAAAAATTGAAGAGGATTCTTCTGTATTAGTTTCTGAGGTAATCTCTGGAGTTTTAGTATAGCTACTTTTTTTATTATTAACACTTACAAGCGGTTCTTGAGCCGGCTTACTATCTAATTCCTCTAAATTTATTTCAGCATTTTGTTCTCTTAGATTTACATAAATCTCATCATCCTGCTTAATTAATTCGTCAACTTCTTCTTTAGTTAGGGCTATTAAATATGTGTCTTTTAATGCTACAGCAGTCGAAGTACGCGAGGTTTCCTCAAAAAACTCGTCTTGGCCAAAAAAATCTTGGGCATTAAAAATATATGACTTGGATTTTCCTAAAAGTTTCTTTTTTATAACATTAATTTCACCGCTGACTACCAAATATATAATATCAGCACTGTCACCTTCTCTATATAAAATTTCCCCTTCGGAAAGAGTTATTAATTTCCCTTTTAAGCCACTCAGATTTATTTTCGTGAAGTCTACATTTTTAAGCAGCTTGTTATCGGCTAATATTTTTGAAAGCTGTTCCTGCATTATTAAGACCATTTAACAAATAATTGTTAATCACAACAACAGTATAATAACAGCTATTAACGACAACACAATATTAACATTAATAAAAAGTAATTCACTTGCAATTTACAACCTCATATACAATACTTCAATGCCTTAATGAAAAACAGTGTTATTAGAATTTTTTCAAAAACTTAGAACATCAAAAAAGATACTCTTGCACATAGTAATTCTTAATAGCTAAAAAGTTTCAATGTACACAACTACAGGTCTTATTTAATTAACAAAGTAGAAATAAATGTACTGTTCCATCAAAATTGCTTTATTTGCTGTTTGTTGAAACATCTAAATATTAATTTTCACAAGAGTAATTCATGAGTTTATATGTGAAAATGTATGTCTGTTAGAACCTCAGCAAGCTTTGCGGTTTTTATTTTGAAAGGATGGCTTTATGCCCAATACGATTTTGGTATAAAAAAATTAATAATGTTAAATTTCTTTGTTAAAAAACAAGAAAGTAGAGAAAGTCTTAAGAGAATAATAAACATACTTTATTGGCAAACTATTTATCTTTGATTAAGAAGACATAATCAGGCAAACTTGAATCTTTTGTCTTACAAAAAGCATCAAATGACATGAACGAAGAAGAATTAATTAAAAAAGCACAAGAAGGCGATAAAAAAGCGCTCGAGGAACTAGTTAAACTATACGAACAAACAGTATATAATTTTTCGTATAAAATATGCCGAAACAAAGAACGAGCTGAAAATACAATGCAAGAAACTTTCTTAAGCATGGTAAAAAATATTCATCAGTTTTCCGGTCAATCGAAACTTTCCACATGGCTATATAGGGTAGTGGTAAACCATTGCTTAATGCTTGCACGTTCTGAGAGCAAATATGGTTTTACATCGTTAGAAGATGATGATGCGTTAATAGATGAGAAAAACATAGCTGACTGGAATGTAACCCCGGAAAAAGTAACAGAAAATAACGAGTTAAAAGACTTATTGGATAAAGCAATTCAAAAGCTTCCACCGGATTATAGGATAGTTTTTACACTTAGAGATGTAGAGGGGTTCTCAACTGAGGAAACAAGCAAAATTGTTGATCTTTCTATCCCTGCGGTCAAATCAAGACTCCATCGTGCACGTGCTTTTTTAAGAAACGAGTTAAATGAAAGGTTGCGTTATGAACGATTTTAATCAAAATATAAGTGCATCGTCACCGACATGTAAAGACGTTATGAATCATATTTGTGATAATCTTGGGGAAGAACTCGACTCTCCAAAGTGCGTTGAAATTAAGGCTCATCTTGAGCATTGCGACAACTGCAAAAAATATTTTAAATCAATTGAGACTACAATAGAATTTTATAAAAAATATAACGTTTCCCTTTCAGAAGAAGCGCATAATAAGTTATTAGAATTTCTCGGCTTAAAACAAACTTAATGAACTTTTAATAATTAAAAACAAATCCTAATAAAAAATTCGGATTAAAAGTAATTCTTTATGGAACAAAAATATACATATAAAACAAGAGTTGACTGGATAAGTGGGAGACAAGGAGAATTAACGGTTCCAAATTTTCCTAAAATTATAGTTGCTACTCCTCCCGAATTTCCAAAAGGTATCCCAAACACTTGGTCACCTGAACATTTATTTGTAGCTTCAATAAATATATGTTTAATGACCACATTTTTAGCCATTGCGGAAAATTCCAAACTAGAATTTATTAGTTATTACTGTGAGGGGATCGGCATAATAGAAAAAGTTGAAAACAAATTTATGTTCACTAAAGTGGAACTTTACCCTAAAATTGTTGTAAAACAGTCTAAAGATATTGAAAGATGCGAAAGAATTATAAAAAAAGCAGAAGAACATTGTTTAGTATCAAATTCAATAAAGACGAAAATAATATTGAAAACAGAAATTAAACCTTCATAGCTCCTCCATATTACTTAGACACATCCTCCGTGTTGTCTAATGAAAACCCAGCTACTGCAAAGTAGTTGGGTTTTTCTTTTTAAAGTTATAGCTTAATAATAAAATCTAAGAATCATAATAAGCTTGCAAGAATTAAGCATAATACCAAAGAATTGATGGAATTAATCTTTAACTTAATTTTTTTCAGTGGGAGGTTTTAAATCAAAAAGCTAAGAAAACTAAACAAGTTGTAAAACGAAAATAACCTAAGGCAACGTTTTTGATGTTATGGCTTAGCTTATTTACAAATTATGAGTTTTAGGAAATTACACATTCCGAATTAGCAGCTAACCGCGCATTTTATCAAGAAGCTCATTAAGTGTTTTAGCTTCATCTTCACTTAAATTACTAAAGATGGCATCTAATGCATCATTTAAAGAATCTATCTCTCTTAATAACTCTAATCCTTTTTCTGTAATTAGGACATCCACTTTTCTTCTGTCATTTGGACAAACATTTCTTTCTGCCAATTTTTTTTCCACCAAACGATCTACTAATCGTGAAGCATCAGACATTTTATCTAACATTCTTTCCTTAAGCAAATTAACAGTGGCTGGGTTAGGGTATTGCCCGCGCAGAATTCTTAATATATTAAACTGCGCGGGTGTAATGTTAAAATCCTTCATAATGATAATATGCTTTTTTGTAACCCAGCTATTAGAATAAATTATATTAACTGCTAATTTATGAAATTCATTTCTAAATTTAGTTTGCTTTATTTCTTCTTCAAGTTTCATTATGCTTTTTTAATTAACTCAACATTGATATCAAGCTTAACTTCTTTTCCTGCAACGAGTCCACCTGTTTCAAGAACTCCACTCCACTTCAAATTATAATCAAATCTATTCAATTCGCCTGTAATTTTAAAGCCCGCTCTAGTATTTCCCCAAGGGTCTTTAACTATACCATAAAATGTTACATCAAGTTCTACTGGTTTAGTAACGTCGCGTATAGTAAGATCACCAATTAATTTGAATTTATTATCACCGACTTTCTTTATTTCTTTACTCTTAAAAAATATTGTTGGATATTTCTCTGCGTTGAAAAAGTCATCCGATCTGAGGTGATTATCTCTTTGTTCATTATCAGTATTAATAGAGGGAACATTAACCGTAAATTCTATTTTAGCTGTTGTGAAGTCATCCCCTTTAGTAACTACTGAACCGTTGAATTCCTTGAAGTAACCTTCAACTTCAGATATTACCATGTGGCGAACACTAAAACCCACTTTTGAATGGGCTTTATCGAACTCCCAAGTTGTTTCAACTTGTGTAGAACCCGCCACTAATCCAAGTGTAATGAGACTTAAGCCTAATATGTCCATAATTAATACTCCTTTTATTTTTAAATTTATTTGCGATTAAAATATACGTTATAACATCAAATGTTGCAACAATTATTTTAATAAAATGTAAATAAAATTCTCATTAGGTCTTAATAAGGAATTAAATTCTGAATCACAGCTATCCAAAATATTTTTTAACTGCAATGAAATGAGAATTCACCCACTTCGTAGGAAGCAAATACTGTATTTATTCCGAATAATATTTGTTGCTTTGAGCTCAATTCAAGGGGTTGTCTAAAAGGTAAATTTTTATAATAAAAAATTGGTTATTTATGCTGACCTATTAGACCTTCATCAAGACATTGGTTACACTCAAATTGTAAAGTTATATGATTAATGCCAAGATTATTCTGCAGTGTTTTTTCAATTTCTTTTCGGAGTCTATCACTTTGACTTATTTTCATATCAGCAATATTAACATGAGCCTCTAAATGCACATCGTTTTCGCCAATAGTCCACAAATGGATGTGGTGAATATCATCAACTTCCTGAAATGCTTCCACAATTTTCTTTATTTCATGAAGAGAAATTTCAGGTGGTGCACCTTCCATTAGCACATGAACTGCGTTTGATAAAATTTCGTAACTTTCTTTTACTATGTAAAACCCTATTAAAATTGTTAATAGAGGATCGACCCAATAACTTTTCCATAAATATATTGCAATACCGCCAGCTATAATTGCCACCGAAGAAATAGTATCGCTCAGCAAATGCAAGTAAGAAGATCTTACATTTAAGCTGTCAACTGAGTCACGTTTCAACAAAAAAGTACCAATAACATTTGCAATTAATCCTATTGAAGCTACCAACATCATAAGCGAAGGCTTAATTTCTTTAGGCTCTGTAAATCTTGAAATTGCTTCAAAAAAAATGAAGCCATAAATAATAATCAAAGCTGATGCATTTATAACGGCGGCTAATATTTCTGCTCTTTTTAAGCCAAATGTATGTTTATGGGAATTGTCTTTTTGTTTTAATTTGATAGCCACATATGTTATAATAATTGATATCCCGTCACTTAGATTATGTAATGCATCGGAAATTAATGAAAGACTGCCAGAAATTAAACCACCAATTATTTGTGCAGCTGTAATAACAAAGTTCAAAGTCATTGTAGTCATAAGTCTACCAGAAGTAGAATTCAACCGATGCAAATGGGAATGATTATCACTCATGATTTAAAACTTATTTTGATGTACGTAAATAAATTTCTTATACAAAAATTGCGAACACAAGAATTAAAAACAACTCTTTGGTTGTTAATATAATTTGTTAAACGGCTGCTGTTATAATAGCAACTAATAAATGGATGTTCTGTTAAATTTGACTTTACATCGCAATTACGATTTTAAGGTTAATTTTTTAATATATTTTTAAGAGAAATTAAGTTCATAGTGTGCCCACCATCAAAAACAATCAGTTTATAACTTGTACCTGATTTTTTCAATAGTTCTTCCTCTTCATCAATTCTATCTTTTGAAATAAATTCATCAGCATTTCCTACAATTAGCCATAATTTAGATTTATGCAGGAAAGAATTTTCTTTGTCCAAATGTAAGTCGGGTGGAACACCTCCACTGCATAAAAATATATTTTCTGGTTTCAATTTACTTGAATTAAGCCAACGACAAACAGTTGCTGTACCTTGTGAAAATCCAAGCACATTTATTTTTTGTGGTGTTACATCATTAAAAATTGTTTCACTAATTTTATTCAAATAATTAATATAATCTGCTATTTCATTTTCTCGGTCCTCTTTTGTCATCCACGATGCACCGATTTTACCTGAAAATCCCCTTACATAAAATTTATTTAATGCTTCTGGTGCTACAATTAAATTGCTGCCGTTATTCAAAAACTCAAATTGCTTAATAAAATCCTCTGCTAACTGTCCATACCCGTGCAATACAAACCAAAGCTCTTCGACCTTGCCAAAAGATTTTCCCAACAAAAAATAACGGGCTGTTTTTTCTACGGAAATATTTTTAGTTATTATATCACTCAATTAGTCTCCTGTGATAGTTAACTTGTCCTAAATGATAGTTTAAATGAGAAAGTAAATGAACAAGAAAGTATGAAGTGGTCATTTCTTTACCAAGTACTTTTAACGGATAGGCCTTCTCAAAGTCTTCTTGTTTCATATCCAATAAAGTTGCTTTAACTATTAGCAGTGTTTCTTCGATATTCTTAACTAAACTTTCTATTGGAACATTTTTCACATTAAATTCACTTTCCCTATCTCTTTCATATCTAAATTTTCCTAAAGTACTGCCAATAAAAAGTTTTAAATTGCCACATAAATGAAGAACAAGATTTCCTGCAGAGTTAGAGATAGCTCTTTCTGTTTTCCAAATATTTGTTTCGCTTTTATAAGAATTTACTTCATCTTTTAGTTTTGAAAGGTCGCGTTCGAATAGTTCTAATAATATTTCTCTTAACATTTTTTCTTCTATTACCTAGTTTTAGTGTAACAATTTATGGTTTCAAATTTTCTTGGAACAGCCGGAAAATTCTTTTGTATTCGTCTGTCCAACTGCTTGGTTGAACAAACCCATGTTTTTCCAAAGGATAAATTGCAATTTCCCAATTATCCTTTCCAAGTTCAATCAATCTTTGAGTCAATCTAACAACGTCTTGAAAATGAACATTATCGTCTACCATGCCGTGACATATAAGCAAAGCACCTTTCAAGCCGTCAGCAAAATATATTGGTGAACTTTTAGCATAAGCAAGACTATCATTGTAAGGGAGGTTCAAAATATCGGAAGTATAACTATGATTGTAATGTGCCCAATCTGTAACAGGGCGCAGTGCAGCCCCGGCAGCAAATACGCCAGGTTTTGTAAACATTGCCATTAAAGTTATAAAGCCTCCGTAAGAACCCCCGTAAATTCCTATTTTGTTACTATCAACATCAAATTGTTTAATTAGATATTTTGCACCGTCTACTTGGTCACTTAAATCTTTTCCACCCATGTGGCGATAAATAGCAGTACGCCAATCTCTCCCATAGCCTTCACTTCCTCTATAATCAATGTCCATAACGTAATAACCGTTATCTGCTAAAAGGTTATTAAACATATACTCTCTAAAATATTCACTCCACCATTTATGTGCATTCTGGGAGTAACCTGCGCCATGGACAAAAATTACAGCCGGACTTTTAGGGATTGGGTTAGTCGGTAGATACAATCTTGCATAAACTTCGGCACCATCTTCAGCTTTAAATGTAATTACTTGGGGGTCGCGCCAAGGATAAGATTTAAATTCATCTGTTACAGAATAAGTAACTTGAACAGGTTTAGCACCTACTCTATTTTCCATTAAATAAAGTTCCCAAGGTTTATTCGAATAAGAATACCGAATAGCAAGCATTGTTCCATCTGGAGAAACAAAAACTTCATTATTGCCAGTCATACTTGTTATTCTTTCTGGTTTACCGCTGTTAATTGGCATTCTATAAAACTGTCTTTCTCCTGGATGGACTTCATTTGAGATAAAGTACCAATATTTTTTATCTACTGAGATTTGTGGGTTTCTAATTTCAAATTTTCCTTTTGTCAATTGTTTTTTTTCTAAGGAATTAATGTCCACGGTATAAAGGTGAGAATACCCATCGGTTTCGCTTTGAAACCAAACTTTTTTATTATCAGGCATCCAGCCTACAATTCCAACATCATTGTTCCATTCAACGATTCCTGGCCCGGCTACCCAAGCATCGTCGTGCTGCCTATCTAAATTCTTCAATTTACCAGCGTTTAAGTCCAACAGCATAATCCAGCGATCCTTATTATCTAAAGCTTTTACTACCACCATTGCTTGTGTTCCATCGTCAGAGTAAAAAGGACCGAATATATTTACATCACGCGGCTGTTTATATAATGAATCGCCTTGTGATTTTAAGAATGCTGGTTTATCGTAAATGCCGGGAATAGTTTTGAAGTCTACAAAATAAACAGTGTCGTGTTGTATATCGTAAATTCCAAGCTTATAACTTGTTTCTTCTCTACCAACTTTTGTTCTAGATTCGAATGTTTCAGTATAACCGGATTCCGTTACATAATTTGGAATTATTGTCTTATTAATATTTGGTGTTTTAGAAAGTTTGAAAGTAACAAATTGTTCGTTAGGAGAAAGTTTTATCATTGAAACATTATTGTCTTCTAAGTAAATAGTTTTAGGTCTCTTAGGATTAATAATTTTCTCAGTTTTCTCGGCAAGTTCCTTTTTGTTTTTTCTTTCTCTCAATACATCAAAAAGCTGCAGTTGTTCTTTTTTCAGCCATTCATTTTGATTTGATAATTTACTTTCTTTTGGTGCGCTTCCTTTTTTGAAATCTGTAATCTGTGTCAACTCACCATCAAAAATATTAATCGAATAAAGATTATTATCTTTAATGTATATAATCTTCTTTTCATCAAACGTAAAAGACGGATTAGATTCTTCTTCTACTGTATTTGTAATTTGTTTTTTCTTACCGGTTTTAATATCTAATAAAAATATATCTCCATTTTTCTCGTATACTTTCATTGTTTTGGATTTATTTATCTCGCCTTTTTTAGATGGCAATTCTTTTATCTGTTCAAGGGTAAGCTTTTGAGGAATGCCGCCATCACGAGAAACAGCATAAAGTGAATCTTCACGCGCACCAATATAGTTCCAACTAAAATAAACAAACTTACTGTCATCCGACCAAAAAATATTTCGCGGCTCTCTACCAATCCATTTTGGATCTCTCATTATTTTTTCAACTGTAAGAGTTGAGATATTATTTAAGTGTTTTTCCTGCTGAAAGAAATAAAGGTTGGGTAAAAGAAGTAATGATAGTAAAATTATTTTTATCATTTTCATCCTCCATTAAGAAGAAGTTAATCTTATTACAGTAATCTCTGGTGTTGAATTATAACGAAACGGAGCTATCGACATTCCAAGTCCCCTTGTAACTATCAGCATTAAATTTCCAAAATAAAAATCACCTCTTACATATTTAGTTTCTAACAAAGTTGGAGAAAGATTAAAAAAAGGAAACAAGAAAGTAATTTGTCCGCCGTGCGTATGACCAGCAAGCATCAAATCAAATTTTTTCTTAATTGCCTCATCTATAATATATTGACGAGGCTGATGTGTAAGTAAAATATTAAAATCGTTTCCTTCAGGTAAATTTGTTAGACTGTCAAGTTCTGTATTGTTAATATGTTCAACATAAGTATTAGTCACAAAAGAAATTCCAATTTTAGATTTTTTCACTGGAATTATAATTTTTTTGTTGTCAAGCATCTTTACATTGTATTTGGCAAGAGCATTTTCTATTTCACTTAAATTTCTTTTTGAATCATTACTGTATGCCCAATTATCATGATCACCAACGCAAGAATAAACCCCGTACTTTGATTTTATTTTACCAACATATTCCGCACTTTCGTTAATATAATCCGGTGTGGAAGTTATCATGTCTCCGCCTATCAAAACTAAATCGGGACTTGTTTCATTAACTTTTTGTATGTAATTCTTGAGTCTATTTGAGTTTGTATATGGATCGGCTTGTAAATCAGAAATAAATGTAATTTTAAATCCATCTAATTCATGCGGTAAATTTTTTTTAACGTATTCAACTGGACGAACTGAGATTTTATAATAATCGTAAACTACTCGAACAGGTACATACAGAACACAAAAGGCTATAATTGCAACAACATATTTATCGGCTAAAAGTTTTACTTGTTCTTTTTTTCTCCAAAGTATAAAAATAAATATATACTTAAGTAAATCGACGGGCAGCCACAATAATACAGCTTGAATCATAATTAGTATAGCTATCCAAAAAGGAAAAACCAAAATAAAATTCACTAAGATTGATTCCGGCGGATAAACAAAATTCGAACCCGAGATCATATTATAGATTATACCTGCAATAATAAATACTGGAAATAAATTAACAAAAATTAAAAGCCATCTGACATATTTTGAAAATTTACTCTTATTAATCCTCGGAAAAATTTTGGAAAAAGCTTTTCCAGCGCGCTTAACAGCGACAAATTCTATTGATGCAAAAATTAATACAACAAGCAGTATTCGATAAAAGAGGGTCATTAATTTTCTCCAATCTGATTTTTTATTTTCCTTATCAACTCTTTCATTTTATCATAATGGGTACCGTGCCAATAAATTTTACTGCAATTATCACAAACAAAAAAACTATTCTGATTTTGCTTAACTTTTTCTGGTAACCTATGATAAACTTTTCTTTTAGCTATTTTTTTTAGTTTTCCATTACATTCCAAACATCTACTGAACTCCTTAATAAGCTTTGTTAAATCGAACCGTTGTATAATTTCAACTGTCTGTTTAATAGGATCGGTATTTCTAACCCAATAACCACGTGTTACTTCTTTTCTTTTTAGCAGCCCTAAATCACGAGTAAGAATTGCTCTTTTTTCTTTTTTTGAAATCGCAACTATCTGTTCATCCGTAAGATAATTTTGCCATACAGAATCAAAACCAAGCATTCGTAAATAAACAGCAAGGGTTCCAAGGTGTACATCCAAAACGAATTTAGGTTTTCTTAAAGGCTTTGGTCGAAGTTTTTGAACACCGCTTATATCAAACGATTCAAATTCGGGATAAACTGAAATTTGGTCACCATTTTGAACTATATAATTAAATTCAACAGATAAGCCATTTACTAAAATCATATCGACTTCTGTATGAGGTATGCCAATTGATTCAATCATATCTTTAACAGAAACTTTGCCGCTAAATATGTGCTGGAATTTAATTTTTCTTTTATTGGTTGGAAGGAAATCATTTAATTCTTCGTATGCCCTAATCCAGCATTTTTTTTGTTTAACTTTATGAGGGTCGGCTTCAATATTTTTCACACTAATAGTTCTATTTTATTATTTGGAAATATCTAAGAAGGTTTTCGGTTATCTCCAATCTTTCTTTTATAAGTTTATCTGCATCTTCTCCATTCATATTCATAGCAAAAAAGTATACATCTTTTCCTTTTTCTATCCAGCCTACAAACCATGCTATATATTTTTTAGGATTCAACTTCCCCAAACCAGTTTTCCCTCTTAGCACATAATCTTTATTTTGTTCAATAATCATAACATTCTTTACAATTTGCATTGTACGTTCAGAAAATGGGAGAGCATTGTCATACAACCGTTTCAAAAATTCAATTTGTTCATCTGCCGAAATTTGTAAACTGCCATCGAGCCAAAATTTATCGATGTCGCTCCCAATAACCATGTTTCCATAACCTACTTCATTTAAATACCTTTGCATTTTAGATCTGCCTATTCGTCGAGCTACCTCTTGATAATACCAAACAACAGAATTTTTAAATGCAGTTTTCATCGATTGATTGCCATTCCATGATTTTATATCATATTGAGTTCCATCCCATTTTATGGTGTAGTCTTCGTTTTTGATTACACCTGTCTCTAGTCCAACTAATGAATTAAATATCTTAAAAGTAGATGCTGGAAGAAATTGCTGCGAGCATCTTTCGGGATTGTACTTAATATATTTATCGGCGTTAAGGTTATATAGAACAAAAGCTGCATCTTTTCCCGGGAAAAAATCGGCAAGATTTTCAACAGTAATTTTCTGTGGATAAATGCAGTTGAAGCAGAGAGCAAAAACAAAAGAAGCTGCTACAATTTTTTTCATTCTAATTCATTTTTACTTCGAGTTTATATTCAAATATAGATTAAAATTGGGACATTAGAAATGAATTAAAAAATAAATTCAGAAAGCATAAAACAGAGTGATGGTGTAAGGTGGCGGAGCACAATGTAAAATAGGTGGTCGGTGAATGGGACTTAGTAAAGACGGGTTCTCTCAAAATTTTAATTCAATGTTTTGAGATGTCACATTTTCACAGCAAGCAAACGATTTTCAACTTGGTACTTTAACTTCCAAAATGTTATGTCAGAACTCACCGAATGAAGCTACATTCTCAATCTTTATGTAAATAATATGTTGTTTTTTATTATCATTTTCATACTTGTGAAATTTCTTTTCTTCCCGCCTTCTGAAGTTTAAAAAGCTTATAGTTAATACTGTCAATTAATGCTCTAAAACTTGCTTCAATAATATTTCTTGAAACACCGACTGTACTCCAAGTTTCCTCACCATCTCCGGATTGAATTATAACTCTCACTTTAGCACCAGTTCCATCTTTTTCATCAAGCACTCTCACCTTATAATCAATTAATTTTATTAATGAAATTTCAGGATAAAATCTCATTAGCGCTTTTCTTAGAGCATTATCGAGAGCGTTTACAGGTCCATCGCCGTCGGAGGCTGTATGTTCAATTTCACCATTGACTTCAATTTTAAGTACAGCTTCAGCGTCTGAATGACCCTTATCGTCATAAAAGACATTTACCTTTGAATCAATAACATTAAAAAATGGTCTAAACTCGTTCATCTCTGTACGAAGTATTAATTCAAAAGAAGCTTCTGCGCCATCAAACTGATAACCATCGTATTCAAGTGACTTGATATACTCAACAATACGCTTGCTTAGTTCTTTATTACTTGAAATATCAATTCCTATTTCGTTAGCCTTATATTTTATATTGCTTTGCCCTGATAAATCAGAAATTAAGACGCGTTGTTTATTACCCACTAATGACGGGTCAATATGTTCATACATTCTACTATCTTTCATCACTGCACTAACATGCACGCCGCCTTTATGTGCGAAAGCAGATTTACCTGTATAAGCTGCCCGTGAATTTGGTGCTAAGTTCATTAGCTCATAAACATAGTTAGATACGGAGCAAAGGTGACTTAAATTTTTATGTTGATTAGTAGTGTAATTTAATTTAAGAATCAAATTTGGGATAATGCTACTTAAATTTGCATTACCACATCGTTCACCAACTCCGTTGATTGTACCTTGCACATGAACAGCGCCAGCTGAAACCGCAGCTAGCGAATTTGCAACTGCTAACTCCGAATCATTATGAGCATGAATTCCAATATCAACATTAAATCTGTTCTTTATATCAGTGACAGCCTTAAATACAAAATCCGGCAGAGAGCCACCATTTGTATCGCAAAGTACAAGTGTATCGGCACCACCTTTAACTGCAGCATTTAACATTTTGTATGAAAAAGAAGGGTCATCTTTATATCCGTCAAAAAAATGTTCGGCGTCAAAAATAACTCTTTTACCCTTAGATGTTAAGTATTTTACAGACTGGTATATTAATTCTTCATTTTCCTCGTCAGTTAAACCCAAAGATTTTTGTGAATGAAGTCTCCATGTTTTGCCAAAAATAGCAACTACTGGTGTTTCGGCTTTTAATAATGCATTTAAGTTCGAATCACCTTCAACGTTATTTAACGAACGAGCTGTTGAACCGAATGCACATAATTTCGCATGGCTCAGTTGTAAAGATTTAGCACGTTGAAAAAATTCTTCATCTTTAGGATTACTACCCGGCCAACCACCCTCAATTATGTCAATACCAAACTCATCAAGACGTTTTGCAATTAAGAGTTTATCTTGTACCGATAGGTTCACACCTTCGCCTTGTGTACCATCTCTTAAAGTTGTATCAAATATTTCTATTTTCATTTTAGCTGTCCCCTTATTAATCTTAAAATTGTTATACTATCATACCGTTATTACGAGCGTATTCAAATAAGCCTCCACTTTGGATTATTGGCAGTACATCTCCTAAATCTTTAAGTCGATATTCTTTTCCATCATCGAGATTTTTCAAAACATAATTTGTAAGATTTATTTCAACAACATCTCCGGTTTTTATTTTATCGTTCAACCTTTCATTACATTCAAGAGGAATAATAAAACCTCCATCGACTGAATTTCTGTAAAAAATTCTAGCATAGGATTCTGCAACTACCGCTTTTACTCCTGCTTTTTGTAACGCAAAAGGTGCATGTTCTCTTGAAGAACCACAACCAAAGTTTGACCCTGCAATTACAATAGTAAATTGTGAAAGGTAGTTATCTCCCTCAATAAAATTAACACCACCATTTGGCAATCCAGCTTGTGAAAGTGGAACACCTGAAAGTGCAAAGTGACCATATTTTTTGGACTCTTCTTCATCTGTTAAACTGTAAACTAAATGCTCTGCAGGAATTATTTGATCTGTATCTATGTTATCGCCAAGTACAAATACACTGCCTTTAATTATTTTTTCCATTGCCCACTCCCTAACCCTCTCCCCAAGGGAGAGGGAATTTTTAAATTGTTTACTAATTATTATGTCTTTTTTTATTTCTTTGTCTTCCTGTTAACTTCTTAATCATTATTAAGAAAGATTTATAAGTGGTTAAAAGTCAACCTTCAAAAAATTCAGGAGATAAAATCTCTTGGGTCAGTTATGAACCCATTGACTGCTGATGCCGCTACTGTTAACGGTGACGCTAAATACACCTCAGATTTTTTGCTGCCCATTCTTCCGGGAAAATTTCTATTGGTAGTTGAAATCACTACATCTCTATCAACAGCTCTGCCTATTGTGTCATCTGGACCGCCAAGACATGCTGCACAAGATGATTGCGCAATTGTGCAACCAGCTTTCTCGAATATTTCCTTAAGAGAGATTCCGTTGTAAGTTTCTATTTCCAGCTGCCTTGCAACTTCTGTACTTGCTGGAACAATAAAAGTCGGTACTTTAACAGAATTCCCAAACAGAAATTGTGCTGCAAATTTAAAATCGGTTAGCTTACCACCAGTACAAGATCCTATATAGCATTTAGTCAATTTAGTACCAGCTACATTTATTACTTTATCACGATTATCAGGGCTATGGGGTTTTGCTACAAGCGGTTCAATTTCCTCCACATTATATTCATATTTGCTGTGATATTTTGCATCGATGTCGCTGTTAAATATTTCATAAGGCTTGCTGGTTCTTTGTCTCACATATTCTTCTGTAACTTCATCTGCAGCTATAATACCGCTCATCCCTCCAGCTTCAATTGCCATATTTGTTAACGTCATTCTTTCGTTCATAGAAAGTTGGTAAACTGCTTCGCCGTCAAATTCCATTGCGCGGTAAGTTGCACCATCTGTAGAAATATCACCAAGTATTTGAAGTATTAAATCCTTAGCTGTAAGGTATTTTGGTAATTCCCCATGAAAAGTAAACTTCATAGATTCAGGCACTTTTTCCCAAATTTTTCCTGTACCTAAAATGAAAGCTGCATCGGTATTGCCGACTCCGGTAGCAAACATTCCAAAGGCACCAGAAGTACAAGTATGAGAGTCAGTCCCAAACAAAACCGTACCAGGCAAGTTATAGCCTTCTTCAGCAAGTGCAACGTGACAAACACCTTTGTACCTATCAGTGCCAACATCGTAATAATTATCTATTTGATATTCCTTAGCAAACTCGCGTAGTATTTCGACGTTTCTGTTTGCATGTTTATTTGCGGTAAAAATATAGTGGTCTGGAAAAATCACCAGCTTATTTTTATCCCAAATTTTGGCATTAGCGCCAAATTCTTTTTTCCATATTGCAATAGTAGGTGGTCCGCAGACGTCGTGAGTCATCAAGACATCCACGTTCAGCCACACATTTTCACCTGGTGTAAGGCTTTTTCTACCAGCTGCTTTTGCAAGTATTTTTTCTGTAATAGTCATTCCCATTTATTTTTTCCTTTCAAATCACTTTTGATACTGATTTTTCTTCTGCTAAATTTTCATTTTCGGCTTTAAATATTTCTAATTGATTAATAGCGTTTAAATATGCTTTTGCACTTGCTTCAATAATATCGGTTGAAATTCCCCTTCCGGTAAATGAATGTTCTTTATATCTAATTCTTACAAGCACCTCACCCATTGCTTCTCTTCCTGAAGTAACAGACCGTACTTGGTAGGATTCAACAGTATGAGAAAAACCAAGAGCTCTGTCAATTGCGTTAAACAAAGCATCAACAGGTCCATCGCCCGTAGCCGAATCAGAATACTCTTTTTCGTGGTTTTTAATTAATACTGTTGCAGTAGGGATTGAATTTGTTCCTGCATTGACGTGCATGTATTGAATTTCGTAATGTTCTTGTTTTTTAAAGACTTCATCCCCCATTAACATGCGCAAATCGTCATCAAAAACTTCTTTCTTTTTATCGGCAAGTTTAATGAATGCTTCATAAACTTTTTGAAGTTCATCTTCAGTTACGTGATAACCTAATTCTTCAAGGCGAGCTTTTAATCCATGTCTACCTGAATGCCTTCCAAGAACTATTTTTGTTTTCGGCACGCCGACAGTTTCCGGCACCATAATTTCGTAAGTTTCTCTATTTTTAAGCATACCATCTTGGTGAATACCTGATTCATGAGCAAAAGCATTTTCTCCTACAATTGCTTTATTTGGTTGAACTATAATTCCCGTAAAAGCTGAGACCATTCTGCTGGTATTGTAAATTTCTTTTGTATTAATGTTAGTGTAATATTTATAAAGGTCTTTTCGAACATTTAGTGCCATAACAATTTCTTCAAGGGAAGCATTACCGGCACGTTCACCAATACCATTAATAGTGCACTCAACTTGACGAGCGCCATTTTCAATTCCTGCTAATGAATTAGCGACAGCCATTCCAAGGTCGTTATGGCAGTGAACACTTATTATTGCTTTATCTATATTTTTCACGCGTTTTCTTAACTCGGCAATTTTATTCCCAAATTCCGAAGGCATTGTATAGCCGGTTGTATCTGGAATATTAACTGTTGTTGCACCGGCTTCAATAGCGACTTCAATTACCTCAGCAAGGTAGGAAATATCTGTTCTGCCGGCATCTTCGGCTGAGAATTCAACGTCATCGCAAAATGTTTTTGCATACTGAACCATATCGTACGACATTTTTAATATAGTTTTTCTTTTTTCAGATAGATTTTTTCCATAGCGTTCATCGGCGAACTTACCCAAGATGTGATAATCTGATGTGCTTGAAAATGTATGAATTCTCTTTTTAGATGCATCCTTAATTGCCTCATAAGCAGTTTTAATATCTATTTCTTTTGCCCGCGCCAATGCAGCAATTACAACACCAACTTCGCCAGAAATTCTTTTAACTGCTTCAAATTGTGCGGGCGAAGAGACTGGAAATCCGGCCTCAATAATATCTACATTAAGTTTTTCTAACTGCTTAGCAATTTCAAGTTTCTCGTAGACGTTTAAGGAAGCACCTGGCGATTGTTCGCCATCCCTTAATGTTGTATCAAATATCAATACTCTATCTTCCATTGTGAACACCTGTAATATTTTTATTGAAAAATTTTTTAAAGAGTAAATACACCCAATGCCTGCTCATTATAAATTTCTTCAAATTTGGTTAGAATAACAGAGGTAATTTCCTTAGTGCTAACTATCTTACTGCCTTCAGTTCCAATGTCTGCTGTTCGATAACCTTCTTCCAATGTTCTATTTATTGCTTCAATAATAAGTTCAGATGCTTTATACATATCAAATGAGTATTCGAGCATCATAGCAACAGAAGAAATAGCTGCAATTGGGTTGGCAATATTTTGTCCAGCAATATCTGGCGCACTCCCATGAACAGGTTCATATAAAGCATACTTAGTACCTATACTCGCAGATGGAAGCATTCCTAAACTTCCTGTGATCATTCCAGCTATATCGCTAAGAATATCGCCAAATAAATTTGATGTAAGGATGACATCGAATTGTTTGGGGTCTTTTACAATTTGCATTGCTGCATTATCGACATACATATTTTTAAGTCGTACTGTTGGGTATTCTTTGCTTACACTTTCAACTACTTTTCGCCAGAACTGAGATACTTCAAGCACATTTGCTTTATCTACTGATGTAACAATTCCCTTTCTTTTTATAGCTGTTTCGAATGCCATTTTTGCTATTCTTTCAATTTCATTTTTAGAATAGACCATTGTGTTCCAGGCTTTTTCTGTGTTAATACCTCTTGGTTCTCCGAAGTAAATTCCACCTGTAAGCTCACGGAAAACTACAAAATCAGTTCCTTCAACTACTTCTTTTTTTAATGAAGAGGCGTCGACTAAAGATGAAAAAACTTTAGCTGGACGGATATTTGCGAACAGGCCTAGTGACTTTCTAAGTTTAAGTAAAGCAGCTTCTGGTTTTAAATGGTGCTCAAGATTTTCCCATTTATATCCGCCTACAGCACCAAGCAAAACTGCATCAGAATCGTAACAAGTTTGCAATGTTTCATCAGTTAAAGGTGTTCCGTACTTATCGTATGAAATACCGCCTATTGGTCTTTCAACCAACTCAAACTCAACACTAAATTTTTCAGCAACATATTTCAATACTTTAACTGCCGATTCAATTACTTCAGGACCAATTCCGTCGCCAGGCAATAATGTTATTCTCTTAGTCATACACCCACTTCCTCCTTTTTATTTTTCTTAAAGAGCCAAGACATCATACCTCTTAATTTTGCACCTACTTGTTCTATTGGGTGCTCACGATTTTCTTTTCTTAACTTTTCCATCAATTTTAAACCTGATTCATTTTCTTTACGCCATTCTTCAGCGAAACTTCCATTTTGAACATCTTTCAAAATTTGTCGCATTACTTTTTTTGTTTCTTCTGTTATAACTCTCGGTCCTCTAGTCATTCCGCCGTATTCAGCCGTATCACTAACAGAATAGTTCATTCTTGAAAGGCCGCCTTCATAGTAAAGATCTACAATTAATTTTAACTCGTGCATACATTCAAAGTAAGCGAGTTCTGGTGGATAGCCCGCCTCAGTCAAAACTTCAAAACCGGCTTTAACAAGCTCAGCAGAGCCACCGCAAAGAACGGCTTGTTCGCCAAAAAGGTCTGTTTCTGTTTCGTCTTTAAAGGTCGTTTCAATAACCCCAGCTTTTGTTCCGCCAATTCCTTTTGCCCAAGCAAGAGCCATTTCTTTTGTATTGCCAGAATAATCCTGGTACACAGCAATTAAGCAAGGTACTCCGTTGCCTTCAAGATAAGTTCTTCTTACAAGGTGACCAGGACTTTTAGGTGCTATCATCATAACATTTACATTTTTAGGAGGCACTATCCATTTGTAATGAATATTAAAACCATGAGCAAATACAAGTGTATCGCCATCTTTTAAGTATGGTGCAATTTGTTTTTCGTAGACTTGTTTTTGACTTTGGTCCGGCAAAAGAATCATAATTACGTCTGCCCATTTAACTGCATCTTCAATATCTTTTACAACTAAGCCAGCAGCCTCAGCTTTTTGCCAAGAGGAGCTTGTGGGTCTTAAACCCACACAAACATTAAGTCCGCTTTCGTGTAAGTTAAGTGAATGTGCATGCCCTTGGCTGCCAAAACCAAGTACAGCAATTTTTTTATCTTGTAATGGTGTTAAGGATGCATCGTTATCATAATAAACTTTCATTTTGTACCTCAATTAATTTGTTGATAATTCTTTTTTTTGAAATTTTGCTTGCTCACCTCTTTTAAGTGCAACTGTACCCGATCTAGCAACTTCTTTAATACCGAAAGGCGATAAAACATTTACCGCAGCATCAATTTTATCTGGGGGACCAGTAATTTCGAGCATCATCGTCTTATTGTTAATATCAACAATTTTACCTCTGAATATATCGCAGATATTTTTTATTTCATCCATACCGCCTTTTTGAAGGCCGACAGTAATTAAAGCGAGTTCACGTTCAATATGATTAGAGCCGGTAAGGTCAACAACTTTTATTGTGTCGATTAATCTGTTTAGTTGTTTTACTACTTGGTCAATAATCTGGTCGTCGCCTTCAGTAACAATGGTCATTCTTGATACCTCGTTAATTTCAGTTTCTCCAATAGAAATACTTTTGATATTAAATCCTTTGCCGCTGAACATTGTAGCCACGCGGTCAAAAGCTCCAAAATGATTTTCAACTAATACTGAAATTGTATGTTTCATATTACATCAGTCCCTTTGGATTTAATCTTTTTACTATCATATCTGAAATTGAAGCGCCAGATGGTACCATTGGAAATACCATATCTTCTTTAACTACCTTAAATTCAATTAGGATTGGTCTATCTTTAACAGCTAATGCTTTGTCTAATAACGAGTCTACTTCTTTTGGATTGTCTGTAGAGTACGACTCAATTCCAAAAGCTTGACCAACTTTAACAAAGTCGGGATTACTGTTAGAAAGATCTGTAAAGCTATATTTCTCGGCGTGGAAAAGTTCTTGCCATTGACGAACCATTCCTAAAAAGCTATTATTTATTATTATAAATTTGACAGGAACTTTATAAGCGGCAGCAGTAATTAATTCTTGCATGTTCATTTGGAAGCCACCGTCTCCGCTAATTGAAATAATTGGTCTATCTTTAACTCCAAAAGAAGCCCCAATAGAAGCAGGTACAGAAAATCCCATCGTTCCTAAACCGCCACTTGTTAAATTTGAGCGCGGGTGATTGAATTGATAATATTGTGCTGTCCACATCTGGTGCTGGCCAACATCAGTAACAATTACTGCTTCACCTTTTGTTTTTTGAGAAAGTCTTTCAATAATAAATTCAGTTCTTAACCTGCCATCGTTATCTTCATAATGAAGTGGGCATTCATCTTTCCATTTATAAATTTGTTCCCACCACTCGTCTACTGCAGGTGGTTTAGGCATTTCAGCTGCAAGTTCTGCCAATACATGTTTTACATCGCCAACAATTGGCAAGTCAACTATCACATTTTTGTCTATGCATGTAGGGTCTATATCCACATGAATTTTGAAAGCATTAACGGCGAAGGTTTCAACTTTTCCTGTTACTCTATCATCGAATCTAGCTCCTAAAGAAACAAGTACATCACAGTTATTCACAGCTTGATTAGCCCAATAAGTGCCGTGCATTCCAAGCATTCCGAGCGATAACTCATCTGTACCTGGAAAAGCACCTAAGCCTTGAAGTGTCATAGTAACAGGCAATTTATTTTCTCGGGCAAAAAGAGCCAATTCACGGGAGCCCCCAGAAATAATTACGCCTCCACCCACATAAAGTAGCGGCCTTTTTGCATTGCTAATTACCTCAGCAGCTCTTTTTATTTGATTAAGATGCCCCTTGTAATTCGGCTTGTATCCACGAATGTCAATCTCTTCAGGATAAACAAATTCGCACGAAGAATTGATAACATCTTTTGGTAAATCAACCAGTACAGGTCCAGGTCTTCCAGTTGAAGCAATGTAAAATGCTTTTCTAATTGTAGGTGCTAACTCTTCAACATGTCTAACAAGGAAGTTATGTTTAGTAATTGGACGAGTTATTCCAACAATATCTGCTTCCTGGAATGCATCGTTACCAATTAAATGGGAAGGCACTTGACCAGTAAAAACAACAATTGGAACAGAATCCATGTAAGCATCAGCGATTCCAGTAACAGTGTTAGTTGCTCCTGGTCCAGAGGTGACTAACACTACTCCTACTTTACCTGTTGCTTTTGCATAACCTTCAGCCATGTGAGTTGCACCTTGTTCATGTCTAACCAGAATATGTTGCAGAAAATCAATATCGTACAACTTTTCATAAAGCTTAAGCACGGCTCCGCCTGGGTAGCCAAAAATATATTCTACACCCTCACGTTTAAGGCATTCAAAAAATATATCGGCTCCACTAAGAATTGGGTTAGCTTTTTTCATAAGAATTCCCTTTAATTTATTAATTAATTGTTTTTAAAATTGCCCCTTTACTAGCAGATGTAACCATTTCAGCGTACCTGCCTAAATATCCTTTTTTAATTTTTGGTACAAAAGGTGGAAGTTCACTCAGCCTTTTTTCAATTTCAGACTGGGGGAGTTCAACATTTAATGAATGATTAGGAATATCTATTGAAATTATATCTCCGTTTCGAAGGGCAGCAATTGGACCTCTTGCAGCAGCTTCTGGTGATACATGCCCAATACAAGCACCTCTTGTTCCACCTGAAAATCTCCCGTCAGTAATCAAGGCTACTTTATCGCCCAAACCCATTCCCATAATTGCGCTTGTAGGACTTAACATTTCAGGCATTCCGGGACCGCCGCTTGGTCCCTCGTACCGAATAACAACCACATCTCCAGGTTGAACTTCACCATTTAAAATTCCTTCTAAAGCACTTTCTTGTGATTCGTAAATTCTTGCTGGACCTTTATGAACAAGCATTGAAGGTTCAACTGCTCCTGTTTTAACAATTGAGCCCTCGGGTGCAAGATTTCCGAAAAGAACAGCCAAGCCCCCTACTTTTGAATATGGGTTATCTACTGTACGAATAACGTCTGTATTTTTTATTTCAGCATTTTTTATGTTCTCGCCAAGAGTTTTACCGGTAACTGTTAAACATGTAGTATCGATAACCCCATTTAATTTGGAGAGTTCTTTTAATATTGCAGAAATTCCTCCGGCTTGGTCAACATCTTCCATGTGAACTGTTTTAGAGGCTGGACTAACTTTACAGATATATGGCACTTTGGATGCAATTTCATTTAATTCTTTTAAGTCAAACTCAAACCCGGCTTCAAGTGCAATTGCAAGAGAATGTAAAATAGTATTAGTACTTCCACCCATTGCCATATCGAGTGCAAAAGCATTTCTAAAAGCCTGGCGTGTAAAAATATCTGAGGGTTTAATATCATTATTCACAAGGTAGATAATTTGTTTAGCAGCTTGTTTAGCTAATTCAATTCTTTTGGGGTCAACAGCTAAAATAGAGCCATTGCCTGGAAGAGCTATGCCTAAAGCTTCCATCAAACAATTCATTGAATTTGCGGTGAACATACCAGAACACGAACCGCAGGTTGGACAGCTTACATTCTCGAGCTCTTTTAATTGTTCGGAGTTAATTTCACCAGAATTAAATTTTCCAACTCCTTCAAAAACACTTATCAAATCCACTTTTTCGCCGGTCGAGGTCTTGCCTGCTTTCATTGGTCCACCCGATATAAAAATAGTTGGTATATTCAAACGAGCAGCAGCCATTAGCATACCCGGAACAATCTTATCACAATTTGGAATGCAAACAAGTCCATCGAGTCTATGGGCTTCTGCAACAGTTTCCACGCTATCAGCAATTAATTCTCTACTTGCCAAAGAAAACCGCATTCCAAGATGACCCATAGCAATTCCATCGTCAACACCAATAGTATTAAATTCAAAAGGAACGCCACCTGCTTCTCTTACTGCTTCTTTAATTACTTTTCCAAATTCTTGGAGATGCACATGACCTGGAATTAAATCCGTGTATGAATTGCAAATTCCAATAAAAGGCTTGTTAAAATCTTCTTCTGACTTAATAACGCCGGTTGCTTTTAACAAGCTTCTATGAGGTGCTTTTTCAAAACCCTTTTTAATTAAATCTGACCGCACAGTAACCTCTGATAGATTTTTATTTAAAAAATCTTCAGATATACTCGCAAGGGGTTCGGGTCGACCCCTAAGTTAATTTTTAAATAATGATGTTTGATTTAGGGATCGACCTTATTATTAGCCAATAATAATTAGCACTAGAATGCTAATAATGATCCCTAGCAGAAGAATATCTAAAGATAAGACGTTTAGTGAATTAAATGTAACAACGCGACTGTTGTCATGGGGTTGGACAACATTTAAACTTGTGGTTATATTTTTAATCGTGTTGTTCATAAAACTTGTGTGCAAATATAGGAGCTTATTTTAGTAGTGTCAAGAAATTTATTTTTTGTTCCGAATAAAATTTACTATTAGATGAATAAAAATACGGCTATCTACTTTCTGCTTGAAAATCTTTCTATTAGAACCGCTAATAGAATTCTAGAAACTTTTTCCGTTCGGTAAAATTAGTGGGATTTTTTAACGACTCACTTTTCGAGCAAACAGCCAAGTTATTTGTAACACTCAATTATTTATTAGTTTTAAATTGTTGTATATACTTTTTTGTAAAATCCGATAGAACCAGTTTTCCACTTATCTCAGCGCGTTCTTCCAGCAGCTTATCCCAACTTTCTGTGCCGTGCCAAAATACTTTTTTCAATTGTTCAATAGCTTCAGGGTTGCAGCCTGCAATTTTACTTGCAAGTTTGGAAACTGCATCATCTACTTCATCAATTGTAGCAAATACTTTTGTAAACAGTCCAGCATTTTTTGCCCAAAATGCATCGTGCCATTCAGCATCAATTGACATAGTAATAAAATTTGTGCTGCCTATTTTTCGTTCTACAGCAGGACCAACAACAAAGGGACCGATTCCCAGTGCTAATTCACTCAATCGAACTGAGGCTTCACTTGAAGCTAAAGTATAATCTGCGGCAGCTGCAATGCCGACACCGCCGCCAGCACATTTACCCTGTATTCTTGCAATTATGAATTTAGGGCACTTTCTCATTGCATTAATTAATCTTGCAAAGCCCATAAAAAAATCTTTCCCAGTTTTAAAGTCGTTAATTTCCAACAGTTCATCGAAGGAAGCACCTGCACAAAAAGTTTTATTTCCTTCACTGCGCAATACTATTACTTTAGCATTTTTTTGTTTTGCAAAAGAATCAACTGCAGCTGTTAATTCTTTCAATAATTTTTTAGTAAGAGAATTACTTTTGGGGTGATAAAAAGAAATTGTAGCTACTCCATTGTGTAAATGAGTTGTAATTTTACCATCGTTATTCATATAACCCCCGTAATGCTCAACCCTTATTTTCCATAACTATATTAAATATTTTTTCAAAATTATCAATAACAAAATCAGGCCTTTCATTTATTAGTTCTTTTGCTTTTCTATAACCGAAAGTGACAGCACAAGTCCATATGCCAGCATTTTTTCCGCATTGAATATCTAATTCTGTATCTCCTACCATTAGCGATTGGCTTTTTTGTACTCCAAGCTCGTTTAAAATTATTTCCAATGGTTCTGGTGATGGTTTATTTGCAATACCGTCTCTTCTACCCATTATATAATCAAGGTATTTGTCTATTTTAAAATATGCTGAAATTTTTTCCGCTTGATCCTGCCCCTTTGTAGTTAACAATGCAGTTTTAACTTTATTTTTTTTAAGACGAGTTAAAGTCTCTGTTACCCCTGGATATAACGACGAAGTATTTATAAATCCAAAATAAAGCGATTTATAAATACTAATAAACTTTTCAAAATCGGGTATTTCAATATTAAATTCTCGGAAAATGTCAATAAAGTGGTGACCAAGTCTCGAGTAAAATTCTTCTTTTGGCAAATCACCCCGTATACCAAGCTTTTTCATTGTTGCTACGGTAGTATCATATATAGTTAAATGAGAGCTTACCAGAGTTCCATCCAAATCAAAAACCACACAATTTATTTTCATAATAATTTCTCGTAATATTTTAGAAAATTTATTTTACCAAAGGCATGCAAATCAAAAATAATTTTTTATTGCTTATAAAATTTAATTACAGGTTCGCTTCCTTCAATGTGATAAGCGCGGTACATGCCTTCGGTATTAAATGGCATTGCGATGTTTCCATCTTTGTCAATTGCAATTACACCTCCATCGCCGCCTAAAGCCGGAAGTTTTTTCATAATCACTTCATCTGCAGCATCTTTCAAACTCATTCCTTTATATTCCATCAAATCAGAAATATCTTTTGCAACGTTAAGTCGAATAAAAAATTCACCCCAGCCAGTTCCAGAAACGGCGCATGTTCTGTTATTGGCATAAGTACCAGCACCAATAATGGGTGAATCGCCAACTCTTCCGTAGAGTTTGTTGGTCATTCCCCCGGTTGAAGTACCTGCTGCAAGGTTTCCGTTTTTATCCAATGCTACTACTCCCACAGTGCCGAACATTTCATCTAATGGTTCTGAATAAATTGGTTTTGGGAGGAACCCTGTTTTGTTTTGCCTTTGTTTTTTTTCCTGTTCTTTTATCTTTTGAAGAGCATCCCATCTTTCCTTGGTAAAAAAGTATTTACTGTCAACAAGTTTAACTCCATGCTCTTTAGCGAATTGTTCCGCACCGTCGCCAACCAAAAGTACGTGAGGGGATTTTTCCATTACCATTCTTGCAAGCGAAATTGGATTTTTAATGTGAGAAACCCGTGCAACAGCACCAGCTTTCAAAGTTTTTCCATCCATTATTGAAGCATCGAGTTCATTGATTCCATTAGCAGTAAACACTGCTCCTTTGCCTGCATTAAACAAAGGTGAATCTTCCATAATGTTTATAGCGGCTTCAACTGCATCCAGACTGCTGCCGCCATTTTCTAAGATTGAGTATCCTTTCTCAAGTGCTTCCTGAAGCTTGTCATGGTAGGCTTTTTCTTTTTCGGGTGTCATGTATTTCTTAAGAATCGTGCCGGCACCGCCGTGCAGTGCAATCCCAAATTTATGATTGCTCTGTGCGTAAGAAACCACTAAAAAAAACCAAATAAAAACTAATAGGAAATATTTAACCGAAATTTTCATTATCAATCCCCTTATTGTTTATCTCATTGGAAAAATTATATGTGTCAACCGAAAAAAGCAAAGAAAAGTTTTTACCCAACTCAATTATTTCCTTCCCTTCTATTTAAGATACATAATTGATAAATTAATACCTCTTTAATTAATATTCTCTTAACACAGGAGGTAAAATGAAAATAAAAAACATGTTTTACGCAGTTATGATTTTAATGTTTGCTGTCGCCACAATTAATTCACAAAATAAAAACAAAGACGACAACAAAGAAAAAAAAGATAGGCATATATTCACAATGATTTATGAAGTAGGCACAACCCCAGTAAAAAACCAGGCAAGAACTGGAACATGTTGGGATTTTGCTACACAATCTTTCCTTGAAAGTGAATTGATGCGGATGGGAAAAGGCATTTATAACCTTTCAGAAATGTTTAACGTAAGGTATACTTATCCACTTAAAGCCGAAAGATATGTGAGATATCATGGATTGACCAATTTTGGACCAGGTGGACAAGCTCACGATGTTCTAAAAATTTTTGACACTTACGGAGCTGTTCCTGAAAATGTTTATCCAGGTTTGGAACCAGGTGACTCGCTCCACGATAACTTTGAATTAGATGCCATACTAAAATCTGTTTTAGATACTATTGTAAAACAACATAAAATCACTCAGCATTATAAAGAGATTGTGAATGCTATTTTAGATATTTACTTTGGAAAAGTACCACAATCTTTTGAATACAAAGGAAAAACTTATACACCCAAAAGCTTTGCTGAAAGTCTGGGTATAAATACTAAAGATTATGTTGAAATAACATCTTACACACATCACCCATTTTACACTAGCTTTGAACTAGAAGTACCTGATAATTGGGCTGAAGGCAAATATTACAACGTTCCAATTGATGAACTAATTAAAATTATGGATAATGCCTTAGCTAACGGCTATTCAGTTGCATGGGACGGCGATGTTGGCAGCGACAATTTTTATCGTAAAGAAGGATATGCAGTAGTTCCAGTTGAAAATGATACAGCTAAGACAGGCCCTGAAAAAGAACAAAATATTACGCAAGAAGAGCGACAAAAAGCATACGACAATTATACTACTACAGATGACCATCTTATGCACATAACTGGTCTAGCAAAAGATCAAGCAGGCACAAAATTCTATTACACAAAAAATTCGTGGGGCACAAAAGATAAAAAATATGATGGTTATTGGTATCTTTCTGAACCATTTGTAAGACTTAGAACAATTGCAATTATGGTTCACAAAGATGCTATCCCGAAAGATATTCGATTGAAATTGGGCATTTAACTCGTAAACTATTATGACTGTTCAAAAAAGTAAATTTTATGCTTATGCGAGAATAAGAAATAAATTTTTATTAGAAATAAAGCTTTAATTCATAAAACTGCTGGGATAAAATTTATCTTTATTTCTTTTTTGAACAGTCTCATCTTAATAATACTTAATGCTACCCAAATTAAAATGACTCAAACAACTTTTCATTTGAAAATTTAACCCAAATTTTTCACTAAAAAATTTTCCTTACGGGTCTATAATCTAAAATCATAAATAATAAATAATAAATTACTTTGTTAGTTGGGAGCAAACAAAATGAGGATTCGCATTAGCTAAATTTATTATACACTTTTCCAGTTAGTCAAATATCACTTAGCCGCAAAAACTTCCTTTAATTTCTTTTTCAGGTACTCAAAGTATTCAGTAGTTAAAGTTACCTGCTTGTAAACGTCAAGTACTATCTGACTTGTTAGCCTATTAAAATCATTTTCACGAGGTACAATTAGCAGCCCGGAAAGATCAACCGCGGCTGGACTAATAGCAAAATTATTTTCGTTCTTTTCGAAATAGTAAGTGGGGCGATGTTTTAATCTTGGAAAGATAAAAACATGCCATTTTTCTTTTTCAAATTTGCTAAGAATATTAAACATTGGTTCTGGCTTAGAGGAAGATATTTTTCTATAGTTATTGAAAAAAATTTTGAATGCGTAAAGTAGTTCTCCTTTGCTATCAGACTCGAATAAAAAAAACTTAGCCGGATATTTTTCTACACAGTAAATTTCTAATTTATCATTTTTAAAAATGCATGTTGAGAGTTCTTGCTTAATTTGATAATAGTTTTTTTCAAGAGGCATAATTCCATTAGTAGCCGCCTGAAAATGCATGTGGTCAGGTGCAGAAGCACCACATTGGGGACCATTATAAAAAACCACAAAATACTTACTTAAATCTTTTGTAAGGTTCAACAAATCACCAAAAGCACCCACAATTGTCTGAGGTTTATGCCGGGTTCTCACAATTGTAAAATGCTCTGGAAAAATTGGATATGGATTGCATAAAATTAAATAGTTTTTTTCATAAGGTAACGCTATTTGTTCAGCTGGTAAATTATCGAGACACAAAAAACATTTTCTGTTTTCTATAGAATCTTTATCAACAGCAGCAGTAGTAGATTTTATGCGAGCGGGATTAAACTGAGCTATTATATCATATAAACCAAAGTTAAATTCCTTTGTCTTAACCTCCTTTAAATTTTGGATATTTTGTTTTAGAAGGTCCCATTTCTCTAATTGTATATAAAAAAAGTTCTTGACAGCTTCACTGAATAAACCATTGTTCTGCGTCTTTAAGTTCTTGATATCAATAATTTTCTTAATCATTATTTCACTTTATGCCTATATCAAAAATTTTTGCAAGATAAATGAACTTAAAAATACCACCCAAAATTATCTAAAAAATTGATTTAATACTTCCATGATTTGTAAAAAATGCAGGAATACTCAATCCACTACAACTAAATTAATTTTTAGCTAACATATTAATTGTTAATACTTAAATGAAACACAAAAATTTTCTTTTGTAGTACAGGATAAATTACCTAAATTAGTCCATCAAATTTAGAGAGAAAGTTACATTAGTTAGAGTTTTAATGAAAAAAGAATTAGTGACATATAATTCTAAAAAAATGATATGGGAAACTATTCACCTACTGCAGTCTATACCATCATTTAACTTAGGTAAAAGTATTCTTGCTTACACTCTATACTTATCATTTAATTCTAATGTTAAATTCGGGTCTGCACACCCACTTTTTCCTGCTCACTTAGCAATATAGGTTTTTAACTGGTTGCTTTTTACTACGCCAAATTTTTATAACAACAATTAGGTATGTATAACAAATAAGAGAGGTAATATTGAGTAAGTTAAAACTTGCCTGTGCAAGCAGGTTAGTAATCATCATTACATTTATAGCTGCAAGTATCGGTTTTACAGGGGTATCCGATACTTCTGCCATTGAATATAATGATGCAACTACTAATTCAATAAGTAAAGATGCTTCACCGAATCTTTTTTCTGTAAAATTAAAAGATAAAGGGAAAATGATAGCCTCATGGTACGGTCCAGGCTTTCATGGTAGACTTACAGCTAACGGTGAAATTTATGACCAAATGGCTCTTACAGCTGCCCATAAATCTTTACCCTTTGGTACAATGCTGTTGGTCACCAACCTAAAAAATGGAAAATCTGCTCTTGTTAGAATAAACGATAGAGGCCCTTACATTGAAGGCAGAGACCTTGATCTTTCTAAAGGGACTGCATTAGCACTTGGAATGATAAGACGAGGCGTTATTAAGGTTAGCGTAAAGGAAGTGCTTCTTCCATTTAATACTTCACCAGCATTAACACTAAATTAAAATAAAAAACAAATGAGAAATAGAACCCAGCTTTAAATTAATTAAGGCTGGGTTTTTTATTCATTAAACTCTAATTTAACAGGCACATCAAAAACCAACATAAATTTTGCATCAATCATTATTTGAAACATTAATTTCAAACCATTCTTAAAATAAAAAAGCTGTTTTTGATAGATATCGATAACCTAAACTCCTGCTCGACATAAAAAATCAAATAAGCTGTCAATTAATAAGTTATCTTAACAAAATTTTATAACTTTGCTTCTAAAAAAATAATTTATCATGAGTAGAGTTTTAAAGTATGATTATGTAATAATTGGCTGTGGACTTGCAGGCTTACATACTGCGCTAAAAGCAAGTAAGTATGGCAAAGTTTTAATAGTTTCAAAATCGACGCTTCAAATCAGCAATTCATATTGGGCGCAGGGCGGTATTGCAGCAGCAATTAGTCCCAACGACAGCACAGAAGAGCATTATGCAGACACAATAAAAGCAGGCCGAGGGTTGTGTAAACCAGAAGCTGTAAAAATTTTAGTAGAAGAGGGCAGACAACAAATTATTGAATTAATAAACATGGGTATGCCGTTCGACAAAAACAAAAATGGAGAAATTAGCTTTGGACTTGAGGGCGGACATTGTAAAAGAAGAATTCTGCACGCTGGCGGAGATGCTACTGGAAAAGAATTAGTTAAGTTTGTCACTAAACTAATATCAGAGAAAAAGAATATTGATATTTTAGAAAATACTATTGTACATAAACTTTTAGTTAACGACGGTGAATGCAATGGTGTATCCGCTTATAATTTATCACAAAAAGAAAATTTATTGTTAACTGGCAAATCATTTATATTGGCTACAGGTGGTGCATCTGCAATTTATTCAAGAACTACTAATCCACACGTATCTACAGGCGAAGGAATTTCCTTAGCCTACGAAGCAGGCGCTGAAATTGAAAGTATGGAATTTATACAATTCCACCCAACTTCATTTTACACAGAAAGCGGGGAGACATTTTTAATTAGTGAGGCAGTAAGGGGTGAAGGAGCTATAATTGTAAATCACAAAGATGTTAGATTCCTAAACGAACAAAAAATAAACGAATTAGCACCAAGAGATGTTCTATCCACAGCAATATTTAACGAAATGAAAAAAACCAAAAAACAATTTGTCTTCCTAAAACTAAATCACTTAGATCCACAAAAAATTAAAAGTCGTTTTTCAAACATCTATAATGAAGCAATTAAATATGGAATTGATATTACTAAAGACCCAGTACCAGTAGCCCCAGCTGCTCATTACATGATTGGGGGGATTAAAACAGGAATATATGCACAGACAAATATAAAACGACTTTATTCTGTAGGTGAATCAGCATCTTCTGGGGTTCATGGTGCAAATAGATTAGCAAGCAATTCACTCTTAGAATGCCTCGTTTTCAGTAACAGAGCAGTAGAAAATATGAAAGATTTAGAAATAAATAACCAGCAGTTTTTTGAACGAACAGCTCCCTTTGTAGTCAATGAAAATAACAAACCAATTTATATCCAATGTAAGAACTATATTTCTGAGATTCTTTCGAATAATGTAGGCATTGTAAGAAATCACGACTGCCTTTCGACTGCAAAAAAACAGTTAGAAGAAAAATTCATCGATTTTCAAAATCAAGAAGACGAGCTTTATTTATCACGTTGCAAAAGCTTACTTACAGTAGCAAGTCTAATCACTAACGCTGCACTATTTAGAAAAGAAACCCGCGGCTGTCACATTAGAAGTGATTTTAAAGATGAGGACAAGACACTAATTTGTACAACTATACAGAAAAAAGGTGAATCTATAAAATTTCAAAAGATCAATTAATAAGGCACTATTGCAATTCCATGCTGAACAAAAAAGAAATATTAAATATTGTTAACAATGCCCTTCGTGAAGATATTAAAACTGGTGACATTACTACAAATTCCTTAATACCACCTAATAAAAAAGCAAAAGCCAAATTAATTGCTAAAGAAGAGGGGGTAATTGCGGGTGGATTTGTGGCGAAGTTAGTTTTTCAACAACTCGACCCAAAAGTAAAGTGGAAACAATTTGTAAAAGATGGCACATATATACATAAGGGTATGACAATTGCAGAAATTACAGGCTCTTACAGAGCACTGTTAAGCGGTGAAAGAACAGCACTAAATTTTTTACAAAGGATGAGCGGCATTGCAACATTAACAAGAAAATTTGTAAACAAATTACATGGGACAAATACAAAAATTCTTGATACAAGAAAAACGGCACCCGGATTAAGAATCTTAGATAAATACGCAGTGAAAACCGGTGGCGGCGAAAATCATAGAATGGGCCTTTACGATCTTATTATGATTAAAGATAATCATATTGAAGCTGTGGGAAGCATCACAAAAGCTGTTGAACAAATTAAAGCGAAATCCCCAAAAAAAGTAAAAATAGAAGTTGAAACTAAAAATTTGAGGGAAGTAAAAGAGGCATTGAATTGTAAAGTAGACATTATTATGCTTGATAACATGAGTCTAAAAAATATGACTAAGGCAGTCAAATTAATCAATAGTAAAGCTTTGGTAGAAGCCTCAGGCAAAATGACACTTGATAAAATTAAAAAAACTGCTAATACAGGGGTGGACTTTATTTCAGTTGGAGCCTTAACCCACTCTGTTAAAGCTTTGGACATTGGTATGTATATAGTTAGTAAAATGCCAAATTATAAAAAGGAGCAACAACAAAAATGACCCACACCGAAATAATCAATGAAATAAATCGTTTGAAGACCGAAAAAAATGCAGTAATCTTAGCTCACAACTATCAAATACCTGATATTCAAGATGTAGCAGATTATGTTGGTGATTCGCTTGGACTTTCAATTGAAGCATCAAAAACAGAGGCTGATTTAATCGTTTTCTGCGGTGTTCATTTTATGGCAGAGACTGCATCAATAATTTCCCCTCAAAAAAAAGTTATAATACCCGACCTCAACGCCGGCTGCTCTTTAGCTGCATCTATAACTTTAGAACAACTACGAGCCTGGAAACTAAAGCATCCTGATTCAGTAGTGGTTTCGTACGTGAACACTACCGCTGAAATTAAAGCCGAAAGTGATTACTGTGTAACTTCATCTAATGCTGTTAAAGTAGTAAACTCTATCCCGCCTGATAAAAAAATACTTTTTCTGCCTGATAGATTTTTAGGACACTATGTTTCGGCAGTAACTGGAAGAGAAATGCAAATTTGGAATGGTGCGTGTCACGTTCACGAAAAAATAGGTGATATTAATTTTGATAATGCACGTATTGAACACCCTGATGCAGAATTTTTAATTCATCCTGAATGTGGTTGCTCTTCTTCCTGTATGCTTAAATCACAAATGTATTTCGATTGTAAAGATATTCATATTTTTTCTACTGAGGGCATGATTAATTACGTTAGAAAATCCAACAAAAGTGAATTTGTAATTGCTACTGAAATTGGTATTTTGCATCGATTAAAAAAAGTAAGACCAGATGCAAGATTTTTTCCGCTAAGTGAGAATGCTGTTTGCGAATACATGAAGATGATAACAATTGATAAACTATATTATGCGCTTTTAAATGAGCAATACGAAGTGAAGGTGCCTGAAAAAATTGCTTCAAAGGCTAGATTACCAATTGAAAGAATGTTAGCTGTAGTGTGATTGTAATTTGCTTCTTTCATCTCCCAAAATATAAGTCCACACACCAAGCTGCAAGCGGTTTCAAGGCCTGCATCTATTAATGCCGGTGTCTGATGCTCTGCTTCGAAATTTATGGCCGCGACGAATTCAACAACCGTACGCGTATCCCTTACTTTGGCACCATCATCTTTTTAACAAGATTTACTTTTTCAGCAGTCAATCTGTAGATATACATTCCACTTGCTAAGTTTTCTGCGTTAAATTTCTTTTCGTAGTAACCGACTTCTTGTCTTTCATCTACCAATGTTACAACTTCCCTCCCGAGTATGTCATATATCTTTAATGTGACTTTGCTCGACACTGGTAACTGATAACCTATCACTGTTTCCGGGTTAAATGGATTCGGATAGTTCTGTTCTAATTTATATTCTGTTGGGGACTCGTATCCAATCAATATTTCTTTTGTCCAGCTTCCTACTTTGGTCGTAATCAAGAATTTTAATGTGTCTGTTTTATTTATATCTACCGTTCTGTTTACATCAAAAGTAAATTCAACATCTTTGGAGCTTTGCTTCTCTATCTTTTCTATTTCTTTTTCCGAAAGTTGAAAGTTAATGCTTGAAAGTTGTTTTGATACGACTGTTTTTATATCGGTCATATCAGTTGCGTTTGACGAGTTCTCTATTGTCAATATTATTTTGTTGCCTTTTGTGCCGGGAGTTAATCTATGTATTGCTTGCGCCGAAATCATTCCGGCTAACAACAAAAATGTTATTATTGTTTTCATTTTTTATTTCCCCACCTTTATTACTGAAACTAAATAGAACACGGATAACACAGATAACGCGGATTTTCACGGATTATGAGTCTGTGTAAATTAGTCTAATCCTTGTTTTATAATTTTCTGTGTTTATAAACTAAATTCTACTACATTGTTTGTACCTATGTTTTGTGTCTTATCTTGCTGTATTCCGTTATAATTTACTCTGAATGTTAAATTTGCCGGAAGTAATTCTTTCGTTGCCTCACCGTTTACTGTTGTTCCTAAATCTCTCCATCCTCCAGAATAGTATCTGACAGTTGCATTGTCAATCGGCTGATTCTGTCGATCCGTAACACGAACGGTACATAAAACTGTAGTGAAAACAACCGTGTTATTTGTTCCTATATTCTGAGCCTTATCGTTGGAAACAAATTCATAAGTAATTCTGAAAGTGTAATTGTTTGGCAATAGTTCTTTACTAACTTCTCCGTTTGTTGTTCTACCAAATTCTCTCCACCCGCCTGAGTAATATTGAATTGTGCCCGTGTCGATTAAATTGTTTTGACTATCTCTTAACTGAACCACAACATTAACTGTTTGAAATTCAACAACAGGATTGGTGCCGATATTTTGTTGTTTATCTTTACTTGCAAAAGCGTAGCTCATTCTAAATGTATAGTTGTTTGGCAGCAGTTCTTTGTTTGCAACTCCGTTGACGGTTACGCCAAAATCTCGCCACCCCCCAGCGTAATATTTAACCGTCCCTTCTTCTGTAATCAAATTGTTCTGGCTATCCTTCAGTTGAACCGAAGCTTTAACGGTTTTGAATACAACTGTTGAGTTAGTATCCAGATTTTGTGTTTTATCGTTGCTTGCAAACGAATATGTCATTCTAAATGTATACTGTACGGGAAGTAATTCTTTTGTCGCTATTCCATTTGTAGCCGTACCAAAGCTATGCCAGCCACTAGCATAATATTGTACTGTTCCCCCATCTATAAGATTACCTTGGCTGTCTTGCAGTTTTACTAATGTATTTACAGTCTGAAAAACAACCGTATCTGAACTAACGTCTACATTTGATTTGGTTTGTGAGCCGTATTGGTATGTCATTCTTAAGCTTACTTTTTTTAGTTGTGTATTAACGATAAATGTTCCGTCGCCGTTATCAATTGCGTTTTTCCATCCGCTTTCGTAATACTGTAAGCTGCCGCCGGGGAGTTTTCTACCAGTGCTGTTTATCAATTTAACGGGCATGCCGCTTGGAGGTTGTGGTAATTTGCTTAATAAATACTCAGTGTTATAACGCAGCAGTGCATACGCCTCGCTTGTTATAAAAGAAGAAGAGTCGATATTAACCTCACTTACAATATTTTCCAAGTAAGAGCGAGCTTGTACAAGATTGTTTTGTTGAATAGAGGTTTTTGCATCGGAAAGGAATAGCAGATATTTGTTTTTGACTTGTTCTTCTCTTATCCAGTTCAGATCATAGGCACGTTGATTATAACTGATAATTGAATCGATTATATTTACGAGACTTAAGTCATCAGCGAAAAAGTTAGGTCCTATAGTCCATGTGTTATAGTCTAACGAAGAAAGAAGGGAGTCCATTTGTGATTCTGTCATGTCTGATGTAGTATCTTCGATACTTGGTAACTGGTCAATGATTGTATCCTTAGCAATTGAAAAAGTTACCCTTCTTATAGAAGGAATTCCTTTAGTGTTAATTTCGAAATTATTCAATGAATCTCCTGGCTTTAAATAGCCGAAACCAAAGAAACTCACTGAATAATTTAACGATGGATAACCTAGCGCATAATCATTAGGTGTCTCGGATACACCGAAAGGAACAGCTTTCCCTTGAATAAAATTATAACTACTGCTGAAGAATGATCTTAGTAATTCGTTTTTAAATTTTAATCCAATTGTATCTACATCTACGTTTTGTTCTTGAGATAAACTTATATCAATATCAAATGAGAATATATCGCCTGAACTTGTTATATCATTATATATACTATACTTATAATAATATAAACTATCCCCTAGTGAATAAACAACACTACACCAGATTCTTGCATTTTTGATCTTGGGGTAATTTTGTCCCCATGTTATAGTGCAAATTAGATTCATAATTAGTACTAAAAAGAGCTTTGATTTCATTTTAATTTCCTCCTAAAAACCCATAGTGTATTTGCGGCCTTTCAGGATATCGCCTGGCTTTATTTTTTAACATAAATATCGTTAGCATATTAATTTCAAAATCATTCATTCCTGATCTGTTTATATCGACACTTAATCCAACTCTGTGAAATGAATGATGACTATAAACGTTCCAGTCTCCGTTGTATTCATATGCCCCACCCCAAATTAAACTCATGTCGTTTACAGCTAGAACGATGCCTAACTCAGTGTTCTTGTATTTTTTTGACCAATCGTAAAAATTGTTGAGAACTCGAACTAGATTATTTCTCATTTCTCCAGTGCAATAGTGGACGTCAATATGTTTGCTGGGAATTGCTCCTACTAGCGACCATTTACCTTCGTTGTTAACATTACCAAAGTTTACAAGGTCAGGAACTTTTACTTCTATACCTGTTTCATCATTTATCTCAGGATTAGAAGTTAATTCTGCTTTTATTATATATTTCCCAGAGACTTGAGAGGCTAATAAATTATCGACTACTATTTGTCCATCAGCATTTGTTGAAACAATTATCGGATTTCCTTTAGTGCTACCACTTTTTAATTCACCAGACAAATATAGCGGAAGAGGTGGAATGGTATGTTCATGTCCACCAGTTCCTTCGATCCTTTCTAATGTGATTTTTACATCCTTATTTGGTATGGATTGATTTCCACGTGTGAGATCAATATATAAACTTGAATATGGATTATAACCTGGTCTGTCAGCTCCCCTACTTTTACCATTAGTTTGATTCGGTAAATAAGGCCAGATTTCATTAGGCCCTGTTAAAGTAATTTTTATTTTCAGATCTCCACTTTTTACTATTAATATCTCTCCGTAACCCGATATTTTATTTTCACCCGGATTTATAAACGCTGGTTTTATTGTTGAACTTGACTTTTCTTTTAGGTTTGTTCCGATTATACTCGTTGCAGGACTTCCACCCTCTTCAAATGTTTCAGCATAAATTTTAATTCTTGTTGTGTCTTCTAAAGTGTCAAATGAGTAGAACCGCAACCCAGCTTGCCCTACATACTGAAACTCATTTGAATAATAACCCTCTTCTTCGGAGTATAAAATCCCAAAGTCTGTTCCATCTGCGATTTTTATGTTAAATAATTGGTCGGAAGGAAAGTCCACAATTTGACCATCACTTGTAAGTTTCTGCAAATGTATTGCCGTTGAATCCCATGGACTTAGCTCATTTTTATCGAAAGTAATTTTCATCTCGGGAGGTCTATTTAGATTATTTTTAACATAAAACTCGATAAAGACAGTTTTTGGCGATACAACTATATCATCGCAAGATATTTCTACCTTTACCAAGGCAACTGAATCCGGGTTCTGACTCCCTTCAGTTCTGAAATATATTCCTCTCGATACATCAAGATTATCTGTTTGTATTTGATCCCCATGAACCTTTTCTGTATATAATTCACCATATTGACTCCCTTCAACTATTCTCGCAGTAAATAAAACTTCATCATTCAAGCCACCTCCGTTTCGAGGTATTCCAATAAGATCACTCTTGCATTCGTTTACTTCCAAAGTAACATCAATACTATTTTCTGAGTTATAATCTATTGTATCACTCTCACTTCTAGCAGTTAATGTATAAGTCGGGCGTTTGATAAAGGTATGTACGTAATATGGTGGATTGCCTTCCTCCGTTACGCTATAAATTACTTCTTCTTCTCTGTTCCATATTCCCTTAAAATGAACGGAATATTCGTAGAAATAACAGCACCAATAATACGGCTGGTTGTCAATATCGATGTATTTTACTGAATCATATATTGTCACATAAGTGCCGTCTTTATAAACTTTCGGCCATAGATCTTTCCCTTTTACTGTTACTGAATCCAAAATAGTTTTTATCCATGTAGTTCCGTCCCAATAATTTCTCTGAAAATCGAAATACTCTCTGCCGGATATAATTTTGAAAGTATAATATTTGCTTGTGTCAACATTGTATGTATACGACGATTGTAAAGCCTGCCTGCCGGGATTTAATGGATACCACGAATTCTGCCACACAACTTGAACGGGGTTATAATAATCATCTTCACGTGGCGGTGGTGAGCAAGGCCACCAATCCGGATGATCTTGTAGCTGTGGGAAATTCTTCAATTTGTTCTGTGGTGTTAAACTAACTTTCTCTTTTATTACGGTTTGTCCTTTACGATGCTCCGCCGTCAGCAGAAAAAATACAAGGAATAGTATAATCACTCTGAGAGGTAATGAGATTGAATTGAAAATATGAAGAAGGGTTTCATTCACATAATCCTCCGTGTCTAAATTCCTATAAAAATTTGGAATAAAGAATCTAAATAGTCAAGAAAAATTTCATTTTAAAAGTTTAGTTGCGCACGCAAAAAAGTGTAACATCTCCACTATCTGAGTTTAATTGTTTCAAAAAGTTAATTTTTTTTCTGACCTTTTTGATGTATTCTGCACTCGTCTTTTGGTCTAGGTCAAAACATGTCATGTTGCATTTTTATATTTTTTAGCATTAAAAATAAATGACTCTCTTTTCGACAGCCAAATTACTTTGTTTTAAATAAGGAGTTATTAGTGAAAGTATTAGTTGGCTCAAAAAATCCTGTTAAAATAAACTCTGCGCATGAAGCGTTCTCAAAATTTTTTCACAATGTTGAAGTAACTGGAATAGAAGTTAATTCTGGGGTGCCTCAGCAACCTATAAACGAGGAAACATTTAAAGGTGCAAGGAACAGAGCATTAGAATTAATTAAAATAAATGCCGAAGAAAACTTAAAAGGCGAATATTTCGTAGGAATTGAAGGCGGAATAATAAAACAGTTCAACAAATGGTTTGCTTTTGGCGGAATGTGTATAATTGATAATAATGGTAATGAAGGCTTCGGCACTTCACCGCTTTTTGAACTGCCGGAATTCATCATTGAAAAACTATTAAATGGCGCAGAATTAGGCGAAGTGATGGATGAAATAACTAACATCAGAAATACAAAACAAAATACCGGAGCAATTGGGTTCTTTACAAATGGGGTAATGCACAGAAAAGATTTATACGTACCTGGGTTGATTGCTGCTCTTATTCCATTTTTACATAAAAACTTCTTTAGGGAAAGGAAAAAAGACAAACTGCAAGGGGAAACATAATGAAATTAGATATTTATCAAGTTGATGCTTTTACATCTAAGCTGTTTAGTGGTAATCCAGCCGCGGTTATTCCTTTGAAAAAGTGGCTTGAAAATGATATTATGCAAAAAATTGCGATGGAAAACAATTTATCCGAAACAGCTTTTTTTGTGAAAGAAAAAGATTGTTTTCACATTCGTTGGTTTACACCTCAAAACGAAGTTCCGTTGTGCGGTCACGCAACTCTCGCTTCTGCTTACGTAATCTTTAATTTTATTGAAAACTCGGTAAATAAAATTAAATTCAGTTCTTTAAGTGGTAATTTGTTCGTTGAACGAAATGGAAATCTGTTATCTTTAAACTTCCCTTCTAATGTGCCACATCAAACACAAAGACCAAAAGAAATTTTTGAATGTTTTAACAAAGAGCCAATAGAAATTTTATCAAATGGATTTTTCCTTTTAGTGGTGTTCGACTCTGAAGATTTCATAAAAAATTACATTCCTAAAATTGATTTGATAAAAAAAATACATCCTCACGCTGTTATTATAACAGCTAAAGGTAAACAGGCAGATTTTGTTTCCAGAGTTTTTGTACCAAATGAGGGTATTGATGAGGACCCAGTTACAGGCTCTGCACATACTGTTCTTGTTCCTTATTGGTCAGAAAAATTAAAAAAGACAAAACTTATTGCTAAGCAGGTATCTAAAAGGGGTGGCCAATTAGTACTTGAAAATTTAAATGAGCGTGTAAAAATTTCGGGAGAAGCTATCCTTTTTTTAAAGGGAGAAATTTATTTGAACCTATAAATCGGTTTTTTTTCGCATATTTACATTTCGTTGTTTATCTTTATTTATAACAACATGTAAAATGGTAACTCTTAAGGACGTGAAAAAAACAATTTATATTGGTGCTTTGCTTGTTTTATCATTTTTTTATTCATGTAATGCACCAAGAACTAACCCGCTTGACCCGCAGAACCCAAATTATTCATTAGGTCAATTAGACGGGTATGTATTCACGCCTTCAAGAATTCCATTAAACAAAGTTAGAGTTACTTGGAAGAACGAAAATATAACAGTTGAAACAGACTCAACTGGTTATTTTAAGATTCAGGGGATACAAAGAAAAAATGGAACTCTCTACTACGAGAAACTCGGCTATGCTAACGATTCTGTCTTGGTAGAGTGGGGAGACCAAAAGTCGAAAAGAATAGAGGATAAAATTTTAATTTATGTAACGGGCCAATTAGATGGTTTTGTTTTTAATCCCGAGCGTTCACCATTACAAGGTGTTAAAGTGCTTTGGAATAATCAAAATATTTTAGTACAAACTGATATTAATGGTCATTATCTCTTTTCCAATTTAGCTAAGAACAATGGACTGCTATATTTTGAAAAAGATGGCTTCGCTAAAGACTCTGTGAATGTAGTGTGGGACAACCAGGAAAATTACCACGTAGCTGATAAAATATTAAATTACACAATCGGTCAAATTGACGGTTACGTTTACGACCCAGATAAAATACCTATAAAAAATGTAAAAATAATCTGGGGAAATCAAAACTTATTAGCCACATCCGACCAAAATGGGCATTATTTACTCACAAACGTTTCAATGAAGAATGGGAAACTTTATTTTGAGAAGGACGGTTTTGCAAGCGATTCTGTTAATGTAATCTGGGGCACACAAAAAAATTATCACGTTCCGGATAAAACTTTAATTTACACTATTGGTACAATTGATGGATATGTAAAAACCGTTGCATTGCCTCGTCTTCCAATTCCAAATGCAAAAGTATCATGGAAAAACCAAAACATTGTTGTAACAACTAACTCTAATGGATATTACAAAATAGATAATGTCCCAAAGCAAAATGGAACAATTTATTTTGAAAAAGAAGGCTACAGCCCGGATTCTTCTTTAGTTCAATGGGGCAGCCAAAAAAGCTATAGGGTAGAAGATATATTCTTAAACTCGATACCAACTTTAGACTACTATAACATTTACACCTCAGTCGAAAATAAATTTCCAGATATACAATCCTTCAAAATATTTTTTGAGTGCACAATTTCCGATAAAGAAAATGATGTCGACTCAGTATTTGTTTCTTCTAACTCAATTAATTTTAAAAAACAACTGATTTTCAACCCAACTACTAAAAACTATGAGAACAATTTTACTACGTCGGATTTAAACTTAACTTCGTTTGAAAATGTTATAGGTAAAAATTTTGATATTATCGTAAAAGAACGGTCGGGGAAGACTTTTAACATTGGCAGCTCTTATGTTAAAAGAATAATTAAACAAGAAATAATAATCGATTCACCTTCAAATAAGCAGGTAGTAAGTTCAACACCACAGTTAAACTGGCAGCGGTTTTTGCCTGGTTTTAACTTTAAATATCGAATTGAAATTTACACCGATGAAATACAACCTGTACTTGTGTGGTCGAAAGACAATATATCTCAAGACGCTATTAATTATATTGTAGACCAAAGCTTGCAAACAGGGGATTATTTCTGGGTAATTTGGTGTGTAGATGAATTTAAAAATAAATCTCGCTCTAAACCAGCATCGTTCGTAGTTCAATAAAGGCATTATATGTCTGAATCATTAATTGAAAATATTGTGCATTTAAAAAATCTTACAAAAGAAGAGTATGAAGCACTGTACAAATTTACTCAGGTTCTTAATTCCTCTACTCATCACGAATCATTAATAGAAGATGTAATAGATATAGTAATAAAAGTAATTAACGCTGAAAGAGGATTATTTGCCAAGTACGATTTCACAAAAGATGAATTTAGTATTGTTACCGGCAGAAAAATTTCCAATGAAACCATTTCAAACCTGGATGAGTTTTCCTCAGGTATTTTAAGAAAGGTTGTAAATGAAAAAAAACCAATTCTTTATCATGATGTTCAAGCTGATCCAAATTTATCTCAATTCCAAAGTGTGCAAATACAACAAATTAAATCGGTAATTGGTGTTCCAATTTTTAGGGATGATAAAATTTGGGGGGTAATTATAGCAGATAGTCAACTGAACAGAAAAGAATTCACAGAAGAAAATTTAATCTTTCTTAACTTTTTCTCTAATCTTGTATCACTTGCACTTGACAAAATCATACAATTTGAAGAACTAGAAAAAGAAAACAGAATATTAATTAATCAACTTCAGGCTGTTGAAGAAATCCCGGAGATGATTGGCAACAGTTCTGCGATGAGAGCTCTTGCAAAGCTTGTTCATAAAGTGGCACAAACAGACGCAACAGTTTTAATAATTGGGGAAAGTGGTACCGGTAAAGAACTTGTCGCAAGAGCAATTCATAAACTAAGCAAGAGAAAAGACAGACCCTTTCTCGCTCAATTCTGCGGTTCTATTCCAGATAACTTATTAGAAAGTGAACTGTTCGGATATAAAAAAGGTGCTTTTACAGGCGCCAACACCGATAAGATTGGTCTTTTAGAAGCTGCAGGTCAAGGCACTTTCTTTTTAGATGAGATTGGTGATATTTCTATGGCATTGCAGGCTAAACTTTTACGCGTCCTGGAAAATAGAGAAATTATAAGGTTAGGAGATGTAAACGTTAGAAAAATTGAAGCAAGAATAATTGCAGCTACCAATAAAGATTTGCATGAAATGACCAAAGAAGGACAATTCAGAGAAGATTTATTTTATCGATTAAATGTTTTTCCAATAAAAATTCCACCTTTAAGAGAAAGAAGAAGTGATATCCCAATATTGACAAAACATTTTGTAGAAAAATTCAGTAACAAAAAAATAAGTATTCATCCACGTGCAATTAAAAAATTGGAAACATATTATTGGCCCGGCAATATCCGTCAATTAATTAATGTTATACAAAGATCCTTGATACTTTGTGACTCAGACGTGCTTACGGAAGAGCATATAATTTTAGAAGACCAGGACGAAATGAAAAATTTCAATGGCACTTTAGATGAATTTGAAATTTTTCTTTTGAAAAAACGACTTGAACAATTCAATGGAAATCGAACCTTGGCGGCTAAATCGTTGGGTGTTTCTGTAAGATGGGTGCAGCTTAAATTAAAAGAAATAGGCGAGCAAATTTAATGTCAAATCTTTCAACGGAAATATTATTTGATCGATTTGAGATAATTGAGATTCTTAAAAAAGATGAACACGCAAGTGTTTTTCTTGCTAATCATATTTACTTATCGAAAAAAATAATTCTTAAAATACTCAATACAGAAAGAATTGCAGATAATTCTTTAGTAGAAAGATTTAAAAGAGAAGCAAAAATTTTAGCACAACTAGACCATCCAAACATTATAAAGGTATTAGATTTTGGCACTAACAAAGAATATTTCTACATATCGTTTGAGTATTTTGAAGGACAAAGCTTGCGCAATTTACTCAAAAAAAATGAACTCACCTTACAGCAAAAAGAACAGCTGACAATACAACTTTTTAAGGGATTAGACTATGCGCACAACAACAAAATTATTCATAGAGATATAAAACCAGAAAATATATTTGTTAATACAAATTATCACCTAAAAATAGGAGATTTTGGCTTAGCGCTTTCCGCTGAAGATACATTAGTAACCCAACCGTATTCAATTGTTGGCACACCAAGTTATATGTCGCCCGAACAAATAAGAGGCGAAAAACTTACACACAAAAGTGACTTATTCTCGGCTGGCTTGGTCATTTTTGAAATGTTCACCGGCAAAAATCCTTTCGTACAAGAGAATATTAACCTCACCATCAACAAAATAATGAGTTTTAATGAGGAAGAATTAATAAACGATTTATCTGTATTACCAGAACTGTATAAAAAAATAATTATTAGACTGCTTAGAAAAAACCCGGCTCAAAGGTACAGCTCAGCTAACGAGGTATTAAAGGAATTAAATGTAACTAATGAACTTCAAAACTATATAAATGAACAATCAGCAACTGCAGATATAAAAACTGTCACTTTTACTTCAAAGAAAAAGAAGACGAGAGTTATTATAGCAATTGCAATTGTTTTATTCATCGCCAGTTTTTTTATCCTCTATACCCAACTGCATATTAACAATAATAAAAACACAATACTTAATAATGCCAATAAAACTCAAACTGCTGAACAACAACCAAAAGAACCTCAAAAGGAATTAAGCAATGTGGGCGATTCTAAAATTGACAAACCAAAAGAAAAGGAAAAAGAATCTATTAATATTCCCAAAGAAGATAACCAGAACAAAGTAATTCCAATTGTACCGCCGGCAACTACAAAGCCGAGCAAATTATTTGTTGACTGCTACCCTTGGGCTGAAATTTATATCGATGGCGTGAAAAAAGATGTAACACCATTAATAAATCCATTGAGCTTGGACCCGGGAGAACATACAATGAAATTAATTAATCCGGACTATCCCCCTTATATGGCATTAATTAAAATTGAGCCCAATGAAAATTCTTACATTAAAGTAAATTTAGATACTACACTGGCTTTCTTAGAATGCAACGTATTCCCTTGGGGAAATTTATATTTGAACGGCGAATTAAAAGGTCAAACTCCTTTAAGAGGTCTAATTAGACTCTTCCCAGGCAAAAATAGAATTACAATTAAAAATCCAGCCTACAAAGATATTGATACTACTTTCATAGCTAAAAAGGGAGATACACTTAAGCTATTTTTTAAATTCAAGAAATAATAAATCGCCTGTGATTTATAGCCAATAATATTTATTTTATACTTGCATAGTTAAATATTTTATCCGCTTCAAAGTTTTATTTGTTAAATGAAAAAAAATTCCTTAATAATTTTGTTTTTTCTATCGGCAAGTTTATTAGCTCAACAAGCAGATATTGATAAACTAAAACAATATTTTGAATCATTCGAATATCAAAAAGTAATTAATTTGGCAGATAAATTGATTCAATCAGGAAGTTTATCCGACAGTCTTTTGACAGAAGTATATGAGATGCAGGCTATTTCATATTATGCGCTGGGCGACGAAGCTTCGGCAAAAATTAGTTTTAGGCAATTAATTAAAATTAACAAAGATTATTCACCCGATCCTTCAAAAATCTCCCCTAAGGTAATTAATTTTTTTAACGATATTAAAAATTCAATGGCTGCTGAACTGCAGAGCAACTCTACAGCAAAAGATTCGTTATCACATCAAACCAGTATTCAAACTAAACTGCCTTTTGACTACAGAAGTTACATGTTAAAGAACATTTTCTTGCCGGGTTGGGGACAGCTTAGTTCTTCACAATTCTTAAAAGGTGGAATTATTTCTGGCGCCAGCTTAATACTTATGGGCGGTATGATTTCTTACATAATTGATACTAACAAAAAACAAAATGATTATCTTAACGAAACTGAACTAACTTTAATGCAACTAAAGTATGAAAACTACAATAAATCCTATAAAATACGTAATATTTTTATTGCTTCTTATTTGGCAGTTTGGCTTTACAGTCAAATTGATTTGATACTTTTTAGTAATAATCCTGATGAATCCACAAATATGCCAGAAATTAGCGCCTTTTTTAAATCAATACCAACAACTGAATTTATACTTAACTTTAAAATTAATCTTTAATTCAATCTGTGCATGGAAATCTACCACTGTGGTTAAAAGGTTATCTTCCAGTCGCCTGAAAGAATATTATCTATTGCTATTTGGCTGCTCTTATAGAGTTGAAGTGAAAGGCAAAGTCAATTTTTTCATTTTCTATTGCGTACTTTTGGGTTAAAAGATGAGACTGCAAGTATATAAGCATAAGAAAGTATGTAAATATTAAGTATTTTCTTATATTGAAGTGAATATTTTTGAGTCATTGTTTGTCTTAAATTGGGAATAAATTATACAGCATTTTTAATTTACTTTACTCTGGCATTAAACAAACGAGCAATTAACGTTAATGAAAATTAACAGCGATTTCACAGACATTATAAATGCTCTTCAAACAGTACTTTATGAAGCTGATGCGGATTTAAAGAAAATACTTTTCATTTCCAATGCAGTCAGAATGCTTTACGGATATACCCCGGAAGAAATATACAAAACAAACTCATTGTTAAAAGATGCAATTTATTCAGAAGATTTAATTGGTTACAATAATTTTATTGAAAAGATCAAAAATGGTGAAGAGAGTTCAGTCCAATATAGAATTAAAGATAGATTTGGCAAAGAACACTGGGTTAAACATACTGGCGTTCCAATATTTAAAGATGGAAAATTAACAAAGATTGTAGGCACACTAAATGATATCACAGAAGAAAAAATAATCCAACTCAAATTAGAAAAATCAGAAGAACGGTTCAGAACACTGATTGAAACAGCTGATGACCTAATGTTTATCTTGGACGGGTTCGGCTATTTCACACTTGTTAACAGCAGCGGGGCAAAGGCATTAGGTTATAACCCCGAAGATATGAAAGGCAAACACTTTTTAGAATTTATTGCAAAAGAAGACGAGACAAAAATTGCCGAAGCATTTCAACAAATATTGAACAATAAAAACTCTACAATATTCGAAGCTAAGTTTATAAACAAATCTAACAAAGAAGTAATATTCGAAATTCATGCACGACCCACTTTCAGCGATGGAGAGATTTCCGGAATGCTTAGCATTGGGAGAAACATTACTAATAGAATTCAAAATGAGAAAAAGATTCGTGATTTAAACGCAAAACTAATAGAAGCAAACAGAATAATTTCAATAGAACGCGAGCGCGCTAAACACAAAATTAATGTATTAGAGGAATTGAACAGGTTAAAAAGTGAATTTATATCAAACATCTCTCACGAATTACGCACACCCTTAGCCTCAATTGTGGGATTTGCTGAGACAATTATAAACGATTCGGATATTCCACGAGAAACAATATTAGAATTTAACGAGATTATTTTATCAGAAGGGAAAAGACTTGCAAAGCTAATAAACGATTTACTTGACTTTTCAAAATTAGAGACCGGCGAAGAAAAATTAAATATTAGCTCTTTCAATCTAATACAGCTCATTAATGAAATAATAAATGAATTCGACAAACAACTGAAGAAAAAAGAACTAGTGTTGACAAAGGATTTTCCCAAAGAAGAAGTAATTTTAAACGGTGACTATGCACGCCTATCTAAAGTTTTTACAAATTTATTGTCAAATGCAGTTAAATTTACTGGCAATGGCGGAAGAATCTCTGTAATTATAAACGACTTTGAAAAGGAGGTTGAAATTGATATTAGTGATACGGGCGTGGGAATCCCAGAAAAAGAAATACCAAACCTTTTTCAAAAATTTTCTAAAATAAAATCTACTTTCTCTCAGGCTACAGGCGTTGGATTCGGCTTAGTGGCAGTAAAGCAAATTATCGATCTTCATAAAGGCTTAATTAGTGTTAAAAGCCAAGTTGGCAACGGCACTACATTTATAATTCGTTTACCCAAATAAAAAGAGAGGTAATATTGGAAAAGTTAGTATTTATTGTTGATGACGAAGAATCAATTCTAAAATTAGTAAGCCAGTGGATAAGGAAATGGGGATACAATACTAAAACGTTTACAAATGGACAAACTATGATAAACTCCCTTTCCGATGAACCAGATTTGATTTTACTTGATATAATGCTTCCAGATATTCATGGAAATGAAGTGTTAGAAATAATAAAAAAGAAAAACCCCCATTTGCCAGTAATTATGCTTTCTGCACAAGGAAGTGTTGAAGTTGCTATTCAGTCTATCAGACTTGGTGCTTTCGATTACTTCCCCAAACCAATTGACAGCAATCGATTAGAATCTGCTATCCGAAATGCAATTAAAAATTATGACTTAGAAAGAGAATTGAAGAAACTTAAAGAAAATATTCAATCTGAATACAGTTTTGATAACATTATAACAGCTGACAAAAAAATGCAGGAAACCTTTAAAATGGTTTCTAAGGTTCTTGATAACAACATCACAGTACTAATTCATGGCGAGAGCGGCACAGGTAAAGAACTAATAGCACGTGCTATTCATTACAATGGCAATAGAAAAGATTATCCTTTCGTTGTTGTTAATTGTGCTTCAATTCCTAGAGAACTTTTAGAAAGTGAATTGTTCGGCCACGAAAAAGGTGCATTCACAGGTGCACACCAAAGAAAGATTGGAAAATTTGAACTTGCAAACGGTGGCACTATCTTTTTAGACGAAATCGGAGAAATGGAAATGTCTCTCCAAGCCAAAATTCTTAGGGTAATTCAACAAAGGGAATTCGAAAGAGTAGGTGGTAATGAGGTTATAAAAACAGATGTTAGAATTATATCTGCAACAAACATCGATTTAAAACAAGCAGTTGACAATAAACAATTCAGAGAAGATTTGTATTATCGACTTAGTTCTTTTCCAATATACGTTCCGCCTTTACGAGAGCGCAGAGGCGACATCGTCATTTTAATTGACCATTTTATAAAACAATTTAATACCAAGCTTAACAAAAATGTTAAAGGCGCTACAAAACAAGCACTAAAATTATTATACGATTATGACTGGCCAGGTAATATACGCGAACTGGAAAACACAATTGAAAGATGTATGATATTAACCGATAGCGACTATATAGACGTTGACGTTCTACCTAACAATATTAAAGGGACAGAAGCTACTGCTTCCTTTAAATATACTTCAGATATTTTTGCAGAGGATGCACCTATAATCCCATTTGAAAAACTAAAGGAAGAAGCCTTAAAACATGCTCTTAAAGTTACCAATGGAAATATATTAGAAGCAGCAAAAAAGTTAAAAATAGGAAGAGCTACTTTTTATAGATTAATGAGTAAGTATAAAATATCACCACAAAAAGCAAATTAAAATGAAAATATTCGAAGAAATTATTGATGATATTGTAGTTGAAGTTGTTAATGTTCCCCGTGCGACTTTAAGTGAATCCGAAGAGCTTAAATCTCTTGTTTATTCTAAAATTGATAATGGTTACAAAAAAATAATAGTTGATTTAACATCATGCGAATTTATTGATTCAAGTTTCTTGGGTGCTTTAGTCTCTACTTTAAAAAGAGCCACGAAAAATGGCGGCGATTTAAAGTTAGTTGGACTTCAACCCACCGTGCGCGCCATGTTCGAGCTAACAAGATTATTTAGAGTCTTCGATACTTTTACTGAACTTCAAGAGGCAGTAAGGAGCTTTCAATCAAAATAAAGGTGATTCTTGGAAAAAGAAAAATCTCAAGGAAATTTAATTCTTCTTGTAGAAGATGAGTTGAACATCGCAAAATTGTTTCAATATAATTTATCTAGAGCAGGTTACAATATATTATTAGCAGCAAACGGCAAGGAGGGTTTTGAACTTGCAAGCAAAAACAAACCAGATTTAATAATCAGTGATATCATGATGCCAGAGGTAGATGGCTTTGAATTTAGAAAAATGCTGCTGAACAACCCTGAATTGAGAAATATCCCATTTATATTTCTTACTGCAAAAGGTGAAGAAGACGATATATTGAAAGGGTATGACCTCGAAATAGAAGATTATATAATTAAAACTGCTAGTCCTAAAGTAGTAATAGCAAAAGTATCTGCTGTACTGAAAAGTCTTGAGAAAGAAAGAATTAAAGTTGTAGATGAGGTACAAAAAGCAGCCGATACAATGGGTACTCGAGTTGTTCCAGATGAATTTCCCAAATTTTTAGATTTCGAAATTAAACATTGGCATCTTGCTTATAAGCAAATTCCAGGTGGAGATTTTATCGATTATTTTAACATTGATGAAAATCATCTTGCAGTAGTATTAGGAGATGTAATGGGTAAAAGATGGGGAGCTTGGTATTTTGCTGTTGCATATGCCGGTTATGTTAGAACTGCTACTCGCTTCGTCTTAGAATCAACTAAAAATTTTAAGCCAAGTGAGATATTAAATAAAGTTAACGATTCTGTTTTTAAGGACGAAAGAATTTCCGATGTATTTATTACTTTATCAATTATTTTATTAGACAGAGAAAATAACATCGCTAAATATTCCGGGGCAGGAGACCTTCCAATAATTTATAAAAATAGTGAGGGTGAAATTAAAACTTTTCATTCGAAAGGACTTTTACTTGGTTTTAGTAAGGAAGGAACTTACGACGATCTTGAAATTAAACTAAACAGTAAAGACCAAATTTTTATGATAACCGATGGATTTACCGAATCAAGAAATCAAAACGGTGAAATGTATGGCGAAGAAAAACTTCTAAAGTTCATAAAATCAATTGACCCCAACGCAGATTCTCTTGAACAGCTAAAAAATGAAATCCTCTCTTATACTAACCAACAACCTGAAGATGACCTTAGTATAATCGTCATAAAAAAATTATAGTGAATGAGTTTTTTAGGTTCAATCTTTATTTTTGTTTTGATGCTGCCAACAGTAGTCGCTACCCTCCTGTGCTTTTCGAGAGCATCGTTTACCATTTTTTAAAATGGCTTTACATTGTCTATAAACTTTTTCTTTTTTATCGGTGTTGTTTTTTTGATTAGTCTGCTTTTGGGCTGATTTTTCCTTCACAAAGTCACTTTCTCTTTTTATTTGATTCAAAAGCACCTCTTTTAAGTTTTCTAATTCAACAATCCTGCCTTTTAGAAAAAAGTTTTCGCTTTTTACTGAATCAATTATAATTGACAGGGAATCTATTACTTGTTTCAGCGAGTCAATATTTTTTTGGGAATATAAACTTTTGGGAATTAGCAATAAAAAAAGCAGAGGGTAGTATTTTTTGAAATACACGATAAATTTTACCTATGTAATAAAATTTATTTTTTCTAATGCATCAAAACTGTAAAAGATTTATTTAACAAAAAAAACGGAAGAAAAGAACCCGACCCAGTGTTTGTATGAAAAGGGAGCTGTAGTTCCCATACCAGTACCTTTAATTGGAATAACTCCTTCTGTAACTGTATCTGAATAAATAAGAAGTTTTCCATAAAGATTACCAATATCTAACTTTTGAACTAAGTTATTAATAGTTAATAAACCCATAACTATTGGATAGCGTCCACACCAAATTGGAATTGGTTTTGTGGATTTTTCATTTGGCCATATTTCTTTTGTCAACTGAAAGACTTTTTGTTTTGATATTTCACCATTGAAAGCTTCTTTTGCAATTTTTTCATCTCTTTCCGTAGCAATTTCATGTGCCCTCTGATCCTCTCCAAAAGGAGCATTTTCAAAATCTTTTCCATAATGATTAGCATCTGTAGAAATTAAAAAGAAAATATCTTTGCCTAATTCCAGTTTATTTATTTTAATGTAGTCTATTATTATGTCTGCAAGTTTATCACTAATCTTTTCCATTTTTTCATATGACATGGCTGTAACCATAATAGGTGTGATTTCTACATCTCTATTATAATATTGCAGGAAAGGAATTAATGCTTCTATAGAATGTTCAATCATCTGCGCTTTATCGCTTACCATGTAATCATCAGGGTCTAATTCCAATTTAAGCTTTTCCCTCAAAGGTGAAATTTGAACATCTTTAAATGGACCATGCCACTTGCTAAAGTCATCAAAAATCAAAACATTTTTTGGGTCGTTCATAGCATTTCGCACAGTCCCGTGAGTCACACCAAAAATAACAACTTCTTTAGCACGGATTAATTTATAAAGCGGGTAGTAAATTCTGCCGGCATATAAATAATCATCATGGGGTGAAATTCCTGCAATTAATTTTCCTGGAATACTGTCTTTGAACTCATCAGAGAAATGCTTGTCCATGTAATTAACGAACTTCGTCATCTCATCAGGTTTCCAGCAAAAACCCACATTGTCTCTAATTGGTCGTATTGTCTGTGAAAAAGTATTCATGAATGAAAGTATAAAAAATATGGGAAATAAAATTAAGTATTTTGTTTTCATTACTCACACCTCGACATTTGTTAACGGAAATTAAGTATATTAAATAAATAATGGCTAAAAAATCACAATACTACTCCAAAAGAAGATGTAATATAGAAATTCTTAAATGAATTATAACTTACATCAACTCTAACGATACCAAATATTTTAGATATGCTCGCAAAAACTTCCCAGTAAGGCTTGTTCATATTTAAATTCAGCAGATAATTAGATTGATTCCAAGTCTTCAGCAGGCTTATGCCTGTAATAAAATCAAAATAAAGATCAGACATAAAATCAAGTCCTAACGCCTGAAACAATACAGTTCTCCAGTTATGCTCTACATGAATTGCAAGCATATCGGTGCCAATAAAATTCACTGGCCGTAACCCTTTAAAAACACCCAGTGGAGCAAAAAAACCCAACGCAGTATTGGGCACAAATAAATGTTGAGGACCGTAACTACCTTGTATTGCAGCGGCATCAACCATTATTTCGAGGTATGGAGATATAAACAATTCTTTATAAAATGTTTTTAATCTAATTAATCCTGTAAAGTGATATCTTTTGTAACTGAAGTCACTCGAAAATGCTGGGTCAGAAAGTTCTAACTGAGCCACTAAACCATTTGATGGAAATGCTTGAAATTCCCATGGATTTTTTCCTAAGGAAATTTTTACTGAAATTCTTCTATCGGTTCCTTCAGCAATTGCGGGGTTCTCTCTCGGCAATCTGCTGCTTTTTAATATACTCTGATACTTATTTTCCTTCAAAGAGTTTTCTTGTTCAGATGTAAAATTGAGACTAAACTCAATATCCTTCAAAAAATTTTTTGTGAGGGCAATCCCCACACCTTTTGATAAATAATAATTAAACTGATCATCAAATCCCATCGTAACTGAAATACTATTTGTAATTTCAGAATAGGGTGAAAAGTCATCCCAATTTTTAGTTTTATTGTAGAAATAAGCTTCAATTGAGTTAACAAAAAAATCTTCTAATCGAAAATTAAGATTACCTTCAGCCTCTATTTTCTTCCGAAGAAATGAATACTTAGAAGAAAAATCTAAACTTAATTTATCATTTATCAAATTAGCTGCGTAACGCGGTCCTATCGAAATTCCATCAACACGATTGTTTGCAAAGTTCACATATTTAGTTAAAAAAGTTGCTGTGGCAAACAAAGTACTTTTATTCGAGTCGCTTTTAGGTTCTGAAAAAGCAACTAAACTTGCCAAAGGACCTTTTACCTTTATTATTTTTTCGAATGTTTTAGTACTGTCTAATTCATCATAAGCTTTAATTTCCAGTTTTGTTAATGGTATCGGTCGAAGTTCATTTATTTGTTGGCGAGTTAGTTCAATTGGTCTTTTTCCGCCATTTGTTGTATCGACTGTAAAGCCACCATATTTAGATTTAATTGCATCTACTATCGAATCTGGTATAGCTGGATTAATTTTGTATTCTGTAACATTGCTTATCTCCTCTAATTCTATTTTATCAAGCGAGATTAATCCTTGAAAACTAAACTCGAAACCCGCTTCTGTTTCTATATAATTAGGCAGCCAATAGCCGTCGTAATTGCCAAGCTGCTGAACGAACCTTACATTAAGATCCTTTGCAAATAAAAAGCGTAACCCCTCATTGTTCCTCAAATTTACTTTTACTAAGGCGTAGTTTTTACCTTCAATATCAATTTCACCTTGTAGCAGCGGCTGAATTTTAGAAAGCGGGATTACTTTTATCTTATATACCTCTCCGGTTGGTGTTTCAGTTACACTCATTAATTTATAATCATAATAATCGAATGCTTTATCTGCAAGAGGAAGGTAAACTTTATTTAGTATTAGTGTAAGAGTATCTTTAGAGAAATCAATATAATAATTGCCTGAAATATTAAAATCCATTGAACGAATTTGTTTCTTTCGGTTTTCTGTCTTATGCCTAGACAATATAAATTCTTTTTCCCACTCACCAACTTTACTGTATCCTTTAACAAATACTTCTTCAATCATTCCTACTTCGCCGCCCGATTTTAATATTCTTTTCGAATATGCATTATACTCAAGACTAATCAAACCTTTTCTGTTCTCTTTTTTTCTCCTAATAGCTTCGCGAATAATTTTATAAGCCGGGTCTTCATTTGCATTTACGACAATCTCTGGAAGTCTAACTGCTTGCGGTTCTAGTTTTATATCTAAATGTTCATTTTCAGTTAGATAAATTGAAAGGGTATCGGTTTTATAACCAATGTATGAAAAAATCAATTTGTAGCTGCCTTCTTTAAGCTTTAAGATGAACTGCCCTTCATTATTAGAAGCAGTTCCATAAGTAGTATTATCAATTCTTATGCTTGCGTAAGGAAGTGAGTAACCTGTTAGTTTGTCTTTTATCGCACCTGTAATTTCATACAAATTAGCACTTTGTCCACTGTTAAACTGTGGATAGATTAAACTCGCCAAAAAGAATAAGATTGCAACGGTTTTATTCTTCAAGAGATGTAAAGTTATTGTCACCTGCTGCCAATAATATATTGCTCTAATTGACTAATAACAAAATTCTTATCATCAAGCATTTCCTTTACGACGTCGCCAATTGAAATTAATCCAACTAATTTCTCATTTTCTAATACTGGAAGATGACGAATTCTTTTTTCTGTCATCAGTGCCATACATTCTTCTACGCTTGTATTAGGATTCACATAAAAGATACGATTAGACATTATTTTTTCCACGCTTATTTCATGCGATGATAATCCTTCAAGAGCTACTTTTCGTGCATAGTCTCGTTCAGAAAGAATTCCCTTTAATTGGTTGTTTTCAACAACAACAACTGCGCCGATGTTTTTTTCAGCCATTAATTTTAGCGCATCAAATACTTTTGTATTAGGATTTACAGTCCAAACAGCATTTCCCTTTGTTTTTAATATGTGTTTTACTGTTTTCATAGTTACCTCCATCCAATTTTTGTAAAATTTCTATTTCAAAAGAGACATAATAACATATCCCGAAAAAAATTTACTATTGATTTTTCAAAAACACAATACTCAATTAAATTCAGTGCTGTCCAAAATAATTTTGAAATCAAATCCCGAAGGGATGAATTACCAAATAAATTTTGAAAACTTCAAGATTTTTTGGACTATTCTACTTGTCTTGTAAATCAATCCCTATCTCGTCCCTATGGGACTTTTAACTTCAGTTTGATATTTATTTATTCTATAACTATATAATCCCTAAAGGGATTAGATTGGTTTAAGGATAATCAAAGCTTTATTGTCCCCTCAGAACAAAATATTTATAGGATAAAGAACAAAGAAATAGATTAAGTCCCTTTTGGGACAAATAAAAAATATATTGGACAGATATGATTAAATTGTTATTGAACTAAATTCTTTCCAAAACTACTGCAACTCCTTGTCCCACTCCAACGCACAAAGTACAGAGGGCATACTTTTTATTTTTTTCGTTTAGTTCAATCATTGCTGTTTGGATAAGACGAGCGCCGCTCATTCCCAGCGGGTGTCCCAAAGCAATTGCACCACCGTTAGGGTTTAATCTTTCATCATCTGGTTTAATTTTCAATTCAAATAACACTGCAAGCATTTGTGCTGCAAAAGCTTCGTTTATTTCTATAACATCAAAGTCATCTAATTTCATTTTTGTTTTTGATAAGATTTTCGAAGTTGCATCAACTGGACCAATTCCCATAATACGCGGCTCGACGCCGGTGACAGCATTAGCAACAATTTTTGCCTTAGGCTTTAAGTCAAATTTTTTAATTGCTTTTTCAGAGGCAATAATTAGCGAACATGCCCCGTCATTTAAGCCGGAGGAATTCCCAGCGGTTACAGTCCCGTTTTTTCTAAAGGCAGGTTTTAATGCAGCTAAAATTTCTTTTGTTGTATTTGGTTTAACGAACTCATCGTTTTCAAAAAGGGAAGATTCACCTTTCCCTTGTGAAATTTCAATTGGTATAATTTCTTTTGCAAATCTGCCCGATTTAATAGCAGCTGCAGCTTTCATCTGTGAATTATAAGCAAACTCGTCTTGAGCTTCTCTTGAAATTTTATATTTCTCGGCAAGATTTTCGGCAGTCTCGCCCATAGATTCTGTACCGTACATCTCCTGCATTTTTGGATTAATAAACCTCCAGCCCAAAGATGAATCGTAAATGTTAATTTTCCCAGAGAAAGCTTTTTCAGCTTTAGACATTACAAGTGGTGCGCGAGTCATGTTTTCAACGCCGCCTGCAATAAACAAATCACCATCACCAACCCAAATTGCTCGCGCTGCATTTATAACTGCATCCATTCCAGAAGCACACAAGCGATTAATCGTTTGTCCAGGTACACTTGACGGTATTCCAGCTAATAGCAAAGACATACGCGCAATGTTTCTATTATCTTCACCAGCTTGATTTGCACATCCTAAAAAAACTTCATCAATTTGTGCTGAATCTATTGTTGGATTTCTCTTTAATATTTCTTTTAATGTAATTGCAGCCAAATCGTCAACACGAATTGTGGATAAAGCACCTCCTAATTTCCCAATTGGCGTACGAACTGCATCTACTATATATGCTTCGGAAATAATTTTCATTTATTTGCCTTTCTATTTTTCTTACTAATTACATTAAGACTTTTAGTCTTTTATAGAATGTTCTTGTTTGTTATATAAACAGTTCCCTTAAACACTGCAACTTTCTCATTTTTTTGATTTGTGATTTCAACACTATAAACCCCTAAATGATTATTTCTGCTTTGCTCTTCGGCTGTTGCAATAAGTATATCATTTTCTCTTACGGGTTTAACAAAAGAAATATTATTTTCTATTACAACCGCAACCTTGCCATAGCTGTTTGACGCAAAAGCAAGAGCACTATCGGCAAGTGAAAATGTTACTCCTCCATGCACAATATTAAAACCATTCATCATCTCTTTTCGTACTTTCATTTCTAACTTGCAATAGCCTTTTTTTGACTCCACTATTTTTACTCTTAGCCATCGACTGAATTTATCACTCTTCAGCATTTTCTCAATTGCCTTTTCCGCTGTTAGCTGCTTATTCATAAAACTTCTTCCTTTCTTTAGCCATTGAAACAAGTAGGGGGCAAACAACATATCTTCTGTTTTTGTGCTTATCATAAAGCAAATTTAATTTGTCTACAATTCTTTCAACGCCTATTTCATCAGCCCATTTTAATAATCCTTTAGGATAATTTACCCCCATCGTCATCGCTAAATCGATATCTTCAACAGAGGCTATTTTTTCATAAATTGCATAAGCGGCTTCATTTATTAACATAGCAAGAATTCTAAAAAATATTTCTTCCAAAAGATTTTTATCCATAGCAATCGTTGGAACTTCTTGACCATAAGTATAATTGTAAAAACCAACTCCCGTTTTTTTGCCAAGTTTTCCCTCTTCAACTAATTTTCGCTGAATTGAAGAGGGTTCAAATCGTGGTTCATAGTTAAACTGTTGATAGATTGTTTCAGTTACTTTATAATTAACGTCGTTCCCGATTAAATCCATCAGTTCAAAAGGACCCATTTTAAATTTTCCGATTTCTTTCATTGCGAAATCAATTGTGGCAACATCAACAGTTCCTTCCTCAAGAATTTTAAGTGCTTCACCGTAAAACGGTCTTGCAATTCTATTAACAATAAATCCAGGCGAATCTTTACAAACAACTATAGTTTTCCCAAAATCGTTAATTATCTTTTTAGTCTTTTCTGTGAATTCCCTTGAAGTTTTTTCTCCCGGAATAATTTCGACCAGTGGCATAAGCGGTGCAGGATTAAAAAAATGAGTTCCAATTACTCTTTCGGGATTTTTGCAAGCAGAAGCAATTTCGGTGACTGAGAGTGATGATGTGTTTGTTGCAAGTATAGTTTCTTTCCGGACTGTATTTTCAAGTTGAGAGAAAAGTTCTTTTTTAACGGGAAGACTTTCGACTACAGCTTCAATTACAATTCCACACTCGTTAAATTTTGTTAAAGATTTTGCAAAATAAATTCTAGAAAAAATATCAGCTGCCCTTTCGCCGCTTAATTTTCCTTTCTCTTCCAATCTAATTAAAATAGACAGTAGGGATTGTCTCGCCTTATCTAACGCATTTTTATTTGAATCGAACAGGATTACTTTATACCCGGAAACTGCAGCAGCTTGTGCGATACCTGTTCCCATAGTACCGGAACCTATAACACCAACTACTGCCTTTTTAACTTCTTTATCTTCCATAAAAAACTTCTTCTTATAACACTTTTAAAATTGGTTACTTCAATAAATATGTAACTATTTTTAGTTTTGAGTAAACTTGTCAATTAAACCTAATAAAGTAAAATTATTTTGACAAATTGTCCTTTTTATTTAAAATGACAAAAGGAACCATTCTAATAATTGACGATGAAAAAGTGCTATGGGAATTGCTTCTTTAGACTGCTAAGAGTTCTTAAGACCCTGGTAGAGCAAAATTATGGTTGAAATAAAAAATGAACCCCTATCAGGGCGATATTAATCTTACCGCAATGTGACCAGTTCTATTTGTGATTCCAACATTCAAGAATTAAAAGTGGAACTCTGTGCCTCTGCGTTTTTTTCACCGCCGAGACGCTGAGACGCTGAGATTTCATGAGTTCTGACAATTAGTGCGGTTGAATCTCCCTCGCTAAAAATTACTTTTTGTCGTCTGTCAATGTAATGAAAATTTTGGGGTTAATTCGTTTGCAAAAAGATGGAATTTTTATCTCAATTTGGGGGAAAGATGATATCTCTATTTTCAGTGCTACTTTCAAGCTTTAGCTTATTTTTTACAGCCCAATTGAAAACTTAGAGTATCCGCCCCCTTTTGGTGCATTTCAAAATATTTGAATTGATATTTGTATCATAAAAAATTAGATTGTTTTGTAATTCATTTCGTTTCACAAAAATTGAAATGAAAATGAAATCTCTGCTTAAGATATTTCTTCTTGCAACTTTATATTGTTCTATTATCACTGCGCAAAACCCCCGCCAAAGTATAATCAATTCTGGGAATATTACTTCATGGGTCAGAGATGACGGCTTTCATGATTGGGTTGTCAGTAATTCGTGGAACGGCTCTTATCCTAAAGGCATTAATGTGGGGGTTATTTTTTCCGAAGGAATTATTTGGGGTGGACTTGTCCACGACGGACGAGATACCGTTGTTAGAGTTGCGGGAAACGAGTACTGGAGCAATAATATTCCGCTTACGCGTTTATATAGAGTAAGATCAGATTACTTTTCCAATATTAACCTTGTCGATGACGCTGCAGACTTTTTCCATAAATCCAGAAATCAAGTTACTGATGAGGATATTCAAACAATTTACAAACAGTACGAAAAAGATTGGAACGAATGGCCAGCAGAAGAAGGCGCACCGTTCTATGACAAAAATAACAATGGAATATACGAACAGGATATAGATGTTCCCGGTGTACCTGGAGCGGTGCAAACTTTGTTTATTAAATATTCCGATGGAAAAGAGTTTTCTTTATGGAAATCGCCACCTATAGGTTTAGAAGTTAGCGAAACATACTGGGCATATTATCCTTCTGGCATTCTCAGCAATGTTATTTTCAAAAAAGTAAACATAATTTATAAAGGACTTTCCTCCACTCCCCAGATGCACAAATTGACAGTATGTACATTTGTCAATGGGTTGATACAGACCTCGGTTATTCTGCGGATGATTTCATAGGTTGTGATACTTCCTTAAATATGGGGTATTCTTACAATTCCAATGATTATGATAAGGAATACAGCAAATACCTTTCAGCACCTCCTGCAATAGGTTATGTAATTTTGCAAGGTGTATCTCATAAGACAAATAATTTATCTGACTCTGCAATAATTAATTTCAAGTGGCGAAAAGGATATAAATATTTTAATTCAAAACCGCTTACAGCAGCACTGCTTCATCGTACCGGGGGTTCTTGGAGTGACCCAACACACAGTTATAATGGTACTTTAGAATTCTATAATATGATGAGAGGATTTAGGCCAATGCCTAGTTACCCTAATTCACTTCCTTTCTCTTCTGATGGGACAGATTATACACCAGATGGTGTTTACATGCTTGATGGCGACCCGGTAATCGGGACGGGTCCAATTGATGGAATATATGATGGCGCAGGTGATAGAAGAATGTGGTTAGTGACAGGACCCTTCAGCTTAAAATTAAATGATACCGCCGAGGTCGTAATTGCTCAAGTGGGAGGAATAGGCTTGAACCATTTAGATAGTATTACTAAACTAAGATACAATGCTGAAGTTGCTGCTTTATTTTACAACGACTTTGTTTACGAAATGACCTCCGGAAAATTAACAATTCCTCACCAACAGCATCCAGCTAACAATACCCTTTATGAAAATTACGCGCTGTACCAAAACTATCCCAATCCTTTTAATTCTACTACCAAAATTAGATACGAACTACCTGCAGCAGCTCATGTAATTCTTATCGTTTATGATATTCTTGGAAAAGAAGTCCGAAGACTTGTTGACGACAACAAATCTCCAGGCTCCTATTCAGTCAACTTTAATGCAGATGGTCTGCCGAGCGGCGTTTATTTCTATAAAATTACTTTCCTCAATCAGGATAATAAACTTACTTTTGATAAGTTATATAAAGTTAACAAACTAATTTTGCTTAGGTAACTAACATCATTGCTTATCGTTCGCACTAAACAAAACTTTCCCGCCAACTATAGTATACATTACTTTTGTATTCTGTATTTCATTTTCGGGGCAATTCAACAAATCGTTTGAAAGAACAACAATATCAGCAAGCTTTCCTGGGGTTAACGAGCCTTTTATATTTTCCTCAAAAGAAGCATAAGCACCGTTTATTGTATATGATTTCAACGCTTCTATTCTTGTCATTTTTTCTTCGGGGAAAAACGCCTTGCCGTCTGAAGTTTTTCGAGTAACAGCAGAATAAAAATTTGGAATTGGGTTAACATCTTCTACTGGTGCGTCTGTTCCATTGCAAATTAAAGCACCGCTGTTAATTAATTTTCGCCAAACATAAGCCTCTGACTTTGCACGATTCTCTCCAATTCTTTCAATCACAAAGACCGCATCGGAAGTGCAGTGACATGTTTGCATTGAAGCGATGACGCCAAGTTTAGCAAATCTTGGAACATCTTCAGGAGTTACGTTTTGTGCATGTTCAATTCTCCAACGTAAATCTTTTTTATTGGGATGTTCATTAAAAATATTTTCATAAAGATTCAACACTTCACGATTTCCTCTATCGCCAATAGCATGAATGCAAACTTGGAAATCGTTATTAATTGCAAGTTCGGCTGTTTGTTTTAATTCATTTATTGGTGTGACATTTGAGCCAAAGTAATTTGGTAAATCAGAATAAGGCTCTAACATCCATGCGCCGCGCGATCCAAGTGCACCATCAACATATTTTTTTATCGACCTTACTGTTAAGTGATAATTGCCTGCCCCTATTATTTTATAATCCTTCAATCTTGACTTCAAATATTTTAGTGAATCGTTGATCATCACATAAAGTCTAATGGGAATTTTATTTGAATCAACCAATTCTTTCATAAGATCGATTATTTCAAAAGGTTCACCAGCATCTACAAAAGATGTTATTCCTTTCGAAAGGCATTCTTGGGATGCAAGCTGAATTTGTTTGACGCGTTCATTCCGTATCTGCTGTGGTGTCTTTTTATTTCTGTATTCTTGATATACATTATAAATAAGATCTGCTGCATTTTCTTCAAACACTCCTATTGCATTACCAAGACTGTCACGCACAATTCTGCCTCCATTTGGATTCAGCGTTGAATTATTTATCCCAGCAAGTTCCATTGCTTTAGCATTTGCAAAAACTGCGTGTCCGCTTGCATGCTCTAAGATTACCGGATTATTTGGAACGGCTCTGCTCAGCTCATTATGAACGGGGTATCCTTCTACACTGGGTTCGGGTTTGGGATCAAACTTTTCTTGGTGCCACCCTCTGCCTAAAATCCATTCTCCGGGACGTGAGTTCTCGGCAGCTTTTGCTACTTCAGCAATTACTTCATCCCAATTTTTTGCATGCGTAAGGTCGAGATTCATTTTAAATTCACCGAGACCCATAAAATGCGCGTGACTTTCGATGAAGCCTGGCATCACAAATTTTCCTTTAAGGTCAATAACATTGGTTGAATCGCCAATGTATTCCTTAATTTCGTCTGCTGAACCGACCGCCAAAATTTTATCTCCCTTTATAGCAAGAGCTTCTCCTTCGGGATTATTATCGTCCATAGTTACAATTTTTCCATTCAATAAAACTAAATCAGCTTTGTGCATTATTTTTTCTCCGCAGGCTGTTAGTAAAATCATTATTGCTATGCTGTATATTATTTTTTTCATACTGACTCTATGTTTATTTAGCAACAATTAACAATAATAATTTAAGAAAAGGCTATGCTTAATAAAAGAAAGAAATAATCCCAACATACCACGTAGTGACGATATAAAAATTATTTTGAACAGATATGATATTGGTAGGAGGTAACAGATATTCTCATCGTGCAATGTTAACCTAAATTTTGCATTAAATTTTTTTATTCTGTAATTATTTGTAAACCGAGCAATTGCCTTCTGCAAGTAGGATTATATCTAATACTTCTGCACTTTCTAAGTGTAAGATAAGATTCAACTCATTCCCTTGTTGTTTCTCCTTTTATAAAGAGATGTTCGCCAGACTCTTCAAGGGGAGTATGATGAATATTGGATGAGTTATAAAAAAATATTTCATAACAAATAGTTATTAACAAAATATTGAGTAAATAAAATTTTAATAAAGGAGTTGATTTTTTTTTTTCTAAATGTTATTATTTTATTAAAACTATTTTAATGTATAAGGCAAAGAGAAATAAGCGTTTGCAAACCGTATGAAAAACCTTATAAGAACAATTCTGATAGTAATCACAGTAATAATTAATTCCTGTGGAGAAGGAATAACCGAACCACAACCAGGAAGAAGAGATTATGTGTGGACAAGAGATACACTTCGTGCTGATGAATTTGGCTTTCAGTTTTTAAGCGGTATCTGGGGTTCGTCACCAAGCGATCTTTGGGTGGTTGGAGATGCCGCTACTTACAAAAATAAGGTTTGGCACTATGATGGCAGTAAGTGGTCCAATTACCTGCTAGACCAATTTGCAACACCCATAGGAATTTGGGGAATATCAAGTTCGGAAATATGGATGGTAACAACAATAAGTGATATTTGGAAATATGACGGAACGAAATGGTTTAAGGACACTACAATAGTTCCCGAAGGCTACCAGAGGATTCTCTTTGAAGATATATACGGCTATGAAAATAATATGTATGCTGTTGGTATAGCAGAAAAAGCTGATGGAGATTACACAGGCATAATTGTTCATTATACTGCAGGTAAATGGAAAATTTTGAATACTCCACAGATAAAAGAATATTTTGTCAGTGTTATGTTTTTAAGAAATTTTTTTAGCTCCAGCCAGGTGATAATAACAGCAAGAAATTTTTTTGATCTTGACGAACCGTGCAGATTATATAAACTAAAAGATGAAAAACTCACCCTAATAAGTAACAGCAAAATGTATTTTCATATTGGGATCCTCAATAATAGACTCTACGTAGATACCAATAGTAAAGTATATGAATACAGCTCAGGGGGATTGAACGAAGTCCTTGACTTAACTGGAACAAATTACGCGGGTAGTTTGTGGGGACGTACAATCAAGGATTTTTTTACAGCAAATTATGGTTGGAATCTTGGCCATTACAATGGTAAAGATTTAGTTAATATTTACACAGCAAATGGTAACATTATTGCGGGTCAAATCTTTGATAGAGACGTTTTTTTTATTTGTCATACACTCGATAATGTGGACTATATTTTACATGGAAAACTAAAATAGGAGGGGGAGATCAATCAAAATTAAAATATGAGGGGAAAGATGCGGGCACATCTTTCCCTTCTGCAAATAAAAAGCTAGGCCGATCACCTTACGCTAAGTATATCGCTTCGCCTTTTTATTTGCAGCACAAACATGCCTAAAATATAAAAATTAATCAAGGAGATTAGTCATGTTTAAAACTAAATATTATTTTTTATTAATAATATTTACTTACATTATGAAATCAAGTTTTGCTCAATCATTTACTTATTCAGGGCCTATGGTTGTTACTATTCCATATGGTAATTCGGTTGCTGCTGCTACCTATTCATTTAGTTATTCTAATTTGCGTGGTTTATGTTACCCAGGTTTAATAATTGCAGTAGATGGAGTTGTTATAAACAATGATCTTTGTCATGGTCCATCAACCCCAAGTTCTTACACAATAAATTTTACTGGAGGTACACATTCGGTACAATTTTCGCTTTTAAGCATAAATTGTAAAACACTAAACTGCTACGATCCTGTAATTCATCAAACTGTTCAATTTACAGTTAATTGTAAATTTCAAATAAGTATAGAAAACATTTTTGGTGGCGGAATGATATATGTTGATGGTAACAGACCTTCGCCAGTAAGAAGAACGTCAACAGTAGGAGATAATGTATCAATAGGTGCTATTGAACAGGATTATAATGGCTATCATTGGATTTGGAATAATAGTGGAACTAATAACAGTGTGTGGTACAGTGAGCCAAGCGGTGGAGGTCATAGTGAGTTCAGTAGTTCACAAAACACCTCTTACTCAGTCCAGAGTTCCGATCTGAATACTAAGGTGATAGCTGGATTGCGCAAGGTTTGCAACATCTCTTTCCAAAACAATTTCAATGGCGGTGGCAACGGTGGAGTTATAAATGTTGGCGGAACTCAGTACACTTCTCCCACTTCTTCCTTTCAAGTTGTAGAACAAAACTCTATTACTGCAACTGCAATTGATCAGACCTACGCCGGTGAAAGTTATGTCTTTTACAATTGGAGTAACGGAGATTCACAGCGTACTACCACAGTTTATCCAACAGAGCATAGCACAATAATCGCTAACTTTATACCGCATCTATGGGCTTCTATTACAGGTCCTTACACACCACCATGTTCACTTAGCACATGGACGGCCTATGGTCACAGTGGATTTCCTCCATATACTTATCAATGGTACTACATGCTTACAAGAGGGAATAATTCATTATCTGAACGGACTGACAGAATTCAACCTAATGCTCTTTGGGATACCTGGCTTGAAGCTGGTACCGATCAAACATTGCAAATGAATATTTGCGACAACTATCATATTTTACGTGTAGATGTAACCGATTCAAGAGGTTATACAGCTTCGGCTTACCGTGATCTGACGGGCTTACCAAAATCATCACTGGATTCAGTTCAAGCAAAGCCTTATTCAGAAGAAATAACCGACTACACACTTGAACAGAATTACCCCAATCCGTTTAATCCAACGACAAAAATCAGCTTCAGTTTGCCAGAGGCAAGTTATGTAACGTTGAAAGTATATGATGTGCTCGGCAGAGAAATAGCAGTGCTTGTAGATGAAAATAAGCCTGCTGGAAGATATGAAATTCAGTTTGATGCATCGGAATTACCGAGCGGAATATATTTTTATCGCATAGCGATCCATTCGGACAGACTTACTGCCGGAAATAAAACGTTTGTGAGGAAAATGCTACTTATCAAGTAAACGTAAGGGGCCGTCTCAAAAGTAATGATTCAAATAAAAAATCTGTGGAAGTCCGTTAAATCCGTGTTTATCTGTGGGCTATTATTTAAAAAATTTTACTTTTGAGACAGCCCTCTGCTAAGAAGTAATGAGAGCGATACTTAATCGAAACAGCGTTCCGACTTACAATGGGTTGAAATAGCTTGACTGAAATGTAAGTCGATACGCTCTTCCCACAATTGCCAAATAACTTCAATCATTCCCCCTTAAATTTAGGTGTTCGTTTTTCAAGAAATGCTTTCACTCCTTCTTTATAATCATCAGTTTTGCTTGCTTCAATCTGAAGTTTTTCTTCCAAAGCCAATTGTTCTTCCAAATTATTAGTTAATGATTTATTTAAAGATGAATCAAAAGGAAACAAATAAAATCCCGAAGAGATGACATTATTAAAATTATTAAAATGATATATTTGGACAAAAAATGTCACCCCATTGGGGTTAAATAAAAAAAATGCATAACAACATCTATAAAAATTACAACCCTTCGGGTTTAATCTGCACGCTCGAAAAGCTGAGGGATACGTTACTGCCAAAGTTGATGAGTGGCAAGGTAAAAGTGAGATACAACCATAATAACACCTAAAGCGTAACATTAATGCAATGAATAAAAAATAAAACGCCGAAGGCGTGAAATTATTGTAACAAACGAACATACAGAGAAAAAACAAATCCCGAAGGGATGACATTATTAAAAACAATAAGGATGATGAACATATGCCCGGAACATTTTCACAAATCTACATTCATATAGTCTTTGCAGTTAAAGGACGAGAAAACCTAATTGCAAAAACTTGGAAAGACGAATTAAACAAATACATGGCCGGCATTATTAAAGGCAAAGACCAAAAACCGATTATTGTAAACGGAATGCCCGATCACATTCACGCTTTTATCGGACTAAAACCCTCGATGAAAATCTCGGATTTAGTAAGAGATATAAAAAATAATTCAACTAATTTTATAAACGAAAATAAATTTGTCCGAGGTAAATTCTTTTGGCAAGAAGGATACGGGCTTTTTCATATTGACATTCACATATAAAAAATGTGTATGACTATATATTAAATCAAGAAGAACACCATAAAAAGAAAACATTCCGAGATGAATATTTAGATTTCTTAAAAAAATTCAATATAGAATTCAATGAAAAATATTTATTTGATTTTATTGAATGATTTTATATCACCCTTACGGAGTTTGATTTTCCAACTGTCCTCGTAACTACAGACAGAAATGATTTGGATGATCAGCTCCTCGACACATTTGCAGATTCAAAACAATTGCTCAGACAGGAACCTGTCCAGGCAGAGAGCATAGAACACTTGAAAGAATTACTAAAAGTTTCTTCCGGAGGAATCGTATTTACAACCATTCAGAAATTTCAATCTGACTCTTCTACAGTACGGTTTCAAAGCAAAAACGGTTGAAGACGGTGCTACCGTCAAAATTTTCTACGAAGGAAGACCGGCAAAAATCAATTAAAGAAAAGTTAAGAGGTTAGCTATTGTTTTGTTTGATAGAGTAAGAAAAAATGCAGCAATTAATTGGACGCTAAAAGAAAGTGTAAAAGTAAAACTCAAAGTGATTGTCAAAAGAACACTTCGTCAATATGGTTATCCACCTGATATGCAAAAGGTTGCAACAGAAACCGTACTTAAACAAGCCGAATTAATTGCTGATGAACTGAAAATGAAAAACATTCACAAAAATAAAATCCGCAGATAAGCCCCGATACACAAGCCATTGACAAACAATGGTTACATATCGAAATTCATTTCTAACCACATAGTGGTGAATTCTCATGAATTTTTTGGGGTAAATTTTCTGCAGAAAAAAGTAGCTAAAATATTTCTATTTCTGTTGCTATAATTAGCGGTTATCTTCACAAAAACTTTTATTTTTCATCCATGAAAAAACAAGAGCAAATTTTTCTACCTGGGATTAACAAACAACTTGAATTTCTTTACGAAAAAACCGATAAGAAATTCGAATCTATTCTTGTAATTGGAGCTGCATCAGAAAATATTGCAACTTTACTCTCAAAAAAGTACGGCATAACAGTTGAATTAATTGTTAATGATTATGAATCCCTGCTAAATTCTAAATTGTTAATTGAAAATCATCCTTCAATAAATCTAAAACTCATGGACTATGAAAACACTGATTATAAAAATTCCTCGTTCGAGTTAATATATGCCCAAGCTTCGATATCAACAAATAACAGAAAAAAAATTTTAAAAGAAATTAAAAGAATATTAAAGGAGAATGGATTCTTTTGTTTAGGCGAAGTTGTTAAGCTGAAAGAACCTGTACCGCCATTCGTTCAAAATGTTTTTAACGCTTCTAATTTATCACCTTTATTTATAGATGAGCTTATAAATTATTATTTACAAAATAATTTTGTTGTAATAGATAAATTAGATCTCACTTATACACTAAAAGATTACTATACCAGTACTTCAAATGCACTTAAAAGGTACATTAAAAATGCTACCGATGAAGAAAAAAGAGAGTATAAAAAAATATTAAATAGAATAGGTCACGAGACAAGTGTATATCTAAAATTAGGCGGTGAAAAATTTATCGGATTTGTCAGTTTATTATTACAAAAGGAACCACAGTGAAAAAGGGAGAATTAGTTGAACTAACAATTAACGGGTACGCTTTTGAAGGTAAAGGCATTGCTAAAGTAAACACAGAAAACACTGAAAACAAAAAGTTTGTTGTTTTTGTTAACGGCGCGTATCCAGGCGATAAGGTAATTGCAGAAATTACAAAAGTAAGAAAAACATACGCAGTGGCGCGAGTTAACAAATTGTTATCTTTTTCACCTCATCGCATAACCCCTCTATGCAAACACTTTGGTATATGCGGTGGCTGCAAACAGCAGGACCTAAATTACGAATACCAACTTAAATTTAAGCAGGAACAAGTTAAAGATGCTTTTGAAAGAATAGGAGCATTTAACTACGTCAGCGTTTTGCCTATAATCCCTTCAAAAAATGTATTCTATTACAGAAATAAAATGGAATTCTCGTTTTCAGATGAACGTTGGCTAACTGAAAGTGAAATTAACAGTGATTTAGAAATAACCGATAAAAATTTTTCTCTTGGACTGCATGTGCCAAACAACTTCTATAAAGTTCTTGATGTAAATGAATGTTACCTACAATCCGAATTAAGCAACTCAATACTAAACTTTACAAGGTCATTTTTTAAGCGAAAAAAAGTTCTGCCATATTCGATTAAAAACCATACCGGCTTTTTAAGGAATTTAGTAATAAGACAATCTTTTCACACAAATGATGTAATGGTGAACTTAGTTACCTCAAACGAGAATGATCAATTGCTGATTGAATATACAGATGAACTAAAAAAACTTTTTCCACAAATTACTACAGTTGTAAACAACATTTCACTTAAAAAATCTCAAGTTGCTTTTGGCGATTATGAAAAAGTTTTCTTAGGAAGCGGATTCATTTATGATAAAATAGGAGACTGGAAATTTAGAATTAGCTCAAATTCCTTTTTTCAAACAAATACTTTACAAGCTGAAACTCTTTACAATATTGCTTTAGAATTTGCTGACCTAAGTGGAAATGAAATTGTATACGACCTCTTCTCTGGTGCAGGAACTATCCCTATTTTCATTTCTAAATACGCTAAAGAAATATTTGGATTTGAAAGTGTAGCACCAGCAATTGATGATGCTGTTGCAAATGCCAGCTTAAATAATGTTAAAAATTTCAAACCAATACGCACGGACTTAAACAAATCATTCATCCCGACTTTGACCGAACAAAAAATTCCTTTACCCGATGTAGTAATTACAGATCCGCCTCGCAGCGGAATGAATCATAAAACAATCGAAGATATTCTGAAATTATCCCCCAAAAAAATAGTCTATATCAGTTGCAATCCAACTACCCAAGCAAGAGATGTAAAGTTATTATGCAAAGAAAAATATCAGTTAACAAAACTGCAGCCTGTCGATATGTTCCCTCATACCTATCATATCGAATGTGTAGCATTATTAACAAAAATCATTAAGTAAATCAGATAATGTAAAATACATTAAGTGCAAAGAGTAAACGTTTAACTACAGTTCACTCTCGTTAAGTTTTTCACCTAATTGCTCTTCAAAGTAAACAATAGATTCTTCAGGCAAATTAAGCCAATTTTTACTAATTAATATTTCTAACAAAATCTTGTTTTCCTTTTTAGTTAAGTCGCTCAATATTAATCGCTCTTCGTAAGAAAGTTTTTTCAAATAGTCTTTTTCTGTCTGTATCTTACTATATATATTGCTTTTGTATCTACAAATTCTAAACAGCTCAGTTACAAGATTTTCAAAATAAGGTGAATTATATAAAGCTATTTCATAATTCAATGTTGACATTTTACCCTCTCTTGTTATTTGCATCATAAATAGTAGGCAGTTGACGTATCCACAAATAAGCAACAAATAAAAATATAAATCCCAACATAAACCAGTCTTCTGCATTTCGATTCTTCCTTTTTGCAATTGCAGAGCAGCTGAACCCAAAAATTAATCCTATAATTGAAAAGTAAAGACCTAACATTGCGGTATCCCTTTTTTTGTTTCAAATATAGTAGGTAAATGTTAACAAAATATTACCTGTGCATTAAAATAATGTTAATACTGTTGTATGGTTACAATAACTACCAAAAGGCTCATAAAGTTTTCTTGACTTTTATAAATTCATGGAATATTTTAGGAAACGAAAAATAATTTATAAGTTTCCATCGAGCCCAAAAATGAATCAAAAACAAAAAATACTGCGCATTGTTGAAGAAAATTTCTTCCAGCGAGGAATTATACACCGCATAACTATTGATGAAATTTCCTCCAAACTTGGAATGAGCAAAAAAACTATATATAAGCATTTCCCTTCCAAAGAAGCATTAATATCAGAGATGATAAAAAACTTTACATCTAAGATTAAAAACCAAATAGAATCTGTACTAGAAAAAAACGATAGCGCTGTGGTAAAAATCAAAAACTTTATTTTAATCATTGGCGCAATAGCATCTAAAGTAAATGACGAGTGGCTATTTACAGTAAAAAATTTATACCCTGATATTTGGAAATACATAGAAGACTTCCGAAACAAGATGATAATAAAAAACATCTCAAAAATAATTGAGCAAGGAAAGAAAGAGGGGTTAGTAGTTGACATCCCCACACAAATAATAATAAATGTTTTTACAGGCGCTGTAAGAAATGTTGTTACCCCAGATTTTATTTTAAATAACAATTTCTCATTGCAAGAGGCCATGAAATACACATTAACAATATTCATCAATGGCATTCTTACTGATAAAGGGAAAAAATCATACAAAAACACTTCGGTGGAAAATGAACTTGAAGACAATTTTAGCAATATTATTTAGCATCTTAACATTAATCGGATGCGGAAACAAAAATGGACAATCCATAATTGAAGCATCCGGAAATATTGAAGCAACAAATGTTACTGTAAGTTCTCAAGTAACAGGTAAAATTATCTCTATTTTAAAAGATGAGGGCGATAAGGTTAATGCGGGCGACACGGTTTTAATAATTGACCACGAAGCACTTGAGTATCAACTCACGCAAGCAAAAGCCTTAGCCGATGCAGCTCGGGCACAACTCGACTTACTAAAAGAAGGAGCAAGAAAAGAGGATATCGCCCAAGCTGAGCAGGCGGTTAAACAGGCACAAACAAATTTTGATGTTGCAAAAAAAGATAAAGAGAGAATGGAAAATCTCTTTCAACAGCAATCAATAACTGGCAAACAGCTAGAGGATGCTAATGCAAAATACAAATTAGCCCTTGCTCAGCTAACATCTGCTGAAGAAAACTTAAAAAAACTTAAAAACTTTGCCAGGCCAGAAGACATAAAACAAGCAGAAGCAAATTTGAAAAGACAACTTGCAGCAGTTAGCCTTTTGGAAAAGCAAATACGAGATTCCTATGTTCAATCACCAATAAACGGGATAATAGTAAAAAAATATTTTGAAGCCGGCGAAACTGTTACAATGCTTTCTTCTCTCTTTAAGGTGTCAGATTTATCTACAGTTAAACTTACTATTTATATCCCAGAAAATGAACTTGGAAAAATTAAATTAGGCCAACATGCTGACGTATATTCCGATACGTACCCAAACAAAAAATACGCTGGAACCATTGTTTTTATTTCACCTGAAGCTGAGTTTACGCCAAAAAACATTCAGACGAAAGATGAAAGGACAAAATTGGTCTTTGCTGTGAAAATAGAAATTAAAAATCCCGAGCTCGAACTGAAAGCTGGCATGCCCGCAGATGCAGTAATAAAAGCCCCCTCCAACTCCCCCAAAGGGGGAGAATAATTTTCTGAAAAAGGAAATACCCTGATGGAATCGATAGTAGAAATAAATAACCTAAAAAAATCATTTGGTGAGATTGACGCTGTTGACAACATCTCACTTGAGGTTTCTAAAGGCGAATTGTTTGGACTTGTCGGTCCAGATGGTGCCGGGAAAACCACCACCATTAGAATTCTTTGTGGACTTTTGAACTATGATTCGGGCTCAGCAAAAGTTTTTGGAAAAGAAATATCTACGAACCGAAAGGAAATTCAAAATCAGATTGGCTACCTGTCCCAAAAATTTAGTTTATACGGGGATCTAACAATTGACGAAAACATTGAATTTTTTGCTAAAATACACGGAGTAAAAAAATACGAGCAAAGAAGGAATGAACTACTTGAGTTTACAAGACTGCTGCCTTTCAGGGACCGACTTGCTGAACATCTTTCCGGGGGTATGAAACAAAAACTTGCGTTAGCTTGCAGCTTAATCCATTATCCTAAAATTCTTTTTCTGGATGAACCAACTACAGGAGTTGACCCTATTTCGAGAAGGGACTTTTGGAAAATTTTAGCCAATATGTTAAAAGAAAAAATTACAGTTTTTATGACAACCTCTTATATGGATGAAGCTGAAAGATGTAATAATATTGCTTTAATGAACAAAGGAAAAATTATAAGTACAGGAGCACCCGAAGAAGTTAAAGCTTCTATTAATAAAAGTATTGTGGAGCTTGTTTGCAGTGACGTGAGAACTGCTTATAGTATAATTAAGAAAAATTCAACTCTTGAAGTACAACTTTTCGGCGATAGAATTAATGTAATGTTCAATAATTACGCTGACGAATACAAAATTATTGACGAGCTTTTGCGGAACAACAAAATTGAAGTTCTAAGCCGCAAACTTGTTCCGCCTTCGCTTGAAAATGTTTTTTTCCACTTGATTACACAATAATTAAGTAAGCTAAAAAAGGTTTTAATTATGAGAAAATTTATTATTATGTGTTATTTACTGTCCGTCTCCCTAACAGCTCAAAATCATAAAATTCTTACACTCAAGGAAAGTCTAATACTCGGGATAGAAAACAGCAAGGAACTTAAAATTGCCAGATCAAAAATTAACGCATTAGAAGCAAAGGTAAGCGAAGTAAATTCACAGCTTTTACCTCAAATTAAGTTTCAAGCATCCTACCAACGATTAAGCAGCATTCCGCCTTTTGAAGTGTCTGTTCCATTTCTGCCTTTGCCCATACAAATTTCTCCAACAATACTCGATAATTTTAATCTAAAACTTTCGCTTCAGCAGCCCTTATTTACCGGCTTCAGATTATGGTCATTGAAAAGTATTGCTGAGAATAATTACAAAGCAGAAACCTATGACTATCAAAAAGAAATAAATGAAGTCGCGCTAAAAATACAAACTGCTTTTTGGAATTATTACAAAGCAAAACAACTAAAAAGATTAATAGAAGAAAACTTAAAACAAACTCAAAGACACCTTGATGACACAAAAAATTATTTAGCAAATCAGCTTGCGACAAAAAACGACGTGCTAAAACTTGAAGTACTATATTCTAATATAAAATTACAATTAATCGAAGCTGAAAATAATATTGATATTACACGCTCCAGCTTCAACAAGATTCTTGGACTTCCTTTAGAAGTTGAAACTGATATTAATGTTGAAACTATCGACACCTCTTTTATCAGCTACAAACTCGATGAACTAATTAATCGATCAAAAGAAAAAAGAAACGAATTAAAATCTCTCCAGTACCAAGTAAATGCAAGCAACAAAGCAATAGTCTCAGCAAATTCCGGCTGGTATCCATCAATTTATTTAATGGGCAATTATTATTACAGCAAACCTAATCCAAGAATTTTTCCGGCACAAAATAAATTTAAGGATACTTGGGATGTTGGTGTAATACTTCAATGGGATATTTGGAATTGGGGTTATACTTCTTCTTTAGCCGCCCAGGCTGAAGAACAAAAAATTCAAGCCCAAACAGCCCTTTCACAATTGAAAGATGCTGTTGAGCTGGAAGTCTACCAAGCTTATTTATCATACAACAAAGCAGCAGAGAAAATTAAGGTGAGCAGAATTACAGTGGAACAGGCTGATGAAAATTATAAAACAATTCAAGAAAAATACAATCAGCAGCTTGCAACAAGCACCGACTTAATTGATGCAGAGGTTTCTCTTCTTCAAGCAAAGACAAATTTAACAACTTCGCTTGTAGATTTTCAACTTGCTAAAGTTGTTCTGTTGAAGGCTGTTGGAGAAAAAATTTACTGAAACACGATTGACTAATTACTTTAGGTAAATTTAAGTCAAAAAAAATGAACAGCATAGAAGTATATAGTTTAACAAAAAAATTTGGTGAGTTTACAGCTGTTGACAATATTTCCTTCAAAGTCAAAAAAGGAGAAATATTTGGTTTTCTTGGTGCAAACGGAGCTGGCAAGTCAACTACAATTAGAATGCTCTGTGGAATATTGGAACCAACCTCAGGCGATGCTTTAGTTGGTGGGTTCAGCATTAAAAGTCAACCCGACAAAGTAAAACAAAATATTGGTTACATGTCACAGCGATTTTCACTTTATAACGATTTAACTGTCGAAGAAAATATTAATTTTTTTGGCGGCATTTATGGACTTTCCGGAAACGAACTAAAGCAAAGAAAAAAATGGGTGTTGAAAACTGCCAATCTTGAAGGTAAAGAAAAATCTTTGACCTCTTCTTTGCCTGTAGGTATAAAACAACGACTTGCTTTAGGAACTGCTGTAATTCACAGACCGAAAATTGTGTTTTTGGACGAACCTACAAGCGGCGTTGACCCAGTCTCACGAAAAGGATTTTGGGATTTGATAAATGATTTATCATCAGAAGGAATTACGGTTATTGTTACAACACATTATCTTGAAGAAGCTGAGTTTTGCAACCATATTATCTTAATCAATAACGGAAAATTAATAGCTGAAGGCACATCAAAAGAACTGAAAACAAACTTTTTAAAAAATACTATCATTGAAATTGAGTGCGACGGCGTTGTTGAAGCAATGGATGTGCTAAAAAAAGAAAATTTTGTAAATGAAACATCAATTTTTGGGAATCGAATCCACGTTGTTGTAAATGATGAATTTAAAAATCAACAGCAGATTATTTCTATACTAAATTATCACTCAATCTATGTAAAAAGAATAGAAAAAGTTACGCCAACTTTGGAGGACGTGTTTATTTATTTATTGGAAAGCCCCTCCCTACCCTCCCCCAAGGGGTGGGTTTTTTAAAATCCACATGGGGAAATTTAATAGTGGCTTAGAGGACTTAAAATGTTAACAAGAATCTTTGCTATTGCAAAAAAAGAAATACGACAATTAAAACGTGATAAAAGAATGCTCTATGTTCTTTTTATTTGGCCGTTCATTCTTCTTATTCTCTTTGGTTATGCAATTAATTTCGATGTGCATCATATAAAAACTGTAGTTTATGATTTAGATAAGTCTGAAGACAGCCGTTATTTTATTAACATGCTTACAAGCTCTAATTATTTTGATGTTGTTGGCTATATCGATTCTGAAAAAAAAATTAATGAGGTCATAGATGCTAACATAGCAAGAATAGTTATTGTTTTTCCTGAGGATTTTTCTAAAAATATTCATTCAAATAGACAGGCAAAAATCCAAATTCTCATATCCGCTATTGATGCTAATACAGCTAGTATAGTATCAAGTTATATAAATGCTGCCACTGCCACTTTCTCCTTTAAAATAGTAGAAGAAGCACTTGCTGTAAAAGGAGGCTCGCCATATATACCAGTAAATCTCTCACCGCGTTTCTGGTTTAATCCCGACTTAAACTCTACTTTGTTTTTAATACCCGGCTTAATTTCTATGATTTTAATTATGACTGCTGTTATCTCAATTGCAATGTCTATCGTTAGAGAAAAAGAAAAGGGCTCAATTGAGCAAATAAATGTTTCACCTATTTCATCTATTGAACTGTTAATAGGCAAAACTATGCCTTACTCTGTTCTTTCACTTATTATAGCGTCTACTATTTTGCTTGCATGTTATATTTTATTTGGAGCTACAATTAAGGGAAGCATTCTCCTTCTTTTCGTTTCAACATTTATATTTCTTTTTGCTTCCCTCAATCTTGGAATTTTAATTTCATCGATATCCGATTCACAACAAGTTGCTTTTCAACTCTCAGCATTAATAACTATACTTCCTTCTTTTCTTTTGTCGGGCTTCGTTTTTCCTATAGAAAGTATGCCCCCTGCTATTCAGATTTTAACCAACATTACTCCAGTAAAGTTTTATATTGTTATTCTAAGAGATATAATGCTAAAGGGAGTAGGTATTGAGGCTTTTTGGCCACAATTAATTTACTTACTGATTTTTTCTTTTTTCTTTTTAACTGTTGCTTCCATCATAAATAGAAAAAATAAAGTTGATTAAATGACCAAGAGCAAAAGATGAAAACAATTTTAAATATTATCATAAAAGAATTTTTGCAGCTTAAAAGAGACCCAAAGCTGTTCAGCATAATCTTTGTTGCACCGGCAATTCAGTTGATTCTTTTAGGCTATGCAGCCAATCTCGATATATTCAATATAAGTACTGCAGTTTATGATATGGATAAAAGTGTAACCAGCCGCAGCTTTATAGAAAAATTTGAAAGCTCAGGATATTTTTCGATTAAGTATTATGTTGACAGCTACAATAGAATAACAGAGTTAATTGATAATGGCGATGTTTTATGGACGCTTGTAATTCCAAACGATTTCGAGAAGAAATTAAAACGCGGAGAGCAAGTTAGTGTGCAAGCTCTGTTCGATGGTTCTGATGGAAACAAAACTTCTATCACTCTTGGCTATGTAACTAGTATCGTTTCAAGTTATTCAAGCAATATTTTGCTGCAGAAAAGCACAATGCTGAATGCTAAACAACCTTTTGGCACTGTTAGTCCAGAACTTCGTTTTTGGTACAACCCTAATCTTAAAACGAGATTTTTTATGTTGCCTGGAATAGTAGGCTTAATATTAACAATTATTACAACTACACTTATGGCTATGGGAATTGTAAAGGAGCGGGAAATTGGAACACTCGAACAAATTATAGTTTCACCTATTAAACCATATCAATTAATTATTGGAAAAACTCTCCCCTTTGTTTTATTGGGCTTTATGGACGTATTAATTGTTACTGCAGTTATGGTTTATTGGTTTGGTATTTCAATTAAAGGTGATTTCTTTTTTCTAATGATAGCTTCTTTAATTTACGTTTTATCTTCAATTGGACTTGGTTTGTTTATATCAACAATTTCCAAAACGCAGCAGCAGGCAATGATGGTGGCAACTTTTGGGGTTCTACTTCCAATGAATTTTCTTTCTGGCTTTGCATTCCCAATTGAAAACATGCCTGGATGGATTCAGCCAATCACATACTTAATTCCATTGAGATATTACATAACAATAATACGAGGAGTGATTTTAAAAGGCGATGGATTTACTCAATTAATTCCAGAAATTTCTGTTCTTTTAGCGGCAGGAATTGTTATCCTAATTTTTAGCTCGTTGAGATTCAGAAAACGTCTCAGTTAATACTTGTGCTCTTGTCATTTTTACTATTTGAGTTAAAAAAGAAGGAACTTTGTTAATTAATTTAATTGCAGCCTTTCTGCATTTTTTATTAAATAAAATATGTTGAATTAAGTTTGCCGTTTGGAATCTTTTGTTGAACAGCTTATGCCATTCATGCTTGTAAATCTCTTCGGTCGAATTTCTTTTTAAATTCTTTTTTACCTTCTCATTTATAATTTCTGATAAAAGCTTTGCATTTTGAACAGCACATCCAATTCCGTCTCCTATTAACGGTGCTATTACCCTGGCAGCATCTCCTATCATAAAAATGCCGTTTTGTACAATCTCTTTTTTGCCAAAGTGAATGTCCCCAGCACCATATAATTTGATTTTATTTAATTCTTCTTCTGAAACTTTCTGCAATAATTCTCCAAAAAATTTATTCTGTTTGCAAAGATATAATACGTGCTCTCTTGCAGAAATTGTCCTCAGCAAATCGTTTTTTAAAAAACATATTGTAGCCATCTCATCATCCACACAATTGATACCACAATAAATATCATCTGCAATAAAAATTGAAATAGTATTTTGGTTGTAAGATGAAAGTCTTTCTTTACTTATATGAAATTTTACTCCGTTAAGCCGACTTTTACTACTTACAAATTTTCTGTTGAGGTGTTTATCTAAAACATTCCTCTTGCCGTAAGCGGCTATTACTTCTTTTGCTGTTATTTTCAACAATTTTTTATTATACTCGAAAAGCACAGAGTAGTTATCGGCGGAATTAATTTCAATAGACTTTACCTCTGCTGGTTGAAATACCTTAGTACAATAGTCAGCAGCTCGTCTTAGCAAAAACATGTCGAACTTGCCTCGTTTTATACCGTAAGCTGTAAAATAGAGATTAGTTCCCAAAACAGAGTTTTGGTCATAAACTTTAACTTTATTTATCAAGTTCGGTTTTAACTGTAGGAAAGAATTAAACAATTCAGTTTCCTTTAAAAAAGCAATTACCTCAAGTGAAAGAAACTCCCCACAAATAGTTTCTCGAGGAAATTCTTTTTTTTCAAAGATGCAAACATCAAAGCCAAGTTTTGACAAATAAAAAGCAGCGCTGCTACCAGCAGGTCCACCACCTATAATTGCAATATCAAAAGTAGTTTTATCAATTTTATTCATACTTCAACAACAACTCTCCATCGAAAAGCCCATCTCCAATTAATTATATATTTTTTACCAATCTTGTTCAAAATAGTTTTGAGCTCATTTTTCGTAAAGCCGCGTTTAACGGAGAGGGGTGCATCATTTTTAAATAGTTCACTTTTGGAAAAAAGAAAAGAAATAATCTTTATTCCCCAATAAGCAAAAATGGACCGATGCAAATCGTTTATAATAACCCCTAATTTTGCCAGCTCCAAAAAAGATTTAAGAAGCATAATAATTTCTTCATCAGCAAAATGATGAAGAAACAACGAAGCATGAATTACATCGAAGCTCTTTTTTTTAAAAGGAAGTGCTTTTGCATCTCCACAAACTATGGAGATACTTTTAGTTTTAGATAATAAATATCGGCATGATCTCAAATTAGCATCAACTGTTGTAAGCTTAATATGTGTAGAGTAATGCCCATTTAAAAAAATATCACACCCCCCAGCGCCCACATCTAAAAGATTAACTTCCTTCTTGTGATTCTTTAGTAGAATTTTCAAAGCGCTGCGGCTTACAGAAATGCCTCCTAATAACTTATTTACCTTTGCAATCTCTTTTAATGCCAAATCTATTCTTTCATCTTCGATACCAAAATTATCCATTAGTTCTTTTTCTCTACTACGTTTTAGCAACACTATACTCCTTTCATTAATGCAACTTCCATTGTTAAGCCGGGTCCGAAAGCTACTGCACAACAAAGCTCATCTTTTTTAATCTTATTTAGCAGTTCCTTTAATACAAAAAGAATTGATGGCGAAGACATATTACCGTAATCCCTTAAAATTTTTCTTGAAGGTTCTGTTTGTTCATCTGTTAAATTAAGTCCCTTCTGCAAAGAATCAATAATTGCTCTGCCGCCCGGATGTAATGCCCAATGTTTTATTGATTTCAAATCGATATTATTTTCTTTTAAAAACTCACATAAAGAGGGACATGCATACTCAAATATTAGCTTGGGGAGTTCGTTAGAAAGTATCATTTCAAAACCATAGTTACCAATTTTCCAGCCCATATACTCTGCTGTGCTATCGAACAACATTGTGTGCGTTTTTATAATTTTAACTGCTGTTTTATTGTCAACTTTATTATTAGAAAAAAACGCAGCGGCACAACCATCAGCAAACAACATACTTGCCAATAAATTATCTTTTGTAGGGGTATTCTGTAGATGTAAACTACAAAGCTCTACAGCAATCATTAAAACACTCTCGCTTGGTTTACATTTAATTGTATCAAATACACTGTTAAACCCGGTTATTGCAGCCGCACAACCCATAAAACCTATATTAGTCCTTTTAATGTTTGTAGGCAAAGAAAAATGTTTGATTATTTCGCAATCTATTCCTGGGGCAAAAAAACCTGTGCAAGAAACTGTGACTATTTTTCCTATGTTATTTACATCAATTTTATTTTTCGAGATAATACTATCAACTGCTTTAATTGAAAGGGTTTTTGACCAAAATTCATATTCATGCATTCTTGCTTTCGTATCCTGCATTAAATATTTGTCATTATCAAAGTAAAATTTATCTCTTAAGGAATTATCAGCATTTGCAACTACAGTATATCTATATTCAATGCCTGAGTTAACCGAAATGGCATCTATCATTCTACTAACCACAGGATTATTACCCATAACTATTTTCAGCTTCTCAGCAGCAAATTTTTGGCTAACTCTAAAGGGAGGCAGTGCCGTTTCTATATCTATTAACATTAAGATATCTCCACTTTTATTTAATCCAAATTTTCCACCAGACCACTAGCTTGTTAGAAAAATGGGAATCCACCCACAAAGTGGTGAATTCTCGTGAATTTTTTTGAGTTGATATTAAGCAGCATTAAAACAAAACACAATGTCTTTTTATTTACATATTTTTATACCTAGTAATTAAGGGAAAAATGTTTTTCAAAAAACAACAATATCTTAGGAGGAAGGGATGAGAATTCTATATATCTATCCACACCCAGACGATGAATCTTTTGGCACTGCACATGTAATGAACAAACAACAAAGAGAAGGTCACGAAGTTTTTTTATTAACTCTAACTAAAGGCGGCGCTACTAAACAACGATTTAAGTTAAACCTATCAATTGAAGAAATGGGTGAAATACGCTACAAAGAGATGCAAAAGGTAGAAAAAGTCTTGAAGCTTTCGGGGATGACTGTTTTAGACTTTCCTGACAGCGGCTTAAAAGAATTGGACCCGCGCATTTTAGAAAATGCTATAAAAGATGAAATCACAAAAACAAAGCCGGAAGTTATTGTAACCTATGCAGTACATGGCATAAGTGGTTTTCATGACCACCTTGTAACTCACGCTGTGGTCAAAAGAGCATTCGTCGAATTGAAAGAGAGATACCTGTATTTAAAGCGACTTGCTTTTCACACATTAACTGAGGATGCTGCTAAAAAATCAACTTACTTTCATTTAAGTTGGTCAACTACCGAAGAAATCGATTGTGTAATTACAGTTGACAACCAAGACTTAGATGCAGCATTAAATGCACTTTCATGCTACGAAACATATCAAGAAACAATCTCTCGTACCAAAATTAAAGAGTTATTAGGAAATAAATGTGTGTTTGAGATATTTAACGAGACTTTTCATCCACCTTTAGAGGATTTATTTACAGGAATTAATTAACAGCAAAACTTTTCATTATTCGAATAAATGACTTAATTTTGCGCCAATAATTTTTTTAAGGAAATACTATGGAAAATATTGGCGTGTCAATTCCTTTAATTTCTGTCGTTCCCTTCATTCTAATGCTATTGTCAATTGCCTTATTTCCTCTATTCATGAATCATTTTTGGGAAAAGAACAAGAACAAATTAATCATTGCTCTATTGCTAAGCGTGCCTGTAATTATTTTTATGCTTGCTAATAATCTTAGTCACGAATTGTTTAAGACTCTCGTATTTGATTACGTACCATTTATAATTTTACTAGGGTCTCTTTTTACAATTACAGGTGGAATATATCTTACAGGTGATATAGAGGCGAAACCCGCAATTAATACTGCTTTTTTAGCTATCGGCGCAGTACTTGCTTCTTTTATGGGAACAACTGGCGCAGCAATGTTATTGATTCGTCCCGTAATTCAAACAAACAAAGAAAGACAATTTAAAGAACACACCATACTTTTTTTTATAGGAATAGTAGCGAACTGCGGAGGTCTACTTACTCCTCTTGGTGACCCACCCCTCTTTATGATGTATTTACGTGGTGCTCCATTTACTTGGTTTTTTAGCCTTTCTGTCGAATGGTTAGTAACTAATGGTTTACTTCTCTTAATTTATTTTTTCGTTGATAGTTATTATTATAAAAAAGAACCCCTCTCTGCTAAAATAAGAGACATTGAGTATGTAAAACCCATAAAAATTCACGGCAAACTGAACTTCCTTTGGCTTATTGGCGTTGTTTTAGCAGTTGCCTTTTTGAATGAACATTACCTGCCATTTATCAAACAAAATGAATTTTACAGATTTATACGCGAGGGGGTTATCTTTATAATGGGCGGGTTATCAATTTTATTTACCACCAAGTTAGTTAGAGAATCAAACAATTTTACTTGGGAACCAATAAAAGAAGTAGCATACTTATTTTTAGGAATTTTTATAACAATGGTTCCTTGTTTGTTATATCTTGAAACGAATGCTCATCATTTAGGTGTTAATACACCCCAACAGTTTTATTACTACACAGGACTGCTGAGCAGCTTTTTAGACAACACACCGACTGCCGTTACTTTTCACTCATTAGCGTTAGGATTAGGAGAAACCTCTGGTAAAATAGTAGCAGAAATAAGTGAAAATCTGCTTCGTGCAATTTCTATTGGTGCAGTATTTTTCGGAAGCATGACATATATTGGAAACGGTCCAAACTTCATGGTAAAAGCCGTTGCAGAAGAAAACAACATTAAAATGCCAAGCTTTTTTAGTTATATCTTTAAGTTCTCTTTGATTATTTTACTGCCAATTTTTGTGATAGTTCAGTTGCTCTTTATTTGACTTTTTATTTTGTAAAATCTGTAATACATCAATACTATAGGCGCCAATTGAGCGCAGATGGTAATTTTTTAAATAGAAAAATTTAACGGAAGGCATAAACATCTAAGTCCAATTACTTATTGTTTTAATTTATCTAAAGATGTTACTTGCTATTAGATATTACCCTTCAAAAAATTTTCTTATGCGTTTCATATCTTTCGTTTTGCCTAAACAAATCATCAACTTTATTCTCGCTTTTTGCCCATTAAGGTAATCTGCAAAAATCACGCCTATTTGTTTTAACCACTTTCCGGCGCCTGGGTAGCCATATATATCTAATGTTTCACCTGCTGGACATCTTGAAACCAACACGATTGGAATGTTTTTGCTTATTGCATATTTAATTCCATCAAAAGCTTTAGGTGGAACATTGCCGACGCCCATAGCTTCAACTACAATTCCTTTAGTCCCGCTATCGGCAGAGAATTTAAAAAATTTTTCATTCATCCCAGCGTAAACTTTAATTAAATCCACATTTGAAACAATTTTGTCTGTTGATATTGTTTCTAGTTTTCTAGGCGCTCTGTTAAAAAACACTTTTCCTCTGTCAACAAAACCCAAAGCCCCAAAGTCCAAACTATGAAACGTTTCAATATCCTCTGTATGCGTTTTAGTAACCTCGCTTGCTGCATTAATTTCCCCATTCAAGCAAACCAAAACGCCCATTTTTCTACTATTTGGATTATTGCATACATGAATTGCATCTATCAGATTTCTTGGTCCATCCCAATCCGGTTCTGTACTTGTCTTCATTGCTCCTATAACCACAATAGGTTTAGTTGTATTTACAGTTAAATCTAAAAAATACGCCGTTTCTTCTAATGTATCTGTACCATGAGTTATTATTATACCGTCAATATCTTTTCGTTTAACAAACTTTTTTATTTTTTTAGAAAGCTTTAACATTAATTCAGGGGTCATGTGTGGGCCTGGATAATTTCCAAATTCGTACATTGAAATTTTTGCATATTGGTTAATTTCTGGTATCATGTCCAATAATTCTTTACCATGAAAATGGGGAACCGCTGCTTTTGTTTCTTCATCAATTTTCATTGAAAAAGTGCCTCCAGTAAAAACAATTAATATCTTATTCATATTTTTCACTCTAATTTTTTTCTTGTATTAAAAAATATAAAAGAGCATTTTCAATAAAAATTAATGTGCTAGGTAGCACTAAAAATTTTTTGTAAGAATTAATTTGCGCATAAATTTTCTAAATGATATTTTGCAACGCTTTCGAGGAGCGAAAACTATGTTGACATTTTGTTGATAACTTTTTTCTGTGAAACGTTTCACAGTATTATTTACTAACAACTTCTTATATAAGTGCACTAATGTTTGTTCATTTTTAACCTTGTTTATTTATAACTTATTGTCTTCTAAGGACTTATTAGGTTTCTTTGATGTTAATAATTTGTTGACAATTTTCAACTAATTTTACATAAAGTTAATTAACTAGCTGTTTTCTAAGTTTTTTAATATTTCTACTTGTGGATAACTTTTATGAGTGAACTTGCTGTAAAACTTTCTTCAGACAAAGACCCTAACACCATTTGGAAAGAGTTTTTAAGTATTATAAAAGAAAATGTACCATTTATAACTTATCATACTTGGTTCTTACCTATTAAACCTTATGAATTAGACGGAGCTACTTTAAAAATATATGTCCCTAATAATTTCTTTATAGAATGGATTGAAGGACATCACAATGCTTTAATTAATAATATCATTCATCAGGTTTTAGGACCAGAAGGCAAGCTCGTTTATATAGTTCTGGAAGAAAAAGAATCTCCAGATACAGACACACCAATTACACAGTCATCTGATTCATCTGTTAACCATGATAATAAGCAACACTCTACAGTTGAGACTTATTTAAATTCCAGGTATACATTTGAAAACTTTATTAAAGGAGAAGGAAATCAATTGGCTCGTGCCGCTGCAATTGCAGTTGCTGAAAATCCTGGTGAAACTTCTTTTAACCCACTTTTTATTTACGGCGGTGTCGGTCTTGGAAAAACACACTTAATACACGCCATTGGCAACAAAATTTTAGAAAAACAACATTTCAAGAAAGTCATATATGTATCTTCTGATGTTTTTACTGTTGAGTTCGTGGAATCAATTCAAAACAACACTGCAAATGAGTTTGCAAATTTTTATAAAAGCATGGATGTTTTAATTATAGACGACATACAATTTTTAATGGGCAAGGAAAAAACTCAAGATTTGTTTTATAATATATTTAATACGTTACATCAGTCAGGAAAACAAATTGTCTTATCTAGCGATAAACCACCAAAAGATTTAAAAGGATTGAACGAGCGACTCATTTCAAGATTCCAGTGGGGACTTACTGTAGATATACAGCCGCCTGATTTCGAGACAAGAATTGCTATATTAAAAAATAAAAGTGAATCTTACGGCTTTATTTTACCTGGCAACATTCTCGAATACATCGCACATAATATTACTACAAATATTCGTGAACTTGAAGGTTGTTTAATTAAACTTCTTGCAAATGCCTCTCTTAGCTCCAAGCAAATCGATTTTGAGCTTGTTAAAAAAACGGTAAAGGAAATTTCTACTACCAAGCGCGTTGATGTATCAATTGACTTTATCACTCGTGTTGTATGTGAATTCTTTGCAGTCGACGAAAACAAAGTAAGAGAAAAAAATAGAAGAAAGGAAGTTGTTTTAGCCCGTCAAACTGCTATGTATTTATCTAAAAACCTCACTAATTCTTCCCTAAAAACTATTGGTTTGCATTTCGGTGGTAGAGATCATTCCACAGTAATTCATGCTTGCAATAATATAGAAACCTTAATAGAAAAAGATGCTCAACTTCGCGAAAAAATAAATTCTATAAAAAGTAAAATAGAACTGAGTATTTCTTAGTTTATTCATTTTTACTTTGCCTTTCAAAATTGCTTTACTTAATCACTCAAAATAATTCAAAAATTATTTTATGTTAATATCATGTTAATAAGCTATTAGTTTCTTGTTAATAATTTTATAAATTAACATTCTTGTATGTGTATCTGCCAAATATTAAGAAAATATCCACATATATTTTTTTATTGCTTTTCTACTTTTTGACTTACCAAACAATAATTATCATAATATTAACATATCCACATCATAATTACTAATGAAAGTAAATTTTTTCTAAATCTTTTATTTATATAAAAATGTTAATTATAGATTTAGTCTGTAAAGAGACTGCTTACTATAAGAGCAGTTAAATTGAATGTCATGAGTTTTTTTAATAATTTTAACAATACTATGAGGAGATTTTATGGAATTTAAAGTTAACAGTAAGGAGCTTGAAAAACTTTTAAATCGAATATTTCCTGCTGTGCCGAGCAGAACGCCCATGCCTATTTTGGAGAACTTTCTTTTCGAAATTAAAGACGGATTGTTAACTATATATGCTACAGACTTAGAAATATCTCTTAAATCATCATTAAATGTAGTTGCAGATGAAGATTTTAAAATGGTAGTTCCGGCACGTCTTTTATTTGATTTTGTGAAATCTTTAAAGGAAACTACTATTCATTTTAAAACTATAGGTAATGGAAAATTAAATTTAACTACCGATATAGGAAAGTATTCTATAAGTTATTTAGATGCAGGGGAATTTCCTGAAATACCGACTATTTCTAATGCAGAAGCAGGAGAATTAAATGAAATAACAATTAATGGTGATGAATTAAAAGAAGCTTTTGAACGTTCTGCTTTTGCAATCAGTAAAGAAGAAATTAGACCAGCAATGATGGGTGTTCTTTTTGAATTTGGTGAAGAAGGATTAAGATTTGTAACAACAGATGGTCACAGGTTGGTTAATTTACTTAAGAAAAACATAAAATTAGATTCATTTCAACAATATATTGTTCCGGAACGTGCGGTATCTGTTTTAACTAAGATTTTAGATCAAAAGGATGTTAATATTTACTTTACTAAAACACATGCAGCCTTTAAGTTAACTGATATAGAACTGATAACACGATTAATTGGGTACAAATACCCGGACTATATGAGTGTAATCCCATTAGAAAATGAATTTTTACTTAAAGTAAAAACAAAAGAACTGCATGAATCTATAAGAAGAATGATGTTATTTACCACGTCAAACTTAAGAAAAGTGAAACTTACAATTAACAAGGAAGTGATTGATGTATCTGCAGAGGATGTTGACTTAGGCGCTTCCGGCGAAGAGAAAGTTACTTGTGATTACAAAGGTGAACCAATAGAAATAGGATTTAACTCGGCTTATTTAAGTGACATACTCACACATCTTGGTAGTGAGGAAGAAATTAGATTTAAATTACATTCACCTACAAAAGCGGTTATAATAGAACCGGTCGAAAAAAAAGAAAATCAAGAACTTATGATGCTTTTAATGCCGGTTCGCTTAAATAACTAAATATGGTTCTTAAACAAATTGATTTAACTAACTTTAGGCAGCATAGAAAAACAAGTTTAGAATTCTCCGAAAAGCTAAATTACTTTGTAGGCGGAAATGGGCAAGGAAAAACTTCAATTTTAGAGGCAATCTATTATTTGTGCACCACAAAAAACTTAAACCAAGCATCGGAATCTGATGTTGTAACTTTTGGTGAAAACAATTTTGAAATATCTGGAAAATTTATAGAGCATACCAAAGATATTGTTACCATTTCTTACGATAAATTACGCAGTAAAAAAACTTACTATTTGAACAACAAGTTGATTGGTAGTGCTACATCAATATTTGGTAAATTTCCAATTGTAGTTCTAACACAAGCAGACCATGCTTTAACTTTGGGAAGCCCATCTGATAGAAGAAGATTTGTTGATATGGTTATTTCGCAAGCAAGTCAAACATACTTAAAAATATTGATAGACTACAACAAGACATTGCGGCAAAGGGCTAACGTGTTATTGCAAATTAGAGATGCAAAAAAAAATAATTTAATTGAACAATTAGATGTGTGGACAGAATCTTTGATAAACTTGGGTACACAAATAATTGAACATAGAAAAAGTTTCGAGAAGGAGTTTAATCAATATCTTAAAAAATCTTATAATTTCTTGCTAAAAGAAACAGAATTACCAGTAATAGTTTATCAGACTTTTGTTAAAAATGATGCCGACATTAAAGAGAATTTTAAACAGCTTCTTAAAGTAGAAAGAGATAATGAAATTAAAAGAGCAATTAATTTGGTAGGTCCTCATAGAGATGAGTTTGTATTTAAAGTAAACAATTTGGAACTAAAAAGATTTGGTTCGCAGGGACAGCATAAGACCTTTCAAATAGCTTTAAGATTCGGAGAGTTTTTTTACTTAAAAGAGAAATTATCGAAAACCCCTATTTTTATAATGGATGATGTCTTCGGTGAATTGGATGCATACAGAGCCAGCAAAATCAGTGATTACATAACCCAAATCGGCCAAGCGTTTATAACTATGACAGATTTAACAAACATGAACAGTCTTTCTAAAGAAAACACAACTATATTTAATGTAGAACAAGGAAAAGTTACTTATGTTTAGTAAATTTAAGAGCATATCAGAAGTACTCGACAAAGAGAAAGATTTTGAGGGTATTAGGAAATTTATGAGAAACTTCAGTGTGGTAGAAGATTTCCCTAAAATTTTTCCTGAACTAAAAAAAATCGTTAAGGCAGTGAAAGTTTCACGTGGGATACTGTACATAAAAACAGAAAATTCAATATGGAGAAGCGAGCTGAGCTTTAAAAAAAATTTAATGATAGAAAAAATTAATAGATACTATAACGAGAATATTATCACATCAATCCGTTTTTTATAAAAGAGAAAAATTATGGCAGTAGATAGCAAAGAAAACAAAAAACCGCAAAGTGAATACACAGCTAAGAATATTAACGTTTTAAAGGGACTTGAAGCTGTAAGGAAGAGGCCGGCTATGTACGTCGGTGATGTAGGATCACGCGGCTTGCATCACCTTATAAATGAGGTGGTGGACAATAGTATAGATGAAGCTCTTGCTGGTTATAATGATAGAGTAATTGTAACGTTAAATAAAGATGGCAGCGTAACTGTAGAAGACAGAGGACGAGGAATACCAGTAGATATTCATCCAGAGGAAAAGAGATCCGCTTTAGAGGTTGTGATGACCGTTCTTCACGCGGGTGGAAAGTTCGACAAGAATACTTATAAAGTTTCAGGTGGATTACATGGCGTTGGTGTTTCTGTGGTTAATGCACTTTCTGAATGGTTGGAAGTAGAAGTAAGAAGAGATGGCAAAATTTATTTTCAATCGTATAAAAGAGGAGTTCCTACAGCACCTGTTAAAGTTAAAGGAAATTACAAGGGAGACCAAACCGGCACTAAAATAACTTTTAAGCCTGATAAAGAAATATTCAAAACGACAAAATTTAACTTTGATACCGTAGCCGAAAGACTAAGAGAATTAGCTTACTTAAACAAAAATGTTACTCTTATCCTTAAAGACGAAGTTGAAAAGCAAGAAGAAACTTATAGATTTAAAGGCGGTTTAGTTGATTTCGTAAAATATCTCGATGAGCAACGAACACCTTTACATAAACCAATATACATTGAAGGTGAAAAAGAAAACACTCCAGTAGAAATTGCTTTCGAGTACAGCGATTCTTATTCAGAAAATATTCATACTTACGTTAATAATATTAACACCGTAGAAGGTGGTACTCACTTAGTTGGATTTAGAACAGCATTGACAAGAACATTTAACAATTATGCAAATAAAAATGGATTGATAAAGGAAAACAGCAAAATAACATTGACAGGTGATGATTTTAAAGAGGGACTTACCGCAGTTATTTCAGTTAAAGTTATGGAGCCACAATTTGAGGGGCAGACAAAAACAAAACTTGGCAATAGTGAAGTTAAATCAATAGTTGAAACAATTGTTGGTGAAAAGCTTTCTGAATTTTTGGAAGAGAATCCGTCAATAGCAAAAAGAATAATAGAGAAATGTGTCAGAGCAGCCGAAGCACGTGAAGCTGCTCGTAAAGCCCGCGATTTAATAAGAAGAAAAAATGCACTCGATTCACTTAACTTGCCTGGTAAATTGGCTGACTGTTCAATAAATGACCCTGAACATTGTGAAATATATATTGTAGAAGGTGATTCCGCAGGCGGCTCCGCTAAGCAAGGCAGAGATAGACGTTTTCAAGCAATTCTGCCAATAAAGGGGAAAATATTGAATGTGGAGAAGGCTAAAATCAATAAAATATTGGAAAATGCAGAAATTCAAGCTATTATCTCTGCTATTGGCGCTGGTATTGGCGAGGACTTCGACCCATCTAAATCGCGCTATGGGAAAATTATTTTAATGACAGACGCAGATGTTGACGGAAGCCATATTAGAACATTACTTTTAACTTTCTTGTATAGACATATGAAAGAGCTTATTGCCGCCGGCAAAGTTTACATTGCTCAACCCCCACTTTATAAGATTAAAAAAGGTAAAGAAGAATATTATGCTTATGATGATAATGAACGCGATAAAATTCTTAAAAGACTAAAGGCGGAGATTAAAACCAAAGGTAAAACTAAGGAGGAAGAAATAGTAGAGGTAGAAGAGGGAGAAGAAAATCCGGAAGGCAATACAAAAGGAATCATTATCTCTCGTTACAAAGGTTTAGGTGAAATGAATCCTGAACAACTTTGGTCTACTACCATGAACCCCGAAACACGAACTGTTCTTCAAGTTAATCTTGAAAGTGCAGCTGCTGCGGATAAAATATTCGAAACTTTGATGGGTGATGCTGTAGAACCAAGAAGAGAGTTTATCGAAAAACATGCTAAATATGCAAATCTTGATGTATGATAGTTTGTACAACAATGAAATTAAAATTGGGATGAAACATTATCTTTAGAACTTTGAACTAGTATGAATGGACAAAAAACATACATATCAGCAATCAGTTTTAAATTTGGCTAGAAAAGATTTTACAGCACTTAATAAAAATCTTACAGTAAATGAAGTATTACATAAAATAAGAAAAGAAGGTGTTGGTGAAAGGATAGTTTATTTTTATGTGGTCGATGACGAAAACAGGCTCGTAGGTGTGCTGCCTACACGCAGAATTTTAACAGCACCTTTGGAGAAAAAAATAGAAGAGATAATGGTCAATAAAGTAGCAGCTCTCCCGTCTAATTCAACAGTGTACGACGCATGCGAGTTTTTTGTTACCTATAAATTCCTTGCACTTCCTATTATAAATAAGAATCAACAGCTTATTGGTGTTGTTGATGCTAACGTTTTTACAGAGGAAATGCTTAATCTAGAACCAGATATAGATGAACGTAGACTTGTTAATGATATATTTGAGACGATAGGTTTTAATATAAACCAAATAAAAAATGCGTCACCGCTGAAAGCTTGGAAAATTAGATTACCCTGGCTTTTTACTACAATTATCAGCGGAACAATTTGCGCAGCATTTGCAGTCCTTTTTGAGAGAACCCTTGCTGAAAGTTTAATAATCGCGTTTTTTTTAACTCTTGTTCTCGGCTTAGGTGAAAGTGTAGGTGTTCAAAGTATGACGCTTACTGTGCAAGCGCTTCATACAGTGTCGCCGTCTTTCAAATGGTATTTGAAATATTTATTGAAGGAATTGAAAACCTCGCTTTTGTTAGGCATTAGTTGTAGTGTTTTAGTAGTAATTATTATTTTTATTTGGAAAGGGACAGCATTAGCGGGACTGGCAATAGGCTTAAGTATTTTATTGATTGAACTTCAAGCAGCTTTATGGGGTGTGAGTGTTCCAACAATCTTGCATAAAACTAAATTAGACCCCAAAATATCAGCGGGGCCAGTAACACTTGCATTAACTGATATCTGCACTATTCTTTTTTACTTTGGAATGGCCACACTATTGTTGTAAGTATAAAAACAAGGAAAAATTTTTTGAACATATAAATTATTGTGTAACTATGACAACCATATTTGAAAAAGTAATACCAGTTTCCTTAGAAGAAGAGATGAAATCTTCTTACATAGATTATGCTATGAGCGTTATAGTAGCCAGAGCATTACCTGATGTAAGAGATGGTCTTAAACCGGTTCATAGAAGAGTTCTCTATGGAATGCATGAACTTGGACTTTCTTATAATAAGCCTTATAAGAAGTCAGCACGTATTGTTGGGGAAGTTCTTGGTAAATACCATCCACATGGCGATAGCGCAGTTTATGATACTATGGTGAGGATGGTGCAGGATTTCTCTCTTCGTTATCCTTTAATTGATGGCCAGGGCAACTTTGGCTCAATAGATGGTGATTCTCCAGCTGCAATGCGTTACACTGAAGCGCGACTGGCTAGAATTGCTGAAGAAATGCTTCGTGATTTGGATAAGAACACTGTTGACTTTACACCTAATTTTGATGAATCTCTCCAAGAACCAACAGTACTTCCCTCTTATTTGCCGAACTTACTTGTAAATGGAGCAAGTGGAATTGCGGTCGGAATGGCTACTAATATACCACCACATAACTTGGGCGAAATTGTCGATGGTCTTGTTGCTATGATAGATAACCCAAAGCTTAAACCGGAAGACCTGATGAAATATGTAAAAGCCCCGGATTTTCCTACAGGGGGCATAATATATGGTTACGAAGGCGTAAGAGAAGCTTACCTTACTGGGCGTGGAAGAATTGTGATACGTGCTAAAGCTAATGTTGAAACCCTTAAAAACGACAGAGAAAACATTGTAATAACTGAAATTCCTTATCAAGTCAATAAGGCTTCTTTGATAGAAAAAATAGCTGAGCTTGTTCGCGAAAACAAAGTAGATGGCATTTCAAATATTAGAGATGAATCAGATAGAGACGGGTTGCGTATAGTAATAGAAATGAAAAGAGACGGACAGCCGGCTGTTACTCTAAATCAATTATTTAAGCACACACAAATGCAAGTTACTTTTGGTGTTATAATGCTTGCGCTTGTAAATGGTGTTCCAAAAGTACTTACGTTACAGCAAACCATGGAACACTTCCTTCGTCATAGAATGGATGTGCTTATAAGAAGAACAAAATTTGACTTGGATGCGGCTGAAAGAAGAGCACATATTTTAGAAGGATATATTATTGCGCTCGATAATATTGATGCTGTTATTGAAACAATAAAGAAGTCAAAAGATGTAGAGACAGCAAAAAATAACTTAATGAAAAAGTTTAAGCTTTCTGAGATTCAAGCTAAAGCAATTCTTGATATGAGATTGCAGCGACTAACAGGTCTTGAGCGTAAAAAGATTGAAGATGAATATAAAGAAACAATAAAACTAATTGAGAAATTGAAAGGGATTCTAAACAACGAGAAGAAAAGAAATCAAATTATAAAAGAAGAACTATTAGCATTAAAAGAAAAATACGGTGATGAAAGAAGAACGGAAATAATTCATGATTATAAAGAATTTGCCTTAGAAGATATTATCGCTGAGGAAGATGTAGTGGTTACAATTTCGCATCAAGGATTTATAAAACGCTTTCCGGTCAGCGGCTACAGGCGTCAAGCGCGTGGCGGAAAAGGGGTAACAGGTGCTGGTACTAAAGATGAAGATTTTATTGAACATATGTTTGTTGCTTCTACTCACCATTACATTATGTTCTTTACTGACAAAGGAAAATGCTATTGGTTGAAAGTACATGAAATTCCAGAAGGCGGAAGAGCAGCCAAAGGAAGGTCTATTCTAAATCTAATCCAAAAAGATAAAGAAGAAAAAATTACTGCTTTTGTAACCGTTAAGGAATTTAGTAATGATAAATATATTGTAATGGCCACCGAAAAAGGTACAATCAAGAAAACAGTTCTTTCTGCTTACTCGAATATAAGACGCGGCGGTATAAATGCTATTAACCTTGCACCAGGCGATAAACTTATTGAAGCAAAACTAAGCGATGGAAATAATGACATTATTATTGGTACTAAAAATGGAATGGCAATCCGCTTCAATGAAAAGGATGTTAGAGAAATGGGAAGAACTGCAACGGGTGTACGAGGAATTAAACTTGGTAAGGGCGATATGGTTATCGGAATGATTGTGGTTAGAAATGCAAGCACATTAATGGTTGTTACTGAAAAAGGTTTTGGGAAAAGATCAGAAATTGAGGACTATAGACTAACTCGTCGCGGCGGAAAAGGTGTGATTACAATTAAGACATCAGAGAAAAATGGTAAACTTATTGCAATGATGGAAGTTAACGATAATGATGAACTGGTAATTATAACCGTAAAAGGGATTGTAATTAGACAATCAGTTGCAGAAATAAGAGTTATGGGAAGAAATACGCAAGGAGTTAGATTAATTAGACTTGCTGAAGGAGATGAAATTGCAGATATTGCTCGTGTAGTTCCTGAAGAAAACGGCACAGATGGAGCTTAACTTTAGCATGTTGATGATTAGCCAATCGAGATGTTTTAAGTAAAGTAAATATGAAGAACTAAAATCTAAGCTTACTTACAAACGAAAATAAAATGTTAACAAAAAATATTCACTTTGATTCTAAGTGTGTTCATTCCGGTGTTGGAGAGTATGAACACGGACCAGTAGTACCCCCAATTTATCAAACATCAACTTTTAAGTTTGTCAATACTGACCAAGGAGCCAGGCTTTTTAAAGGCGAAGAGGATGGTTATATTTATACTAGAATGAGAAATCCTACCATAGAAGCATTGGAAAATGCTGTAGCTGAGCTTGAAGAGGGACATAAAGCGTTAGCATGCTCAAGCGGTATGGCAGCAATTAATACCATTTTTACTTCCTTGCTTGAAAAAGGAAATCACGTTGTTTGTTCAGAATCTTTATATGGCCCGACCCGACTCTTACTTGAAACCATTTTTAATAAATTTGGTATCGAAACTTCCTTTGTTAACACATCAAACTTAACAGAAATAGAAGATGCTGTAAAATCTAATACTAAGTTAATTTATATCGAAACACCTGGAAATCCCACACTTGCTATTACTGATATTGAACAGACAGCCAAAATAGCGCACAGCAGCAAATCCCTTCTTGTAGTAGATAATACATTTATGAGCCCTGCTCTTCAACAGCCAATAAAATTTGGTGCAGATGTTGTCCTGCATAGTATGACAAAATTTTTGAATGGCCACGCAGATGTTATTGCTGGCGTAATTGTAGTTAAAAATGAAGAATTGTATTCTATAATAAGAAAGACCTTAAACCAAACAGGCGGTGTAATTGACCCGTTTAACTCGTTTTTAGTTCACAGGGGATTGAAAACTTTATCTTTAAGAATGCAACGACACAGTCAAAATGCTCAAGTAGTAGCAGAGTTTTTGGAAAATCATTCTAAGGTGAAATGGGTTAGTTACCCTGGTCTTAAAAGTCATCCACAATACGATGTAGCACAAAAACAGCATTATGGTTCAGGCGGGATGATTTCTTTTGAATTAAAGGGTGGTATAGAAGCAGGTAAAACACTTATGAATAATGTTAAACTTTGTCAACTCGCAGTTAGCTTGGGCGGAGTTGAAAGTTTAATTCAGCATCCTGCTTCAATGACGCATTTTTCCCTTGGAAAAGAAAACCGAGAAAAGGCGGGCATAACTGATGGACTGGTTAGATTGTCAGTCGGTATTGAAAATGTAAACGATATAATTAATGACCTCGAACAATCATTAAAGAAAATTTCTTTCTGAAAGACCTATTGAAATGTCTGTTAACAAATTAGTAGGTGAATTTTGTTCATATCTATTCCTTTCTTTAATTAATATATTATCACAGCCAAATATTTAAAGGTGAAATGATGAAAAAAACAATCCCATTTCTTTGCCTTTTGTTTTTTACAACGCTCCTTGTTTATCCGCAGCAGTATGGTGAGCTTTACATACCTTTAGAGTATCAAAGAGCAATTAAAAATGGAACACGCTCCATCGATGGAAAACCAGGCGTAAATTATTGGCAAAATTATTCTGATTATAAAATTAAAGCCGAGATAAATCCGAAATCAAAGGAACTCTTTGGTGAAGAAAAAATAATATATCACAACAATAGTCCCGATACCCTAAAACAATTGGTGGTTCGTATTTATCAAGATATATACAGAAAAGGTAATACTCGTGATTTTGAATTACCTGCTAAGGCAATTACCGATGGTACGGAGATTAAAAAAATTATTATTAATGGGTTAGATATTCTACTGGAGGGAGCTAAAGAATCACCGCATAGACAGGGAACTAATCTAATATTTAACTTGGAAAAACCTGTTCCTCCTAAGACAAATATTGACTTAGAATTTAAGTGGAGCTATACTATTTCTCAGCTTGCACCAATACGTACAGGTGCTTACGACAGCACATCATATTTAGTAGCTTACTGGTATCCACAAATGGCAGTTTACGATGACATCTCTGGCTGGGATATGCTTAATTACACTGGTAATCAAGAATTTTACAATGATTTCTCAAATTATGAAGTCGAAATTACAATGCCTAAGGGATTTTTAGTTTGGGCTACTGGGGTTCTTCAAAATCCTGAAGATGTTTATTCAGAGAATATACTAAAGAAATTCAAAGAGGCAATAAATTCAGATAAAGTGGTAAGGATAGTTACGGAAGAGGACCTTAAAAATGGATTAGTGACAAAAGATGGACCTAAAAATACATGGAAATATAAAGCTGAGGGTGTGACCGATTTTGCTTTTGGTACGAGCGATCATTATTTGTGGGATGGTTCCAGTGTTTTAGTAGATGATAACACAAAAAGGAAGACGTTTGTAGATGCAGCATATAAAAAAGAATCAAAAGACTTTTACGAAGTTGCAGAAATTGCAAGAAATTCCGTTTACATGCTATCCCATGAATTTCCAGGTTATCCGTTCCCTTACCCAAAAATAACAATATTCAATGGTTCCGGTGGGATGGAATATCCTATGATGGTTAACGATGGTTCTTCTAACGAAAGATGGGGTACGGTACATGTTACATCACATGAAATTTCCCATACTTATTTCCCATTTATGATGGGCATTAACGAAAGAGCGTATGCATGGATGGACGAAGGCTGGGCTACTGCGTTGCCTTTTGATATTCAGGAAAAGCTTTCCCCAGGTTATAAACCTCGAGAAAGAAATGCAGCTTCTTATTCTGAGTATGGTGGTACGTTAGGTGAAGTTCCATTAATGGTGCCTTCTTTTCTTTTAACTGGTAGTTCATATAGAACTGCTTCTTATAGAAGGCCAGGTTGTGCATACGATTTTTTAAGAGATATGCTGGGAGATTCATTGATGAAAAACGCTTTGCATGAATATATGAACAGATGGAAAGGGAAACATCCTGTACCTTTCGACTTTTTCTTCACTTTTAATGACGTAACAAAGCAAAACTTAAATTGGTACTGGAAAAAATGGTTTTTCGATTGGGCTTATCCAGATTTAGCAATTGGTAAAGTGGAAAAAGTAAAAGGGAAAAACTCTATCGAAGTTGTTAATATTGGCGGCATTCCTCTTCCAGTGTATCTTCAAGTTACTTTTAGTGACGGTTCTACACAAAATGTTAAGCAAACAGCTATAGTCTGGAAAAATGGAAATACGAAAACTACAGTTGTAATAGATAATAACAAGAAGATTAAGAACATAATACAGGGTAAACCTGAAGTGCCAGATGTTGATAAATCTAATAATGTTTATGAGGGGAAATAACTTTTATTGCAGAAGCAAAAATTATTTTTTAAGATTGATAATGAAATAGGGCGAATATGAATTATATAAAATTGTTTTTGATATTAATTTTATCAACGAACCTTTTCTTCAGCCAAACAAGAGTTATACAAAAAGGAAAGGTTTACTATTTGTCAGATAGAGTAGTAGTGAAGTTTAAAGATAATTATCCATTAATTAATGGTAACGAATACCTTCTGCCATCTAGGTTGATAAATAAATTACATAACAATGGTATATCGGAAGTAAAGACAAGATTTACATTTAAAGCTGGAGTTTTGAGAAAAGGGGAAAGCAATCTTGCAAAAATTGCTACTCTTAAAATAAATACAAAAGACGACCCAATAAGTGTGGTTAAGAGGCTTTCGAAAATAAAAGAAATCGAATGGGCCGAGCCTCATTATGTTTACAAAGTTGCAGCAGTTCCTAACGATTCGCTTTATGTGAGAGGGTATCAAGAAGACCTTAAAAGAATTAAAGCAGAAGAAGCCTGGTCAGTAGTAACTGGAAATCCTAATGTTGTAATTGCAATTATTGATACTGGTGTTGACTGGAAACACCCTGATTTATATGCCAATATTTGGCATAACCCAAATTGGCAGAATAACGATGAGTTCCCAGCAGATTCGATTGGCTGGGATTTTGGCGGATTGGATGGTACACCAGACAACGATCCATCAGAAGATAAAGATTCACGTAACCCTTATCATGGAACCCATGTAGCAGGTATAGCAGGAGCTGTCACAAATAACGGAATTGGCATTGCTTCTATTAGTTATAATTGCAAAATATTGCCTGTAAAAGTTACTCAAGGGAATATGCGCGATTCCCACGGTACACCTTATGTTGTTTATGGATTTGAGGGAATAAAGTATGCTGCGGATATGGGTTGCAAAATTGCAAATTGCAGCTGGGGAGGATATAGTTACTCTAAATCAGAACAAGAAATAGTTGATTATGCAATATCCAAGGGTATGCTTATAGTTGCAGCACAAGGAAATGATGATAAAACCGAACCCTTTTATCCTGCTGATTATAAAGGGGTGCTCTCCGTGGGCTGGCTGCAGACAAAAACAGACCAGAAAAGTGATGCCGCAAATTATGGAACGCAAGTAGATGTTTTTGCTCCTGGTGATTTAATAATGTCTACTTTTCCTACTTATTCCACTGTCAATCCAAATTATAATCCTTGGTATAGCGGCTCTTCTATGTCCGCACCGCATGTTGCCGGCTTAGCTGGGTTAGTAGCCTCTGTGCCTCAGTTTGCTAACTATACCCCGTTACAAATTGCAGAACAAATTAGAGTTAATTGCGATAACATAGATTCTGTAAATCCTGGTCTAGAATTTTTACTCGGCAGGGGAAGAATTAACGCATTTAAATCTGTTACAAATAAAAATTCTGTTTCTGTTAGAGCAAATAGAGTAGTATTTCATGAAATTGGAAATGGCGATGGTTTTTTTGAATCCGGAGAAACAGTTGAAATTGGTATTAGCTTTGTTAATTATTTGAAGCCAATAACAAATTTTACAGCTACATTGCAACAAAGCGACCCAAATATAATATTGGAAAATCCGCAGTTTAATAATGCCGGATTAATTTCAAGTTTGGATAGCGTAAATAATTTTTCAAATCCATTTAGAATAAAAATAGCAGACAATGCAGCGCAAGATCATAATGTGAACCTGCTTATTAAATTTAGCGGAGATGGATATGATGACTTTCAATGGATTACTTTTAACATCAATCCTCCTTACAGAACACAAAATGCAAATAAGATTGCAACAACAATCACGAGTAAAGGCGTTATTGGTTACAATGATTTTCCAACTAATGTTCAAGGAATTGGATTTAAATATAACGGTAATGAGAGTGTCTTATTTGAAGGAGCATTTATGTACGGGGTCTCTTCTAAAAAAGTTATGGATGCTGCCAGGGTCGTGGATGAGCAAAGTCACGATTTTGTAACTCTAAAATCAGTTTCTATAACTTCTCCTGGCTTGGTTGCTCAACAAGAAGGAGACGCAATTTTTAACGATTCTGGTGATACTGCTAATTCAATTGGCATTGAGACACACTTTAAGACTTATGAGTTTACCCAAACCGCGTACGATAACTTTATAATTTTACGAACACAGCTTTTTAATAAGACAGATACAACAATATCAAATTTATATGCAGGTTTCTACCTCGATTGGGATATTCCCGAATCAGATTACAGCAATAACAGCGCAGCCTATGACTTTACGAGTAATTTCTCTTATGCATTTAATACAGCGAATACTACTAATATTTATTACGGTGCTGCATTAGTATCTGAAGGCAGCTATGGGTTTTATGTGATAAACAACAGCGCTTCAAGTGGAAATGTTGCAATTAGTGATGGAGATGGTTTTTCGGACAGCGAGAAGTGGATTACCTTATCGAGCGGCATAACAAACTTCAATATTGTTGGCGATATTTCTCTTGTTGTCTCAGGAGGTCCATACTCAATAAAACCGGGTGAATATAAAGATGTAGGTTTCTGCTTAGCTGCAGCTCCTTCGGTAGAAGGATTGCGTACCGCTGTTCAAAATGCCCGCGAATTGTTTGCTAATGTTATTACGGATGTGGTTGAACAAGGTAAACAATTGCCTTTGAGTTTTGATTTAAAACAAAACTTTCCTAATCCGTTTAATCCACAAACAACAATTCGTTTTGAACTGCCAAAACAGAGTTTTGTCAAGCTGCAAATATTTGATATTCTTGGCAGGGAAATATCAACTTTAATAAATGAGGAGAAATCACCTGGCTACTACGAAGTTAAATTTAACGGCAACAATTTACCAAGCGGAGTTTATCTATACAGACTTCAAGCCGGCAGCTTTGTATCCACAAAGAAAATGATGATTTTGAAGTGACCAACAAACTTAATAATCTATTATACAAAGTAATAATGCTGGTACTTGGCAGTACCGCCTCTTCATTTTTTGCAGGGATTATTTTAACCAAGCTTGGTGTTAACTCTTCAACACTATTATTTGTAATACTTTACTTAATATTATGTTTGATTTTCATTGGAATTGTTTTGTTCGTCTTTTTATATGGTGGATTTAAGAAATTTATAGTCGTAACCAAAAATTGTTATTTGAAGAAAACAGCTTTTAGACTTCGCAAAAAATTTGGCAGTAATCCATAAACTTATAGATAAACGAAAAAATTTTAGTTTGTCATTTATTTTAATTCCACATCATATTTCTTTATTGAAGTATTAATCTTCAAATTTGATTTCAAACACTATGTAGTGCGGAATATTAAATTTTTTTCCCCAGTTGTAAACATCAATACCACTTTGGTCTACTGCACAGTACATTTTTATATTTTCTTCAATGTAAGGTAATATGTAAGCAAAAACTGGTGAAAATTCATTTTTTTTGATATAGCTATTGCTGCCAATTATTCTGAAAGAGTAGTCATCTGAATTTATTGCATTAAATTTTCGTACCACAGCAAAGGTGGGAAACCGAAAAAATATTTTTAATTTACTTGAGTCTACCTTTGAAGCAATTATAGTTAGAGAAAGGGTATCGAATTCACTTTCTGATTTCCAACCTTGAATTTTACTTGTGTTAATTAAAGTGTCTATTTTTTTTATCTCTCCGTCCCAAATCTCTTTCGCTAAAATCTTAAAGTTATTTAATCGATTGCCGACAAATTTTACTTTGTAAAAGTCTATGTTTTGAAAGAACAATAGATTGGCTAATTCTTTGTTCTTAGTTCCATATTCAGAAATCATCTTGATATCTTGGCTGTTAACTTGACTAAAGCAAATACCAAAACTAAAAATGAAAGATACTATCAGAATATATTTTAACATGTTTAAGTCTCCATTTGAAGCCTATTAGTAATCCCATTGTTCCCAGTTGTAGTACTTGCTTTCTCCTAACATCTCTTCAATTTTTCTGTTGATAATTTCATCTTTATGTGAGTTTCTTAATTCAAGACTCTTTCTTAAGTCAGCCAATTTTTTTTCTAGTTTAGCCACCTCTTCTTTTCTGTTTTTTTCTTTTAGTTCAAATAACTCGCTTAAAGTAGCACGCAATTGATTTCTAATAGCTTGTTTGTTTGAGGGATTAGCAGATTTATATTTTATTGCTAAAGCTTCGGCTTTAATGTTTAAAGCGATTTCTTTAGAAGGTAATTCATTATCTTTAGTTTCAGATTTATTGCTTAACGCGTTAAAGAAATAATTTAGATATAGATTTTTATATTGGATTTCGCGCAGCAAACTGTAATAACGTGTTTTATCATTTTTCTTAATTAACTCAAGGTCGTCTTTTGAATCCTTTGGTATTTTTTTTAGAATTTCCTGCTCATCCTGACCTGACATATAGTTAAACTCCGGCATTTTAGTAATAGGAAAAGGTGGTAGCGGAGGTGTAATGTTATTATTTTGTGCCTTAACACAAATATTTGTTGCCACTGAAATGATTAAAAACAATGTGAATGATTTTGTTGTATTCATTTCATACTCCTGTTATAATGTTGGTTTTTTTATTTCTTGTTGTAAATATTCGACTCTGCCTTTGATACTATACAAGGCAGGAAGCCACTTATCTTTAGTCAACTGTTGAATTAAATATTTCACGTAATCTTCGTTATTTAAGTCGTCAATGGTTAGCCTAATCTCGTTTATCTGCTGAGTAATTTCTTCATCGTCCCAATTCATAATATTGTTATTTGTGTTGTTTACTGGAGGTGAATTTTTAGATAAAAGTAATATTATTGATGCAACCACCAAAATACTAGCAAAAGCAATTTTAAGGTAGTTGTAGTTTTTATTTGTTTTTAGTCGATGCAAACTTGTTTTTGTATAAATGACAAATTTCTTTAATGAGTTTTTGCCTGTTAAAGTGTTTTTAATCATTACATTAAATTTATCTTCTTCAATGTCGTCAAGTTGAATTTTGGATGACTCCTCCAAAATTGTTGTAGTTTCGTTTAACAAGTTAGAGCAAAACCTGCACTCAGAAATATGTTTTTCCCATAACTTTATCTTAACTGGCTCTAATTGTTTATCGATAAAAAGTAAAAGTTCTTTTTCAAATTCGTCACAGAGTTTATTTTCATTGCTCATCATTTTTCCTTAGGACTGTTCTAATTTTTTTTAATGCATAATTCATATGACTTAAAACAGTGTTTAACGGTTCACCAGTTAACTCGGCAATTTCACGGAAGGTCATTCCGCAATTTTGACGAAGTAAAAACACTTCTCTTTGTTTTAATGGAAGCTTTTCTATATATCTTGATATAATTTCTTTTGTTTCTGCAGCTACTAACTCCGCGAATGGGTTGGTTAGATGTCCGCAGTTTTCAATTTCCACGTCAACGAAATGAGAATTTTTATGGTTGAATTTTCTTAAATAATCTACTGCTGTGTTATGAGCAATGGTAAAAAGCCACGAGGAGAATTTATTTTCTTCTTTGTACTTAGGCATAGCTTTCCAAATTTTAATTAAAGTTTCTTGAAACAAGTCTTCAGCGGCAGTTTTATTGCCACATAGTTTTAAGAAATAGGAGAAAAGTTGCCGCCTGTATAATTTGATTAAGGGACTAAAAGCGGTTGAATCCCCTTTAATGCATTTTAAAATTAATTCTCTTTCCAGGCTTTCATCCCTTAAAGTTATATTTTCTTGTGCAGTAAACGTAGAAAAGTCAAGATTATTGTATTCTTCAACTAAAATTTGTATTTAATTTTGACAAAAGTGCCTTTGAGCCAGCGCCCAAGCTTAAAATTGAACGCATTGCATCGTCAATTGGATAATCTATCTTAAAAACATCTTCTTTTCTTACATGATAGATATATCCTCCAGTTGGTGCTGGTGCTGAGGGAATAAAAACAGTTATATAACCATTTTCGTGTTCGTCTGTAACAAAAGCAGTTAACAGCGTGTCGCTACCATACAACTTAACAAGAGCTACAGACTTAAACAGAATTTTTTCTCCACCAAAAAGCTGAGTTACCGTTTCCTTTATTATTTTATATAAGGGAACTCTTTTTAAAAACCTATCTTCCAAAACTGAAAATGTAAACTTGCCGATCTCTGTTTGAACTACAAGTCCTACAACAAAAAATAATAACAAGATTATTATTACAGCTGTAAGTGAAGCAACAAATTCGTTTATCCTGGCTGTTTGTATTAAAAGATTTGTGATGGGGCTAATTTTTTCCGTTAGGAAATCGAAAAACCAGTTAAGCACAAATATCAAAACAATTATTGGTAATACGATAAGAAATCCACCAAACAAGGTGGTTTTTACAAAAGATTTTAGATTCTCCATTTTTTCACCAAAGTTGATTTAGTAAATATTTTATTCATTGTAGAATTTAGTTAAGTGGAAACAAATTTTCTTTAAAAGACAATCACTCTTCTTTGATGGCATTATTTTCTGGAACTATTTTTATGGAATCATTGTTATAATCTTGTTTAACACTGCAGCACAATAATAATTAAAGTCCGCTCAATTTTCTGTTACCGTCCTGCAAAGTTAAAAAGGAGGGTAAGATGGAACGAAAAATTATCATACTTTATTATAATGAAGAGGATGATGTAGAATTGGTGGAAAATTACATTAAGGAGCAATGCCCAAGTTGTGTGGTAAAAAGCATTTCAAAACGAGAGGAATATACGGAAGCAATTAAAACTGATGTGTATGATTTGATAATAAGTCAAGGTGACCAGCAACATATTTTGGATGTGATAAGTGATTACAAATTGGCTAAAGCTATAACACCTCATACTAAGTTTATTTTATTATCATCTGAAATAGCTGAAGAGCATGTTAAAGATATTAAGAGTTATAAAGAAATTGAAAAAGTGCCGCGTAAAAACTTAAACATGCTTATTCCAACTGTAAATCGTGCCCTTAACGAAGTTTACTTAAAGCATGATATCTCCTTACACTGCGGCTGATAATCTTATTGTGCTTGGGTATGGCAAGTCTTTAGATAAGTCTGTGGTTTAGATTCTTTTCGTGCGAATCTACATGTGTATAGGTTGAATTGTGATTTTGTGGTGAGATAAGCAGCGGGGATTAATATTATTTTGCTTTATATAAAAATATGATTCATTTTCGCTTCATCTTATTATGTTAGTCAACTTAAAAAGTTAAGTTATACTAATCAGCTATTTATTTTAACCTAAATTTTCCACCAGCCTGCTGGCAGGTTAGAAAAATGGAAATCCATCCATGAAGTGGTGCATTCGCATAAAACATCCACTCTTTGGCAAAAATTCATTGGAAATGAATTTTTTGGGTTTAACTTATTTGTCACTATGATTATATCCATCTTATTTTTTATCTTTAGCTGAGTTAATTAGCTAAAATCAATTATACCATATAAAGTTATAAAAATTTACGAGGCATATTAACAACTAAATGACTACGCCTCTTATCATATTTCTTGTGGTGCTTATTTTGGCTTTTCTAAGCACAAGCTACTTAAAAGGAAAAATCCATACAAAATTTTATACTCCTTCAGGAATAGAATACATTTTTTTAGGAATAATTATCGGTCCATCATTTGCAAACTGGTTAAAAGCAGCCTTTCATTTAAATTACTTAGAAATAATTGATAATAGCACGCTGCAACAATTATCACCCGGAATTTCTGCTGCAATAGGAATAATTGGATTAATATATGGGCTAAAATTCAGATTAGCAGATTTCCAAAAATCGGATACAGAGCATATCCGTCTTGTAAGCTTTGATATAGTTACTGCATTATTCTTAATTGGCGGTGCAGCATTTGGAATACTTTATTATTTTTTTTACAATGGAAAAAACCTTAATGATATTATTGCTGCGTCTTACTTCTTAGCTGTGACTGGTTCTGTCTCCTCTAATTACGCAATCAATGCTTTACTCACCAAGTACAGATTAGATGGTCCTCTATCATTGGCAATTGATTCAGTTACAAAAATGAATATTAGTTTAACAATTTTTATCTACGGATTATTATTTGGGGTTTATCATATTGGAGGTATAGATACTCTTAGTGCAGATTTTGGTTCTCACAAAATTACTTCTACTGAGTGGGTAGTAATAAGTATTTTACTTGCATTACTTGTAGGTATATTATTTAACATATTTTTAGGACGAGAAGAAAACGAGAATAAATTTTTTGTTGCTGTAGTAGGTATTACGATTTTTACAAGTGGGTTAGCGTATTTCCTGAATTTTTCGCCGCTCTACATGAATTTTCTTGTTGGTTTTGTTTTAGTAAATTTTTCGAAAGTATCACAGAAGCTTGAAAAGGCTTTGTTCAGACTTTTAGAGCCGTTTGGGTTGCTGATAGTAGTGACTGCCGGCTTTTACTGGGTCCCTGCCAAACTCAATATATTTATCATTGGGTCTATTGCATTTATAGTTTTACGGTTTATTTCAAAAAAAGCGGCAAGTTATTTTGCTTTTATTAGTGCGTTTGAAAAGGAAAAGCTTTCAGCTAAAATTGGCTCGGGCTTAATAGCTCAGGATATCATCGTTTGTGCAATGGCAATCGATTATCTTAATGTTTATAAGAACAATTTAACGCCCATGGTTATTAGTTATGTTTTAGTCTCCGTAATATTTTTTGGGTTGATTGGTTACTCTTCAACTAAAAAATTGCTAATTGATTCCGGAGAGATAATCGGAGAAAATCAATGACAGCAATTATACGAAGATTTTTTATAATAGGAATTTTGTTTGGCATTTTTTTATTTGTACAAACTATTCAGGTTACTTCTACTGCAATAATACATCCTAGAACCCTCGCTTCGCTTGGGTTCATTATCCTTGCTTCGTTCGCTTTTGGAGAAGTCTTTGCTTTGTTAAAACTCCCCCGCGTAATAGGTTATATTTTAATAGGCATATTTTTTGGTCCTTACTCTCACTTTATTTTTAATACTACCTTTCTTGAGATATTTAATCTTAAAATCCTTGAAGACCTCAATCTCGTTAATAATGTTACATTAAGCATAATCGCGCTAATAGCTGGAATGGAATTAAAGATAGCAAATATCAGAAATTTCATTAAGCCGATTTCTCTTATTCTTTTGTTCAAAGTTATATTCATTTTTACCCTTGTAACTTTATTAATTTATCTTGCGTCTCCTTTTATTCCTTTTCTAATAAACGCCGGGTGGCAAGCCGTAATTTCCTCCGGATTAATTTTATCTGTTATTGCACTTGGAACATCAATAGAACTAACTCTTGTTGTTGCAAATGATTCTAATGCAAAAGGACGATTTATTGATTTGATTTTAGGTACGGCAATAGTTAAGGACTTGTTAATTATACTTCTATTAGCTGTGGTGTTAACAATCTCTGTTGCGTTAACTTCGCCAACTGGTATTTTAGATACTGAAGTTTTCGTAGAGCTTAGCAAAGAGCTATTACTTTCTCTGGTTTTGGGTGTTTTTCTTGGAGCTGCTTCAATTCTATACCTCAAATATGTCAATGCCGAAATGCTTATTTACATTTTAGCATTAGTAATATTTGGCAGTCAAATTTCTAACTCACTCCACTTAGAAACATTAGTGGTTTTTGTTGCTGCAGGGTTTATAATAAAAAACTACAGTAAGGACGAGGTTAATTTTCATAACCCATTAGAAAAGCTTTCCCTTCCTGTGTTTATAACATTTTTTACAGTTGTTGGTGCTTCAATTAATTTAGTTTCTGTTACTGAAGCACTTTTAATTGGCCTTGTAATTTTTGTGATACGAGGTTTAGCACTGTTTTTTTCAGTACGCATAGCTTCTAAAATTTCAAAAGAAACAAAAGAAGTGATAGACTACGGTTGGCTTGGCTTTTTCTCTATTGGGGGTCTAATCTTAGGGCTATCGATTATAATTGCTGAACGGCTACCTGGACTTGGTGACGGTCTTAAAAGTTTAATAACTTCTTTAGCAGCGCTGAATATTTTTATAGGACCTATCTTTTTAAAAATAGGTATAATAAAAGCCAAAAAAGTTTCTGACGAACGTGAAGCTTTAACTAAAACAAATATTCCTGCTGATGAAGTAAAAAAAGAAGCTGAAGAAAAAATACCTAAAAAGCTTAAACAGCGCTTCGTAGAACCAAATTTGGCAGATGAAAAATTAAATAGTTCACTTTATAATATTCTATTTAAAGTAAACGATATTCTCACTCAATTTGACCGTAAATTTATACAATCACGCGGTGAAGAATCTACCGAGCTTGTTATTAGTTTAACTGAAAAGTACACTGAGGAATATCAAGCACTGAGAAATGCAATTATTAAGCCTGGTGCCTCACCGTTCATGATAAGAAATGAAATATTAAAAGCCCAAAAAAACATAGCTGACTGGCTAATTGCTTTAAGTATTGAAAGAAAGCAAATAGAAAGTCATATACTGCGACTTGAGCCTTTAGTACAAGAGCTGTTTTATTCTTTTATTGATTTAACTGATGGGCTTCAAACCGAATATTATGTTGAGCTCGAAAAAGAAAAATATACAATTGCTAGAGAGGATTCATTTTATGTTAAATACAGAAAATTTTTATATAGAACAAAATTATTTGTTAATAGAATATTTAATAAACATTATAAACTGCTAAGAAAGATAGACTATAAAAATTTAGCAAAATATTACTTAGTGGGTGAATCTTCTCAAGAAATTCTCGAAGCAGTTAACCTTGTTGGAGTGGAACGGCTTACTACTTTAAGAATTGTTAAATCTTTTTACAGTCAAATGAATCATGACCTTGAAGAATTGATAAAACTTCTTATAGAAGAACGCGATAATCCTGTTCTGTCTAATATTTTATTGGAAAAGCTTGATGAAATTCACCAGCAAACGGTTAATGCCATTACAGTTTATACATCCCAGATTAATTCAACTACAGAAGAAATAAGTAATAGATTATACTACGCTATTGCCAATCCTTTTAATCACCTTATTGAAACATTAAAAACAGCAGGCACTTATGAATATAAAGAGAAGAATTTTCGGTTTTCTAAGGTTTACTATAAAAGTGAAACAGCAAAAGAAATTGCATTGCAATCAATACGGTACTGGGCTTTATACTATTTTGGAATTTTAGGCTTGTTTCAAAAGGAAGCGTATATCAACAGGTTGAAAGTTAGAATTTATGAAATAGTTAATTCATCGCTAATCGGTGTTTCAGAAGAGATTAATAACAATTTGCGTATTACCACTAACAATTTAGCTAAAAAAATCTCAGCTTTTTCTAACGAACTACCAGCCTATGAAACTAAACCAGCTAATGAACTTGAAACCATTTTTATAACTAAAAAAGATGATGAATTTTTAAACACTATAAATAAACACATAAAAACTCTTGAATCTATTAAAGCAAGCAGAAAGATTAGTCTGTTCTTCGAAAATTTAATCAAGGGGCTAACTGAAATAGTTAACGAACTGCCGGATAAAATTGAACTGCTTGAGGAAACTGAGTTGGAATTTAAGAACAGGACACCACAAGCAGCTCAATTAAAAACTATACCATTGAGAGATGCAGCCAAAAGTCTATTGAGCAAAAAACTCCCTCGTGAAATTAGCGAAGTTAATGAACTGCTAATTAATCAACTAAATTTAATTTCTATCGAAGTGAAAAATTTTGTTCTTATTGTAACATTTCATTTTGATTCGGCTGTTAAAGAAATAAGAAATAATGGAATGGGTATTAAAGTAGCGTTGGACCTCAGTAAGTCCTTCTGCGAAAAAATGCTCGATAGAATATCGCAAATAAATCAATTAATAGACAGCCTTGAACATAACATTATTACTAAAGTAAACGAAAAAGTCGATAGTATAATTAAAGAAACAAATGAACTTATCTTAAAGAGATCAAGTTGGGATATTGAATTATTTGTTGGTAAAGAGAAAAGAAAAATTAAATTATTTTTATATCTGCAAAAAACTACCCACACTATTTCCTATCTGCTTAGAAAATACTCGATAGCAATTAAAAGGGGCTACAAAAAATATTTTCAAGATATTATACATGACTTATTGGTTAAATATCATCTTAAAAAAGTAAAAATCGAGGAGATCTCTACAGAAAATGTATTGCAAATCCAAAGCAATCTTGAAAAGCTTCCTTACATTTATAAAAAGCTTTTTGATGGCACTCCTTTAGAAACATCAGATTTTTACATAGGACAAGATGAGGTTCAAGCTGCTATACAGTTTGTTCTGAATAATTTTATTAATAATAGAAAATCTTCTATTATTCTTATTGGTGAACCTGGTAGCGGCAAAAGAAGTCTTGTTAATTCAATTGTAAACACAGAATTAAGCGATAAAAATTTTATTCGCTATAGTTTTGACGAGACCGTGACAGATAGGGATGCTTTCTTAAGAATTGTTAGTGAATTATTGGGTTATAAACGAACGCTTTCAACAGATGAATTAATTTCACTTTTGAACGATAGAACCAATAAAAGAATTATTATTTTAGAAAACCTCAATAAACTTTTTCTTAAAAAAATAGGCGGGTATGATGCATTAAACACTTTTAAATATATACTGGCAGTTACAAGTCACAATACTTTATGGCTGTGTTCAATTGGTAAGTATTCTTGGGATTTTATAGACAAGAACTTCAGCTTTGGTGATTTATTTGAAAGAAAAATTTTTATAAATGCTTTACATAGGAAAGATGTAAAATCGATAATTCTAAAAAGACACAGTGCAACTGGCTACGGAATTGAGTTCATACCAGATCAAATTCAGCGATTCAGATCTAAAATAATTAAACCGAGATCCGTTGAAGAAGAACAAAGGAAACTTTCAGAAGAATACTTTAATCGACTTGAAGAATATTCCGAAGGCAATATTGTTGTTGCAATGTATTATTGGCTGCTTTCGATTGAAAAAATAAAAGAAAATAAAATATACATTAAATCGCCCAAGAAAATAGTTTCAAAAGTATTGTCTAATATGGATCATCTTTATCATCTCACCTTATCTGTTTTGCTGTTGCACGGCTCTTTGACCGATTATGAACATGCAGAGATATTTCGGGTTCCAATCGAAACATCGCAAGAAATTCTAAATACGCTCGTTTCTCTCAATTTAATTAGAAAAGACCAAATTGAAGTTGGCGGCAATATTTATTTTATTAATAAATTTTTGTTCAAGATAATCGAAAACGAATTGGTAAGGCGAAATATTAGATGAAATTTGTTTTTGTAAAAATAGTATTTATTATAACTGTTGCTTTTGTACAACTCATTATAGCACAAGATAGTTTAAAATCAGATCAATCAAGTAACATTAAGAAAATATCCGATACCTCTTCAAACCTATCAAGTCCTAATAAAATTGTGCTGCAGGATAGTGTGAACATACAAACGTTCACCTCAAGCAAGAAAGATTCCTCTTTTGTTAATCAGATAAAGGGAAAAAAATCGGTAAACACAAATAAAACTTCCTCTAACTCCAATACTTTTGTTAAAGAAAGTCTTAAATACAACAATAAGATATTCGATGTAATTAAACAGATAAATTTTTTCACTCTTTTGGAAGTAGTAATATTAATTCTAATTGCCACTTGGATTTTCAATCTATTAAATAAAACAGCTAAATCTAAGTTTTTTAAAAAGCTACCTTCAGCTTATTTTAAAATACTTACCTTAATAAGAATAATTTTCGCTGTCATTATATTCTATATTCTAATTACACTTCTTTTTGGTTCATCAAAAGAAATAATATTGTTAATTATTTTACTTTTGATGTTGCTTATCGGTGTGTCATCTGTTCCTCTATGGAAAAATTTTATGGGTGGGCTTTTAATTTTCTACAATCCTCCTTTTGAAGTAGGGGACTTTATTAAAATTCACACTCACGAAGGTAAAGTACTAGAAATTCATTGGCTTTTTACTTCAATTGTTACTGATGATAATAGTCGAATCACTATTCCGAATTCTATTTTTTTGCAGCAGCCTGTAGAAAATGTCAACGTTGGGCAAGCCGAACATTTGATTTCAATTGAATTTGAAATTCCGATGAACCTACCGCTTGAAAAAGTATCTGACGTTTTAAAACAAGCTGCTATTTCAACTCCATATGCCCATAGTAAGTATAAACCTGAGGTCTTTTTAAAGAAAGTTGATATGCAAAGAAAAGTAAATGTTTTTGAAACTAACTTGTATATTTTTGACAGGGCTTATGAAAATGAGGCAAGAAACTACTTAAATGAATCTATTATTTCGGAAATAAAAAAAATTGAGGAATTTAATTGAAGAGTTATTCAAAAACCAAAGTACTCAGATTTCTTAAGGTGGTTGTTATAATTTCAAGTTTGTTCGGTTTGTTATCTATTGTTTTAGAATACGGCTTTAGAATTAGTGGTAAAGATGTCTTGGTTTTACACTACATCTCTTTAGTTGTAATTGGTGTGTTTATTTTATATCAGTACGTTCAATTTTTTCTTTCCGACTCTAAGTTAGAGTACTTGAAGTCACATATTGTTGAATCTATTATTTCTGTTTTAATTGTTGTTGAATTAATACTATCGCTCTTCAATTTAAGTTTAGTAGAAAAAATAGGTAGGATATTTAATCTTAAAAATATAGCTTATTTGTACATTGTTTTTGCTCAAATCTTTATTGTTATTGGTATTATTGTTGGTGGTTTGCGCTACAACAGAAAAATTTTACAGTCAAAAATTAATCCTTCTCGACTTTTTATCTTAAGTTTTTTCTTTACAATTATGGTAGGAACATTTTTACTAATGCTACCAGCTGCAACTGTTAAAGGAAGCATTTCATTTATAGATGCACTATTTACGTCAACAAGTGCGGTTTGTGTGACCGGATTAATTACTGTGGATACTGCAACTTATTTTACAAAATTTGGACAAGTAGTAATTATGCTTTTATTTCAAATAGGTGGATTAGGTTTAATGACGTTTACCACTTTTTTTGCATTATTTCTTGCTGGAGGTTTAGGAATAAAAGAAAGAATTGTGCTGAACGATTTGCTTAACGAAGAAAATTTAGGCGCTGTTACTAAAATTTTATCTTATTTGTTGTTAATAACCTTTACGGTTGAAATAATAGGCGCTGTAATTTTGTTCTTAAGTTCTCATAAGTCGTTTGCCAGCACTCAGGATGCGGTGTTTACATCATTGTTTCATTCAATTTCTGCTTTTTGTAATGCGGGTTTCTCGTTGTTCTCGTTAAATCTGATGGACCCAATTGTTAAGACAAACTATGTTTACACAACCACAATAGCAATGCTAATAATAATTGGCGGAATTGGATTCCCCACGATAATGAGTATCCTAAACTTTCGGAAAATAACTGAGCGCCACAGAGCAATAAACTTCAACCTTCCGCTGCAAACCAGAATTGTATTAATGACTACTTTACTTCTAATTGTATTCGGGACATTTATAACATATATACTCGAATATGATAACTCCTTACGAGGGATGAATTTTTTTGCTCAATTACATGCAGCATTTTTTCAATCAGTCACTGCCAGAACAGCAGGTTTTAACACGATTAACTTTGGGTCGGTTTATGTCTCAACTGCAATCTTCTATTATTTTTTGATGTTTGTTGGTGCTTCGCCCGGCGGTACTGGCGGTGGAATAAAAACCACTACATTTGCTATTTTAATTAAAGGCACTTATTCGATATTAAAAAATCAGAAAAATGTTGTTATAAAAAACAGATCAATATCAAATGAAATAGTTATTAAGGCGCTTATTAAGACTGGTTTAAGCATATTTTTTATTACTTTAGGAATATTCTTTTTAACAATGACAGAAAAAGCCAATTTAGCTGATATTTCTTTTGAAGCTTTTAGCGCTTTTGGGACTGTTGGTTTATCGCGCGGCATTACCTTTTCTTTAACTGGAATTGGTAAGTTTGTTATTGTTATGCTTATGTTTATTGGAAGAGTAGGTCCAATATCTTTTCTCTACACATTTATGCGTAAGCCTGAACCAGTCTATTACGATTTGCCTGGAGAAAATATTTCAATATTATAAATAGGGAAAAAATGAACAAGAAATTTGCAGTAATTGGACTTGGAGATTTCGGCGTAAGTATTGCAATTTCCTTAGCTGAAAAAGGAGCCGAGGTAATTGCAATCGACCGCAATATGGATATAATAGAAGATATAAAAGATAAAGTAACTTATGCCATTAAGATGGACTCAACAGAGGAACGTGCACTGCGCTCTGTTGGAGTAGATAAAATGGATGCTGTTATTATTTCAATCGGTACAAATTTTGAAGATACAATTCTAACTTCAGTTCTTTTACTTCAAATGGGTGTGAAAAAAGTGGTTGCCCGCGCTTCTTCTAAAATTCAAGAGAAAATATTAAATAAACTTGGTGTTCATCATGTTATTACACCTGAATTTGAAATTGCTAATAAAGTAGCAAATACTTTGCTTAGCGATGATATTCTTGATTATATACCTATCGGGGAAGAATACAATATTCTGCAAATTAAAACACCCAAGGCATTTGTAGGGAAGTCGCTGCAAGAAATTAATCTTAGAATAAGATTTAATCTTAACTTAATAACAATAAAAAGAAGCTATACCATTAAAGATGAAGCTACTGGCGAAGAAATTGTTAAACAAAGAATTTACGGAGTCCCAACATCCACTACAGTATTGGAAGCTAATGATGTTCTAGTCCTATTCGGAAAAGAAAAAGATATTAAAAAAATTATTGAATGATAATTGTGTATGTTATCTGAGTCGGAGTTATTTATGAAAAAATCACCACTTCGAGGTAGATGAATTTAGTAACAAATAAAGGTGGACAAGTAATGGGAGTGTATAAGCCGGGGTTATTTTTTATTAATTACACGTTGAGTTTTTTATAAGTTTCTGATATACAATTCTATCTTTTCCGAAACAGCTTGCAGAAAAATTTATCTTTCGGCAAAATTCATTTCTGGGTTAAATTTATTCTTGCTTGATCTTGCAATGTATTTCTTTCCCAAAATACGCCATCAAAGTAGCCTTGTATCGTTTTATTTGATTCTGCTAAGAATAATCTTTTTTCAGCTAAGCACGCATAGGTTTTGTCTAATTCTATGCCCACATATTTCCTGTTAAGTTTTTTTGCAACGACAGATGTTGTACCCGAACCAAGGAAAGGGTCTAAAACAACATCGTTTTCGTTTGTAGATGCTAATATGATTTTCGCTAATAGTTTTTCTGGTTTTTGTGCTGGATGCTCTGTATTCTCTGGCATAGACCAGAATGGAACTGTTATATCAGTCCATATATTTGAAGGATGAGTTAAACGATAATTTCCATTTTTGGATTCTTCCCAGTCTTTTGGCAAACCATTAATTCGATAAGGAGCAATCACTTTCTTTTTAATCTTGACCGCATCTATATTAAATACGTAATCATCACTTACTGTAAAAAACCATATATCTTCTGTGTTGTTCTTCCAATTTTTTTTGGCACCACGCCCTTTTTCTCTTTCCCAAACTATCCTGTTTTGCACTTTAAAATACTTTTCACCTACTTGTTGAATAGCTGCTGAAGAACGATAATCACCGCAAATATAAATCGAAGCCGTCTTCTTTAGCGTCCTAACTAACTTTGAAAGCCATGAATCAATCCACTCAACATAATCTTTTGTCGGCATCTCCTTAAATGAAGTTGAGTTAAAAGATTTGTTCAAATTGTATGGGGGGTCAATAAATAATAAATCTACAAAAGATTCGGGAAGGTAACCTAAAGCCGTGAATAAATCTTGATTTATTGTTTTATTTATAATTTGAGATAGCTTGGCTTTCGTTTGCAAAGTTATTAATCTTTGTGAGTACAAAACTTTTTCTTTACTTGTTAAAACAATAGTCTTGTTCCTCGACGAACGTTTTTCTCCCATCATGTTTTTTTATTTAATTGCATTTTGTTGAACTATTTCAGGCATTTATGATATTTATTTTGCAAGCGTAATATTGCACCACACGTCCAATTCTCTAACAGAATTACGACTTTGGATTCCACGGAATGATCTTCTTCCTCTTTGACCTTCGTTTGGCTGCATCATCCCTTCCGGTGGTCTGAAAGTACCCATTCCAAATGTAGGAAAATCACGAGAATTTGGCTTGTTTAATTCTACTCCCATCCCAAGCGGTTTGCCAGCTCGTGTTCCAATTGCAAAATAATGTTCAGGTGACTTAAAAAGAGGGACTTTAAGCATGTAAATAAAATTTCCATCTCTTTTCTCTATTTTAGCTTCAATTCCTTTTGAGCCATCAGGCGAAGTTCTAAATCTCTGGTTTTGCATTGGACCTATTATTTCGAGCTCCTTAAGAGATTCGTTAGTTAACTCTTCATGACTTGGCATATCTTGTTTATTTTGATCGAATTGCTGTCGCATAAATTCGCCATCTTTTAATCCTATCGGATAAGCGATACCAAAAATTTTGCTGTCTCCTCCGGTTGAGTCGAACCAAATTGTTAATCCTCTCATAAAAATTTGTCGTTCATACAACGGGTCAGTAGTGGTTAAATAAACATAAATAAATTCGTTATCGTTTAGAGTGTTTAGATAAATAGGTTTATCGTCTAGTTTTTTTAATCCCTTTTGCCAGTTAGGGTTATCTGAGTTTAATGTTATTTTCTCGTTTAACCAATTGCTTTGGATATCTATACTACTGCTGCAGTTCGTAAAAAATAAAATGGGAAGCAGCCAAGTAGTGAATAGTAATTTTTTGCTCATTGTAAAATCCATTTTTTGAAAATTAGACATGATTTATTGTAGGTTAGTTTAACATTCCAATCTAAACTTTATCTGTGCAAAGTTATGAGAAAAGTTTTCATTTCAGCTGTTAAATAAACATGTTTATCGGTCTAATGAATTTAAACTGTCACGTTGTTTTTTCAGCTTTTCAATTTCGCGTTTAAGTGAATCTGATTCAGCTTGCTTTTGTTTTTTTATCATCTCAAGTTTTTGTATTTCGTTTTTAGAATTTCCCTTCTCTTTTTTTGCATCGTTTTCACAAGAGAAAACGAATAATACTGCCAAAATAAAAAAAGTTAATATAGTTTTATTTTTCTTTTTCATTTTGAAGTGCTTCGAAGTACTTTCTAATTAATTCTTCATAATCTTTTTTGTATCCCTCGTTGATTGCGCGTATAAGTTCATCCTTAAGTTTGTTTTTACTTTTTTCCTTGGCTAGTTCGAGTTCTGGGGGTGATTGCCTTTGAATATCTTTTCCGGTATTTGATTGACGGGTCTCTTCATAATCTCTTTCATTTATTGATTTTTGTGCATCAAGTAATTTTGAGAGAATACGTTCCTGCTGTTTTATTAGGTTATCGTCTAACTTTTGTGTTTGAAGATTTGTAACTACTTCTTGCATATCTTGTAAAATTTTATCCAGATTAGCAGCCAGGCGTTTCGATTGCCCGCTTTCTTTAGCTTCTTGATTTAATTGTTCAAGTGATTTTCTTATTAGTTCTTGCTGCTGAGCTAAGCGCTGCATTTCAGCAAGTTGTTGTTGAGTATATTTGCCTTGCTGCAGCATTTGTGTTATTTGATTTAATCCCATCTGCTGTTGAGCCATTTTTTGCAGCTGCTGAAAAAGCGACATCATTCCACCGCTGCCTGAACCGTTCATCATTTGTTCAAGTGAGCTTTTCATCAATAATGCAGCCTCGTTTAACGAAGAAATTGCATTTTGTTGGCTTGAAGAAGCAGCACTATTATTCTTGTTTTGTAAAGAATTTGTTGATCTATTCATCTGCGAAATTGCATCTCCCAAAGCTTTACCCATTTCTGGTGTTATTGCAAAAGTCTTTTGTGATAAATCTGCCATTTGTTGCATTATTTTTTCAAGACTGTTTTGTAATTCGTTTTGTTTACGAGCATATTTATCCATTTGCTGCGAAAAAGTGGATACCTGTTCAGTGTTATTTTTTAATTCTTCCTGTTCCTTGGAAAGGGTCAGCAGGTTGTCTATGATTTTTACCATATCCTTAAACATTTGAGCTTGATATTGCTGCTGCATTGCTGTCTGCATGTTTTTAATCTGATTCGACAAGCTTTGTAAATTTGATTGCATTTGTTGCTGATTTTGCAATGCTTCATTTTTTTTCTGTTGAGTAATCTGTTCGCTCGCCTGTTGTGAAAGAGAATTATTGTTCTGTTGCTCGAAGTTTTGAAGTATTTTGTTCATCTCTTCCTTTGGGACCTCATCAATTTCATTCATTTTTTTGTTAAGACTTTCCATAGTGTCTTCTAAGTCTTTAAATTCCTTTGTTATATCATTTTGTCTTTTGCTTAGTTCATCCCTTAGTGCTTTATCATTAAGATTTCCTTGTTTGGTTTTGCTTTCCAAGTCTTGTATTTTCTTTTGGAGTTCATCTGTTCGTTTTATTAGCTCGTCTATTTTTTGCTCAATTTGTATTCTCTTTAGCAAGTTGACAGTTCTTTCAATGCTTTTTCGAAAATACTCCTCATCAATTTTAAAATTTTCTAATGACTGTTGAACTTGGTCTCGCATTAAATTCTGTAAAGCTTCTTGAAGCTTTTTCATTGCTTCTTTAAACTCATCGCTGCTTAATTGTTCTAAAAGATTTTGAAGCTCCATGTATTTTTTCAAAGTCTCTTCAGAAAGTAAATTTCTTTTCATCAATTCATTTTGCGTCTCGCTTAATTTTTGAGATATATCCTTTATTTTTTGGTTTATATCGTTAAACTTAGTAGTGGCTTTTTCTATTCTTTCTTTCTCATCCCAATTAATTTGTGGCTTATCTTGCTTTAGTTCTTCCGAAATTCGCCTCAGCTCTTGATGCAGTTCGTTAGCTTCCTGCAATACTTGTTTTAAATCTTCTGTTGTCTTGCTCTGAGTGTTGTCAACTGTCTTGAAAATGTCATTTAACGATGGAACTTGTACAGTAAAGCTGGGTGATTTGGTTTGTTTTGGTCCGTTTATATTATCGTTATCAAAAATCTCAAAATAATATGTCAGTGCCTCACCTTCAGCTAATACTAAAGGGGATAAATCCCACACGTAATAAACATCTTCTTCTTTCGATGAAAGTGTAATTGGAATTGATATTTGAGAGAATTCATCAGTCAGTTGTCTGTATTTTGATTCATAAATCCTGTAGTGTAATAACAATTTGGTGAACCCGTAATCGTCTTTTATTTTTAATGTAAAAGGAATGGCATGATTGTTATCTAATTGTAAATCCTTATTGGGCGACAAAACTTGGATATCAGGGTATAAATCCGTTAGTGTTTTTATTGAATAAGTAATTGGATTAGCGTTTGTGTTTCTGTTTTTATCTTGAATAATAATTTTGTAATCGATGCTTTTTTTAATAATAAAGCTTGTGCTTGCTGCAATATCGTTGCAATGCATTACTTGTTTTGAGCTATCACTAAAATAAATTGCTGCCGAGTTTAATTCACGGGATGAAAGAAGAGAAATAAGAATTTTACTTCCCGGCAATGCGATAATATTTCCATTGTCCTTTTGATATTGTGTGGGGAGTTGTGAGTAGGATGGCGGGGTTATTTTTACTTCTAAGCTGTTTATAAATGGTCTGTTGATAACGGTTATTTTGTATTTCTGCGATGTTATGCCGTCTGCAGAAGCAAAATAATTTAGGGAACTTTTGATATTACGAATTGAATAGGTAAAGTAACCAAATGAATCTGATAAGAGTTTATTATCAGAAAATTCTGACTGCTCAGCAAATTTTGTAAATAAATTTACGTTTTTTATTCTGCTTCCACTTGTTTTAATTTTTATAATTATATCATCACCCTTCGTTACTTCTGCATTCCCTGGTTGAATTTCAAAAACGAACTTCGGCGGGGTAGTAAATTCCTTGTTAAAATTAATTAGTCTATAAGCGGCTGTTCTTATTTCCGTAAGTGAAGCAAACAATGCAATTGAAAGTAATATCGCTGCTACTAAGATTTTAAGTGTTTTGTTTGTGGAATTGAAGTCGATAATTTCATCGAAATTATATTTCTCGGTTTTTTTGTAAACTCGTTCAAATGCAGCATCAATAAGCAAGGGAGAATAGTTTTCTGATTTATCATTTACTAATTGCAGTGCGTTTTTCAGCTCATCTTTAATTTCTGGGAAATGGTCCCCAATTTTTTGTGCTGCGAGTTCATAATTAATCTTAAATGGAAAAAGATAATTTTTTATTAATGGTAAAAGAACAAAGTAAGAAAAAGAGCTAGCTGGTAGAGCAATGGTAATAAAAAAAAATAGAGACCTGATATGAGAGTTAAAATTAAACAGTGCTTCAAGTAAACTGAAAAAAATAAAGATAGAAAATAAAATTAAAACGGTTAGGTATAATCCATTAAGTGCAGATTTAAGATTTTCTTTTTTTTCTACGGCAGCAATTCTATTTTGTAATTTATCAAGTTTTTGATTCATATATTCCTATGAAAATGCTGTTAAGAAAAGAACTAAAACAAAAAAGCTAATTAGATAAAACCCATACTACTAAATTAGTTCCAAACTTAAGCGCTTCCTCTCTTTTTTCTGGGGGGTCGTTGTGAACATCTGGATCGTCCCACCCGTCACTAGGATTACTTTCATAAGTGTAATAAAGAACTAATCTATTGTTGTAAAAAATACCAAAACCTTGAGCTGGTTTCCCATCGTGTTCATGAATTTTAGGTGGTCCATTGTTAAAATCGTATAAGCAGTGATAAAGACCATAACTGAAAGGGAGTTCAACTAATTCTTTGTCGGGGAATACTTTTTTTATCTCTCTTCTAAAAGCTTTATCGAGTCCGTAATCGTCATCTACGTATAAAAAACCCCCATTTTCTAAATAAGTGCGAAGCTTTTTTGCATCATTATCTGAAAAAGTAATATTTCCGTGACCAGTCATAAATAAAAAGGGATAAGCAAAAATATTTCCTGTGGAAAGATCGACAAATTTATACTCTGGGTAAGTTTTAATATTTGTATGTTGTGAAATGTATTTTAATAAATTTACTTCTTCAGTTTGACCGTTATACCAATCGCTTCCGCCGTTATATTTTAATCTTACAATTTGAAATGCATCTTTTGACTGAGAAAAAACAATTTCTCCAAAGAACAAAGCCAAAAGCAATATCTTATGAATGAATCTCATATTATTGTTTTATTTGCTTATGTTCAAATATATAATTTAATAAATCACATTGCATGGTCAAAAATTATATTATTCAAAGCAATTTGATTTGGAGTGCATTAGTTATAAGGGATGTAATTTCTTTGAAATTAGTTATTAATTATTATTGGTGATTTACTTGTGGTAATGCTACTTTGCAAATGAATGTTCTGGACAGTCGATACGAAGCTCAGAGTTTTTCAATTTTTTGTTAAGCAATTTGCAAAAATGCTCGCCGCTCTTTTCATCTTTGCTGTAATGAATACATGTTAAACACATTCTTTGAACTGTAATTACACCTGCCGCTGTTAAATTATAAATTATGTCAATTAAACTGAGGAGCAAATTTTCTTTATCGTTTGTGTTTAGTGAGCTAATTGATTTTTCCAGCTCATTTGCAAAATAACTTGCTTTGCTTACAGTTTTTTTACCTTCTGTAGTCAGCTCTATTGAGTGGCTGCGATAATCGTTTGGATTGATTTTCCTTTTAATAAGTGATTTTTCTTCTAATGATTTTACTGCATCGCTAATCGTTGCTTTGGTCATATTAAACTCTTTTGCAAGATAAGTGATATTACATTTTTCATTACTGTGTGTACAAATAAAGATTAAGATTTGCAGCTGAATTGGACTTAATCCCCACTTTTTACTTTCGTTCCAAAATAAAACTCGAAAAGCTTCGGATATTCTTTCTAATGAAGCTACTATTCGGCTATCAATACTTATGTTTTGTTGTTCAAGATGAAAAGGTGATTGCATTCATTTCCTCAATTTTATGATTAAAAAATAACCGAATCATTTTTATTCTGCCACTATCCTGCTTCATTAAAATAAGGATTTGGCTATTCAATGATATCACTCTATAATTTCAAAACTTAGCTAATCTGGGTTATTGTTTCATCCGTATAATTTTATGAACCACTGCTGTCCAAAATAATTTTGAAATCAAATCCCGAAGGGATGAATTACCAAATAAATTTAGAAAACTTCATGATTTTGGACTATTCTACCTGTCTTGTAAATCAATCCCTATCTCGTCCATACGGGACTTTTAACTTCAGTTTGATATTTATTTATTCTATAACATAATCCCTAAAGGGATTACATTGGTTTATGCATAATCAAAGCTTTATTGTCCCCTCAGGACAAAATATTTATAGGATAAAGAACAAAGAAATAGATTAAGTCCATTTAGGGACGAAATAAAAAATATATTGGACAGATATGTTATGAACGCTATTAAAAGCAAGTAATAATTATTTTATTTAATTCCTTTAAGAACATTTTGTATTTTATATTATTCAAAATTTGGCGATGGAAATAAACATGGAAAAAGAGATACTAATCATAAAAAACGAAAGCAGAGAGGGTCCGGGTTTAATTAAAGAAGTATTGGAAGAGCATCAAGCTCCTTACAAAATTATTGATTTGCAGCTCGGCGAGACACTTCCACCTTGTGAAGATTTTGGAGCCGTAGTTGTTCTTGGCGGGTCAGATAGTGCAAATGATGAAAGCGTGAAAATAAAAAGTGAGATTAATTACATACAGAAAATTCTGCAGGCACAAATTCCTTACCTCGGGATTTGTTTGGGACTTCAGCTTTTGGTTAAGTCAAGCGGCGGAAAAGTTGTTAAATGTCCATTTAAAGAAATAGGTTTTATAGATCCGAAAGGTCAAAATTTTTCTGTACAATTAACTGAGGAAGGCAGAAAAGACCAATTATTTAATAATCTTGAATACTCATTTAATGTATTTCACTTGCATGGTGAAACTGTTGAGTTGACCAAAGGTATGATACTTTTAGCCACTGGAAGTCTATGTCGAAATCAAATTGTAAAAATAGGTTCAAATGCTTATGGCATTCAGTGCCATTTTGAGCTTACAAATGAAATGTTCGAGAGATGGATCAAAGAAGACCCCGATCTTATTCAGTTAGATAGAAATCAACTTAGAGAAAGTTTTAGTAATATATATGACGAATATGTTCGAGTGGGGAGACAATTATTTGCCAATTTTTTAAAAATTGCTGACAACAAGCAATAATTGCTTAGTTCTAAATTGGTTTATAGGCTTACGTGGGCAAAATAGTACCGAATGTTAATTATTTATAGTTAATATTACATCTTCAAGACTTTTTGCATTTTCAAAGAAAGAGATAAGTTTCTTAATTACCTCGTCAACTATAGAATCTGGGCATGAAGCTCCGCTGGTTATGGCAATGTTAACTTTTTCTTTTTGATTAATAAAATTTTTTGTGATTATTTCTTTTTTGGCATGAATGTCGTAATGCCTGATGCTCTCATTAGATATTATTTTTTCTGAGTCTGATATGAAATAAGTCTTAAATTTTTGTTCTAATATTTCCACAAGATGAGTGGTATTAGAACTATTGTAACCACCTACTACTAAAGCAAAATCTGAGTTTGTTTCTAAAAGAGCAATAGTAGCTGATTGATTATCGTTTGTTGCATAGCAAAGAGTGTCGCGTGTATCTGCAAAATGCTCTTTTAATTTTTCCTTGCCAAATTTTTTAATCATAATATTTTTTAAATAATCGGCTATTGCTTGAGTTTCTGAAGCAAGCATTGTAGTTTGATTAACAACGCCTATCTTTTGCAAATCTTTTTTGACATCGAAATTTTCAGAATATTTTCCCGAAAAAAATTCATAAAGTTTTTGGCCAGGAATTTTCCCTAAAATAATATCTCCTAATATTTTGGCCTCTTCGAGGTTTCTAATGATTAATGAAGCTGATTTAAGAATGCTGTGGGAAAAAGTTGCTCGTGTTTCTTCATGCTTTAGTTTGCCGTGAATGATAATAGTGTAATTTTCTTGACCGAGTGTTTCTGCTCTGTTCCAGACCCGTTCAACAAATGGGCATGTAGTATTATATTTTATTGTGTCTATGCCCTTTTTTATGAGCATGTTTTCAATTTCAACTGTGGTTCCAAAGGCTGGTATTATTACTATGTCATCGGCATTAATTTCGTCCCAAGATATTAATTGATTGCCGTAAGTATCCATAACAAAAGTGATACCCCGCTTTTGCAAGTCATCATTAACGCTGGGATTATGAATCATTTCGCTTAGTAAGAAGATTCTTTTATTGGGATTTTCATCGATTATCTTGTAAGCAATTTCAATAGCGTTTTCAACGCCGTAGCAGAAACCGAAATGCCGAGCCACATAGATATTAAGAGGTCCAAAATCTAAAACTGTTGGCGAGAAATCTTTTTTTCGCGGGTCGCCAAGTTTACGGTGTTCTTTTATTTTAGAAATTATCGAACTTCTGTATTTAGAAGGAATATCAAATTTTTTCATGTTAACTATAGTTTACTTTTAATTTGGCTCTCAAGCAAGTCTACCCTTGTTACATAGGAATCGTAATCTTTGTCGTTGCTGCCTGCTTGTCTGCATTTGTCAATGGCTATTAATGCATCATTATAATTTTTCATGCTGAAAAGTACTTTTGCCTTTACGTAATAGACGAAAAAATTTTTATTAAGTTCAATTGCAGTATTAATCCACTGCAGGGCATCTTTAAGAAAGACTTTATTGTCTGCACAATATTCAGCTGCTTGAGCATAAGTGTGCCAATCAGTATTGGATTTTTTAATTGCGTCTTTAATTTTTTCATAAGCTTGAGACAGCACATCTACTTTTATTTTAATTGGGATATTTAATCTTTCCCAAAATAGATTAAGTACTGTGCTGCTATCGGTAAGTTCCGAAAAGGCAAACATCATTCTTTCGGTAAACGGATGTTCTAATGGCAATACTTTGAAGCGTAGAAAATCTTGTTTAGAATCGTAATTAAAAGCTCCCCATTGATTCCAAACCTTATTTAGAATAATTGTCCATTCTTTATCGGTTGGAATAGTAAATAAGCCATATTTACCTGCTGGGACTTTATTTCCTTCAACAACAACATCAGTGGTAAATTCAATTGTAGTTGCTTCGTTAGCACCAGTACGCCAAACTTTATTATATGGAACCAACTCGCCCCAAACTTTTCTTTCTTTTACGCCCGGTCTGCAGTAAGTAACTGTGATATTAGTGTAACCAACCGTTTGAGATACAGTAGCATTAGGACTTAATCTCGGCAGTTCTACTTGTGCAGTAATATTTGACAATGCAAATAATATGTTAATTATCAGAAGAAAGTTTTTCATGCGTTCACCTCTTTTCTTTTCACTAGAGTTAATATTGTGTAGGCAGCTACAATGTCATTGTTTTGGTTTTTTACTTCAACATGCCATTCCACTATACCTTGTGGTGGTTCATTTTCTTTTTTTTCTTTAGTTGTTTTCTTTTTGCAAGTTAAGGTTGCACTGATAGTATCGCCTGGATAAACAGGTTTTATAAATCGCAGTCCTTCTAATCCGTAGTTGGCTAATACAGGTCCAGGAAAAGGGTCGACAAAAAGTCCAGCAGCAGCAGAAAGAATAAAATATCCATGTGCAACTCTTTTTTCAAATATAGAATTTCTAGCAGCTAAATCATCTGTATGAGCATAAAAATGGTCGCCGCTAATTGCGGCAAAGTTAACAATATCTGTTTCAGTTATAGTACGCCTGTTTGTAAAATATGTTTCGCCAATTTGAATTTCCTCCCAGTACTTTTTAAATGGATGGATTTTATCAGTCAATTGCTCTCCGCCTTTTATCCATTGGTTACAAATATTAGTAAGTGTGTTTGGATGACCTTGCAGGGCTGTTCTTTGCATATATTTTAAAATACCTCTGATGCCCCCCATTTCTTCACCGCCACCTGCTCTGCCGGGACCACCGTGAACAAGATGCGGCAATGGTGAACCATGTCCAGTTGACTCTTTTGCACAATATCGATTGAGAATCATCACCCTCCCATGATAAGCTCCAATTCCCAAAACAATTTTTTTAGCAAATTCGTCGTCTGTAGTGAATAAAGATGCTACTAAGCTTCCATTTGCTTTATTAGCAATTTGTATTGCTTCGTCAATATTTTTATAAGGCATTACGGTATTTACAGGGCCAAATGCCTCAACTTCATGTGGTTCAGCTGAAATTAATGGTGTGTTGCATTGAAGAAGTACCGGTTCAAAGAAGGCGCTTGTGCCATTTCTTGAATCATTATCCCCAAATACAATTTCAGAAGTTTTGCTAAGAACAGAAACTTTTTCTTTTACCTCTAAACATTGCTCAACTCCTATTAATGAACCCATTTTAATGTCTTTTTCTGTTGGATTACCAACTTTCACTTTAGATAATTTTTCTTTTAGAGCATTCACCACATTATGCATTTGATTTAATGGTACAATTGTTCTGCGTATTGCAGTACATTTTTGTCCAGCTTTAACGGTCATTTCATTTACAACTTCTTTTATGAATAAGTTAAACTCTTCCATTTCTGGTGTAACGTCTAATCCAAGAATTGAACAGTTCAATGAATCAGCTTCCATATTAAAACGGACAGAATTTTCAATAATCTTCGGATGTGCTTTTAATTTTCTTCCAGTTTCAGCAGAGCCCGTAAAAGTTACAACATCTTGCCCTGTTAAGTGGTCGAATAAATCACCCACATCACCACAAATTAGCTGTAAAGCCCCTTCAGGCAGAAGGTTGGATTCTATAATTGCTTTTACAACAGCTTGAGTTAAATACGCTGAAATGGATGCAGGTTTCACAATTGCAGGCATTCCAGCAAGGAAAGTTGGCGCTAGTTTTTCTAACATTCCCCAGCATGGGAAATTGAAAGCATTGATGTGAACTGCACATCCCTGAAGTGGTACACATATATGTTGACCAACAAAAGTTCCTGATTTTGATAAAATTTCAGTTTGCCCTTCTACCCAAATAGTTTCGTCTGGAAGTTCTCTTTTCCCTTTACTTGCGTATGTAAAAAAAGTGGCAATGCCCCCCTCAATATCAATCCAAGAATCTGCTTTGGTTGCGCCAGTCATATATGATAATGGATAAAACTCATCTTTTCGCTGCATTAAGTATTGAGCTATAGATTTCAAGATTCTTGCACGTTCGTGGAAAGTCATATTTCGCAATTGCTTGCTGCCAATTTCTCTCGCATATTCAAGCATGCCTTTAAAATCTATTCCGTAAGATGATATCTCTCCAATTTCTTCACCAGTCACAGGGTTATATATTTTCTTAAAATTCCCCTTACCCTCTACCCACTCCCCCTTTACAAAGGATTTTATTCTGTTCATTTTTTTACCTTTCTTAAATACTGCTTTTGAAAAATAATCATATACGATATCTTATTCCATAGCAGTAATAAATCATATTTTTTGTAGTAGGTTGTAACTATAATTTTATAGTTCAAAAAAATAACTCTCCATTAGGAAATTCTTATTCTTTAATATTATTATAAAAGATTTTTCTTAAAACACTTTCCTTTTTTTATTTTTAATTTGGGAGAAAAAATAAAAAGACACTAAATGAGAGAAATTAACTCACCAGAACAAATAAGAGAAATCGCGTATGCGTTTCAAGAAAGTAGAATTTTGTTGACCGCTGTTGAGCTAAAAATTTTTACTTACTTAGATGGACATATGAAAACATCCGAAGAGATTTCAGAAAGTATTTTAACTGATAAAAGAGCTACTAATAGACTAATGAACGCATTATGTGGAATGGGATTGCTTAGAAAAGTAAAAGGTAAATTTTATAATTCAGAAGTAGCTTCTAAATACTTGGTAGAGAGCAAACCTGAGTTTATGGCTGGGCTATTTCATACTAACCATTTATGGGATAATTGGAGTTATCTAACGGAATCTGTAAAAAAGGGAAATTCGGCAGTGAGTGATCAGAGTAGTAATAATAAAGGCAAAGATTGGACTGAATCTTTTATTGCAGCGATGCACTACAGGGCTGTGAAACAATCTAAACTCTTGGCCATGATGATAAATCTTAAAAATGTTAATAAAGTCTTAGATGTTGGGGGAGGATCCGGTGCGTTTTCAATGGGATTAATAAACAGTAAACCAGAAATACATGCAACCATCTTCGATTTACCAAATGTTATTCGCTTAACAAAAAAATATGTAGAACAAGCTGATTTGTCAGATAAATTTAGTTTTGTAGAAGGCAACTACTTGATTGATGAATTTAACGGTAAATACGACTTAATTTTACTTTCTGCAGTTATACACATAAATAGTTACACTGAAAATAAAAATCTTATTAACAAATGTGCTGAGGCTCTTAATCCAAATGGAATGATAGTTATTAATGATTTTATTATGAATGAAGACAGAACTAAACCATATCACAGTGCGGTGTTTGCGTTAAATATGCTTGTAAGTACAAAACATGGCGATACTTACACCGAAACAGAAATTCGAGAATGGTTTACTGCTGCAAAAATAGAAAAAGTAGAACTGAAGCCAACAAGTTTTGGTACCAGCTTGATGATTGGTTATAAAAAATAATTTTACGATTTAATTTGATTAACTTCAGCATTATTATAGTAATGAAATATAAATCAACTAAAACGAATATAGTAATTATAAGTCTGCTACTTCTTTTTTTTATTGCTTCATGCGCCAAACATACAACAGAGGAAGTAAAAAAAGACTATATAATAAAAATAGTTGCTCGGGATGATCATCCATTGAGTATCGACCTATCACAAAATCCTTACAAAGAATTAATTCTACTTCTTAACAGTGAAGCCCAGCCAAATGAAATAAAAAAATATTTACATCTGAATGATTCTCAGTATGATTTGCTTTTGAATGATCTTTATTCTCAAGGTTTAGTTAAAAGGAACAATGAAGGTAAATTTTTTCCTTCGTTTATGGTAATAAATGATGAAAATGCTGAGAAGCTTTCTAAGATGTCAGAAGAGATTGGCTTTTTTGTGGCAGAAATTATTAAGTCAAAAATTGCTCAAATAAAAAACGAGTATGAAAAAATAGAATCTCTGCGGTATGTTCCTTTTGATTCACTCTCTTTCTTTATTTTAAGTGATGTAGCATTAAACAAATGGCAAATAACAAATATAGAAGTTGAATTTTTCAAATCGCCGCCACCTAAAAGAGGTAATGAATTCTACTATTTGTCAATGCAAAGGTCCAATAATAATTCTGAAATAGAACCTTTTGGAAATTATTATGATTATGCTAAAAGTCTGCCTTTGTTTACTTTGCATGTTTATACAAACAAAAGAAGATTGAGGAACAGTATTTTTTATAATTCAACTAAAGATTTGGAAAATATAACTTATAGTCTGAAATTTTCTGACTATAAGTTAAATGACTTATACATACCTGTTATAAATCAAGATGATTTAACGAAACTCAAGAATATAGCCGATATTGTTTCTAAAGACTTGTTAGCCTTGCTTGAAAATAATAGAAATTTATTACTCGAAAATTATTTAAATTCTACTTATAAAAACTGCTGCTCATTTAGGGAATATATATTGTGGCTTTATCAGTTTATAATTAGAGATGCCACAAATAAGCTTATAGCTGAAAATATAATTCTTTTACCAAAAAATGATTTTCAACAATACATTATAATGAACAAACCAATTGATTAACGAGTGAACTTTTATTTAAAATATTTTTAAATCTTTGTTAAAGCTAATCGAAGAGTTTATTTGAAGAAAACTTTTTTATACATTTAGTCCTAAAATTCGTCCTTATTTTATTTTTGCAACTACTCCGCAGAATAGCGGTTAATATAAATTATTTTTTTTAGGGTATGCTAACAACCAACATTTATAAATAAAATGAGGATGAATTATGCAAACCAATGGAGTTCTTAACCATCGTGAGCTTTATAGGCTGCCTTGGACATTACCCGATAACGCAATTTCTTGGCTTGAGCCGACCGCAATGTGTAACCTTGCATGTGATGGATGCTACCGTAATAATGAAAAAAATTCACACAAGTCCTTAGAGGAAGTAAAACATGAACTGGATGTATTTCAACGGAATAGAAATTCTGATTGTATTTCTATTGCAGGTGGTGACCCATTATTGTATCCCAATATAGTTGAACTGGTAGCAGAAATTAAAAGGCGGGGACTTAAACCAATAATAAATACTAATGGCAAGGCATTAAATAGAGAATTTCTTAAAGAATTAAAAAAAGCCGGTGTTTATGGATTTACATTTCATATAGATAGCAAACAAGGCAGAGGCGGTGAATGGAGAAACAAAAACGAATTGGAACTAAACGACCTGCGTTATTATTATGCGCGGATGCTTGCCGATGAAGGAAATATTGCTTGTTCATTTAATTCTACAGTTTATGAAGATACCTTACAATACGTACCTGGAATGGTAGAATGGGCACAAAACAATATAGATATTGTTCACACAATGGTCTTTATTGCATTTAGACATGTGGTACCTGATATGCCATTTGATTGGTTTGCGGGCGGTAAAAAAATTGATTGGCAATCAATTATGTATCATTCAGATGAAAAACGCAGAATAGATATTCTTTCAACGGATTTGGTAAGTAAAATTAGAGAAAAATTTCCCGATTTCTCACCTGCTGCTTATCTAAATGGGACCGAAAAAGTCGATTCGTTCAAATGGTTGTTAACTGAACGAGTAGGTGTGCCAGGTAAAATATATGGTTATTTGGGTCCAAAGTTTTTGGAACTGGTAATGGCATGGCATCATTTTTTTAAAGGAACTTATTTATCATACGCATCTCCTAAAACTGCTGGTATGGGTCGATCGGCTATGCTGTTTTTATGGCCGTTTGATAAGGGACTGAGAAAAGCTGCAAAGAATATGCTGAAGAACCCATTTAGAATCTTTAAAAGAGCTTACATGCAGTCCATTATGATGATTCAGCCAGTTGATTTTATGCCGGATGGCAGACAGAGCATGTGCGACGGATGCCCCGATATTACTGTCTGGAACGATGAATTGGTTTGGTCATGTCGACTTGAGGAACAAAAGCAATTTGGTACCTTTTTGAGGTCTGTTAAGAAAAACTAATGATTAGTAAAAGTCGGTAATAAAAAACTTAACTTTGATTTCAATTGCACGTTCTGTGAAAATTTAGTATTGGCAGTGCGTGTTGCATTTTTGGTGCTACTAAGCAAATTATAGAAATTACTTTCATTGCGACCCTGCCAACAGCGGGGCCGTAATGACAATAGAAAGAGGTTGTTTCTGCTGACAATGTACGTCAGGATTGGTAATAATTGCTAAAATGATTTTCGCTGTATTAATTATAATAATTCGACCCACGAATGGGTGAATGTCCATAACAAATAAAACGAAGCTTTTTTGATGGTCAGCGATGGCTATTTTAAAGCTGTAAAAAGACTTTTTACTAAAGAAAGATGTTCTTTTTCTTAAGTTTAAGCTAAAATTTATCCACCAATTACAACTGTCCATTCTCTTACTTTCCATTCAGCTATTATGCCATTTAATACATAAGGATCATTTTTAGCAAATTCTTCTGCTACTTGAGGACTGTCAGCTTTAAAAACAAGTACGGCGCTATCAGATGGATTAGCTAATGCACCTGCTAAAAGCAGCTCACCGCGCTTATAATATGAGTTTGCATAAGCTAAATGCTCTTCTCTAAACTGTTTTCGTTTCTCTAAGTAATTTTCAACTGTTTTGTAAAAAAGTATATAGTACATTTTGTTTAAAATGTTTTTTGATTAAAACAAAAATAAAAACTTACGTATACTATTTCTTATTATAGAACAACAATTTCTATTTTTTCTACATTCTTATCTTTATCAACAATGAAACAATTAATTTTATCATCAACAACAGAATAAATTAAGTATTTCATTGAAGTATCGTTTGCTAAACGAATATCTTCATTAGACATTCTAGCAGGTGAGTTGGGATGTGAGTGGTAAACTGCTAAAAGTTTTTCACCCTTTTCACGCGCATACTTTAAAGCTTTAAACTGCTCTTTAGGATCAAATGTAAAATGTTCGTTAGATTTGTCGATATTGGTCATGTAAATAATATCTGTAACTGTATCACCATTTCCTATAAGATATCCGCAAGCCTCTATAGGAAAATCTTTTTTACCGTGTTCGACAATCTTATTTATTATTTTTTTAGGAATTTTGATCGTCATTATTTTTACCCTTTTTCGATAACAACTAAGTGAATATCATCGTGTAAATTTTTTATCTCGATTACTTTATTACCTTGTTCAGTAACAGTCTTAGGAACATTTTCGAGTGGTTCACCTTCCTTTAAAATTACTTCAAGAATATCGCCCTTACTAAGTTTTTCCAGTTCGAGTTTAGTTTTAACAAAAGTCATTGGGCAATGTTCTTTTGTTATATCAAGCTTTACAGTTTTCATATAAATAACACCTCCCCATTTTCTGCAAGATTTAAAAATTTTGCAACGCCAAGTATTTCTTTTACTTGAGGTATAAAATCATCTTTTTTAAGACCAAGTATGTTGATTGACATTTCGCAGGCGTAAAAATTTACATTAAGAAGAATAGATGCGTCAATTAATTCTTTCAAAGTTGCTACGTTTCTTTTCTTCATAAGATTTGTCATAAGTTTTGGACTAGCACCAGCGAAGTTCAAGCGACTTAATGGCAGATTCTTTAAGCCGCCCATCAAGAAATTAAAAACTTTAGCAAGAAATCCTTCACCGATTGCATTTCTAGTTTTGTATTTTTTTATGACGTTTAATCCCCAGAAAGTAAAGAACAAATTAACCTCATAATTAACAGCAGCTGCACCCGAAGCTATAGTAAAGGCTGCTATAGCTTTATCAAAATCACCGCTAAATAAAACTATTGATATCTTCTTTTTATTTTCCATTGCAATTACTCCTTTATTGTATTTAAGTTTTTAGGTCACAAACAGGCTGTTCATGATCTTGTAATTCTTTTATAGATGGATTATTCCCGCACACGGCACAGTTAGGATTCTTTCTCAATTTAATTTCCCTAAATTTTGTTGAGAGTGCATTGAAGGTTAACAGTCTATTTGTTAACAGTTCTCCTTTGTTAAGAATGAATTTTAATGCTTCTACTGCCTGAATTGAGCCTATGACACCAGCAACAGCGCCTAAAATACCAGCTTCGCTGCATGTTGGAACAGCACCTTTCGGTGGGGGCTCCTTAAAAATGCATCTGTAGCACATGTTGCCAGGTGTGTAAGTAAAAGTTTGTCCATCGAATCTTAGGATTCCAGCGTGAGAGTATGGTTTTCTTAGCATTACGCAAGCATCGTTAATTAGAAACTTAGTAGGAAAATTGTCGGTGCCGTCGATTATAAAATCGTATTGATTAATAATCTCTGCAATGTTGTTAGATGTTAATCTTGTATTGTATGCGACAACTTTTACATCCGGGTTTATTTGTTCTATTTTGTTTTTAGCCGACTCAACTTTTGGTAGGTCAAGGTCAGGTGTAAAGTGAATTATTTGTCGTTGTAAATTACTTAAATCTACTACGTCACTATCTACAACGCCTAAAGTTCCAATACCCGCAGCAGCAAGGTAAGCTAAAACAGGAGAGCCTAAACCGCCTGCACCAATAACAAGAATTTTTGATTCTAATAATTTTTTTTGTCCCTCCCCACCGACTTCTTTTAATATAATATGTCTGCTGTACCTATAAATTTGTTCTTCTGAAAAATTCATGTTGTTTCTCCTCATTAAATTTTTTCCAAGGATTGACTAAAATCTTCAATTATATCATTGATGCTTTCAAGTCCAACCGAAACTCTAATCATGTTATCACTAACTCCTGCTGATTTTTTTTCTTCTTGTGTGCAATTAATATAAATAGTTGAGTCCGGATGAATAACAAGTGTACGTGTATCGCCAAGATTTGCTAAATTTTTTACTAATTTTAAGTTGTTAATAAAGTTAAAGCATGCTTGTTTAGACTCGAGAGAAAAAGTTAACAAGCCGCTGAATTTATTATTAAACTGTTCTTTTCCCACAAGATGAAATTTGTTGCCTTTAAGTCCAGGATAATTAACATCCACAACTTTTTTATGATTCTTAAGATATTCTGATAATGCGAGAGCATTGCTGCAATGTTTTTCCATTCTTAAGTGTAATGTTTCAAGTCCAAGTAAATGCAGAAAAACATTAAAAGGCGAAGGCGAAAATCCAATGTTTTGATATATTTTTGACCGAACGACAGATAAGAAAGCAAGATTTCCCGTTTTTTTGCTCTGCTCTTTAATTTTGTTTACGGAAGAATCTTTCCAGTTGTAATTGCCCGTATCTATTAATACTCCGCCAATTGCAGTACCATTACCGGTTATGTATTTGGTTGCTGAATGAACAATAATATCAGCACCGAAATATTTCGAACACCACAGGTATGGTGTTGTTAAGGTATTATCAACAACAACAGGAATGTTGTGTTCTTTTGCAACATTTGAAATCAGTTTCAGGTTGGGGATTTCTAATTTTGGATTGCTAATCGATTCAAGAAAAATTAATCTAGTTTTGTTGTTTATCAACTTTTTAAGTGAATCGATGTTGTTAAGATCAACATAATTAATCTTAACTCCGTATTTACTTACCACCTCGTTAAAGAATAAATAAGTGCCACCAAAGAGAGATTCAGAAGAAATTATTTCGTCTCCTTGTTCTGTTAAAGCGAAAATAACCGACGCAATGGCTGCCATTCCAGAAGCAGTAGCAATTGCACCAATTCCCTCTTCGAGAGAATTTATTCTCAGTTCAAAAGCTGTTATAGTAGGATTCGAAATTCTCGTGTATACATAGCCAAATCGTTTGCCTTCGAACACCTCTTGAAGTTCTTCTGCTGTATTAAAAGAGAATGCAGCAGTTTGATAAAGAGGAACAGATGTGGCAGAGCCAAATTTATTTTCTTGATTTAAGCCGATGTGTATTGCTTTTGTTTCAAAGTCCAATTTTCCCTCCACCCATGAAATACAAAAATTCAATTACATCTGAATCTTTCACTTCAATTTTTTCATAAGAGCTGCTGTCAATTATTTCGCCGTTTAATTCCACCGATACCATTTCCGGCATAGCAACATTTTTTAATTTCAGCAGTTCTGATACCGTTATTTTTTCTTTGTTAATTGTTTCAGTGTTTCCGTTAATTGTTAGTTTCATTTTACCTTTCTCCTTATCTATTTTTCTTTTCTAACGAGTATTTTCCAATTATTGGTGTTAATTTTTTCTTCAAGCAAAATTGAATGCCCGTCTTGTTTAAGTGAACGCGGCACATTTCTAATAGGAGCACCATCATCAAGTATTACTTCTAAAATCTTGCCTGTCTGCATTGTCTCCAATTTAAGTTTTGCTTTAACGTAATTAAACGGGCATGAAACACCTTTCAAATCTAATATCTCATCAGAAATAAGAATGTTTTCAGAACTCATTTTTCTCTCCGTTATTTTTTATACATTCCATTATTTTTAAGCTTGGCTGCAGTCTTAAATATGATTTATCGCAATCGTATACAAATTCTTTTGTGTAATTATACAACTGCAAAATTGTTTCCTGTTCTTCTTTATTGTATTTCCACTTCAAAAAATTTTCTTTGATATTCGACCAATCATTGCACAGCCATCTTTTAGGATTTATTCTTTTTACAAATTCATTAAGTATTTCACTTTCTTCTTGTGGTTCTACGCCTTCAAGGTAAACGAACATTTTAGCACATTTTAATATCGAATCCAGGCATTTTTCTTTCACAAGGTTCCAATTTTCAGATTTCAAGTCATCTTCGGCTTCATAAATATTCCGTATTGAATCGAACAGATTAATTGCCATAAGATCCAATAAACTTCCAGCACACTCGCCTCTGCTTTCGGCTTCCATTTTGAATTCTTCATCTAAGCCCGGTTCTTTATAAAATTGCGGGTCTTCAACTTCTATCTTCGAATATTTAGCAAGTATTCTTCTAAATGGGTCGATTCCGACTCTATCAACAAATTCAAAAAACTGTTCGTTGTCGTTTTTATTTTTCACCCAATATTCTTTTACTTCTCTTATGAATAAATGGGCATTAGCTGCTGGAATTTTTCCGATTACACGACCAATTCTATCCTTTTGATAAAAAACATTTCCGCCTATCAATACAACGTAATGAGGAGATAATTTGCCATCGACTTTAAGTGAAGCGCCGAACAAACCAATATCACCAATATGATGTTGACCGCAAGAATTTGGGCAGCCGGAAATATGCAGTCGAATGCCAGAAAGATCGTCAATATTTTTTCCGATATATTCTGCTAAATTATATGGATGAGTAACTGCCAAACGGCATGAATATGCACCTGGACAGGAAACTATATCCCGTGTAGATTCATTTGATCTGCTATAAAAATCATTTTGTACAAGAAAATTGTAAGCGTCGTAAATAAATTTATTTTCTATCCAAGGAACAAGTATATTTTGAGTTGGAGTTATAATTGCGTAACCAGCCCCATATTTATCTGAAAATTCAGCAACTGCTCTTAATTTTTCCGGTTCTAAATTCCCAAGTATTGGTTTAATCATTATTGCTAGATAGCCCGACTGTTTTTGTTCTATTATGTCTTGCTTGAATAAATTCCAGAGTTCTTTTTTAAGTTCTGATAATGAGTAATAAACTGGTTGTTTTAATTTTTTAGAATTTGCCGGTCCATCTGTTCTTCCATTTTTTGTTGGAGCGGGCAGTGGAAATTCTTGAATGTATTTTTCAAGCTCATCTTTGATTTTTCTGTGCTGTTTCAAAAAATTAAATTCATTGAAGACGAGTTCCTTAAATTTATTAAATCCAATCCTTGCGATTAAAAATTTCATTCTTGCTTTGTTTCTATTTTTTCTTTCTTCTGTTCCATATTTATGAAATATTCGTAGAGCGGCTTCAACAAATAAATAGAATTCTTCAACCGGTATAAAGTCTGTAATTAATTTTGAAGTAATAGGCACTGCGCCTAATCCGCCGCCTGCATAAACTTTAAAGCCACGAATTTCTTTTCCGTTAAAATGAACTTGGGGTATGCAGCCAATATCATGAATTCTCGAATAAGCATTATCAGCTTCACTTTCGGAGAAAGAGATTTTAAATTTTCTCGGTAATGTAGATGAAAGAGGATGCCTTAAAAAATATCTTGTACAAAAAATTGCATAGGGTAAGACGTCAAATTTTTCGTCTTTACTTATACCCGAAAGGTAAGATGCAGTAATATTTCTAACGCTGTTGCCGCATGCTTCTTTTGTAGTAATACCGACATCGGCCAGCATTCTTAAAACAGTAGGAATGTTTTCCAGGTCAATATAATGCAGCTGAATATCTTGTCGAGTAGTAAGATGAGCATGACCCGAAGCGGCGTATAACTCTGTGATAGTTGCAATTTTTCTTAATTGTTCTGAAAGAATAAATCCACCTGGTATTTTAATTCTTTGCATGTGTGTTCCTTCGGTATGATGACGGACGCCGTAAGTACCGAAAGTTAAACGATAGCTTTTGAATCTTTCGGGATGAATTTCGCCAGTTTTCAGTTTATTGATAATTTCCTCATATTCATCAATTTCGCGGTAAACGTTGTAACTTTTGTTAATGTCTATCTGCTGCCATATTTTTAATTGTTCCATCGCTTGTCCCTTTATTTTGTTTCTTAGCTATTTAATTCTTCAAAAATTTTATAATATCGGAAATGAGGAAGTATATTTGAAAAATTAACGACATTGCCAAATACAAGAACTGCAGGTGGTTCTGCATTATTTGACAGCTCAACCAAATTTTTAAGCGAGCCAGTAAGTACTTTTTGATTATTTCTTCCCGCGTTCGAAATAACTGCTGTTGGCAAATACTCATCTACACCATTTTTATTTGCATGATTGATGATATTTTCAGCTTGAGTTAATCCCATTAAAACAATTGTAGTATGATTTTTTCTTTTTAATAAATCAATCCATGAAGAATCAAAAACGCCACCTTTCAAATGAGCAGTAACAATTGAAACCGATGAGGAAATTTCTCGTGCAGTAATAGGAATACCTGCACTTAAAGGTGCGGCAGTAACGGAAGGAACACCGGGAATTATTTCCACTTCAATATTATGATTTATTAAAAAGACAGCCTCTTCTGAGCCACGCCCAAACAAAAAAGGATCGCCGTTTTTAAGTCTGCCCACTCTCATTCCCCTTTGTGCATAATTTAAAAGCAATTTATTTATTTCATCCTGCGTCATTGCATATCTACCTTTGCATTTGCCGACATATATTTTTTCTACATGCTTTGGGATTATGCCCAAAATATCTTCTGTGATAAGATGATCGTACAAAACCAAATCCAAATCATTTTGAAGAAGATTGTAAGCTCTTAGAGTTAACATATCTATCCCGCCTATTCCACAGCCAATTAGATATACTTTACCGAATAATTTTAAAGTCTCTTTTTTTGTTTCATCAGGATTAATAATGCCAGCAGTTCGCTCTAAAAATTTTTTTTCTGCTAATTCACCTAATTGAGTCGGCAGATAATTTTTAATTTTATCGCGAACTATTTGAGTAATTGTTGGGCTGGCGCCATTACTCGATACAGCAACTTTAAGATTTTTATAAATTAGTAAGGAAGAAAAATAAAAATCACATTCTTCGGGAACGTCAACAGTGTTAACTAGAATAAATCTTTCTCTTTTAATTTCTTTAATAATAGCCTTTACTTCATTATTACCTGAAGCGTTAATGATAATGTTATAATTTTCAGCATCTTTTTTCTCAAACTTTTTAATAGAGTAATTGAAGTGATAATTAATAAGCTCAGCACAAATTTTTTCTGTAATTACAAAAAACTCTATATCGTTTTCCAACAACACTTTAATTTTTTGTAGAGCTACTTTACCCCCTCCTATCAATAGTATCTTAGGATTTTTCAGAAGCACTGGTAGTGAATTTATTTTATGCATATTGTTTCTTTCAAATATTGCTTATAAATATTAAGTCATATTCCTCGAATTGGTTTTAATTCCCAATGAGGAAAATGTTTTTTAATTAGATTATATAACTCATTTTCAAAATCAGAAAAGTTAGGCACATACCCTTCTGTTTTTTGCTGCAGGGACTCGGTAATAATTCCACCCCCAGCAATATCATAATCATCCACAATTACAAAACGGCTTGTATCTTTTATTTGATTAATTAAATCAAAACTAATGGGATTCCTAGTTTCGATTATCAACTGAGCTACTTCGTGCTTGTGTACTTCGGTTCTGCCGTTTATTATTTGTAATGATGAGGCATCAAGTACAGTTTCCAATTTCTCTATTCTCATTTCTACTTTATTTGTACCTATTTTTAGTTTGTATATTTTATTAGTGGTCAAATTTTTTTTGCCCATCCAGAACACATTGGCTTTAAATCTGTTTGAGGTATAAGGAAGTGTTTCTTCTGCCTTACAAATTAATTCAGACGGCTTAACATAGATTTGTGTATTTAGAGTTAGACCAATTGCTTGACCAGCTGTAGCTTTGGAGATAGAGTGTTTTCCGAACATCTCAATAGTTTTAACAGTAGATTTTTTTCCACTTGGAAGAAAGATTATTTCATCTCCAATTTCTATAGTTCCCGAGTTAATTGTACCGGCAATAATTCTTCTGTTGTCGTTATTAGCAGTAAATTTATAAACGCCTTGAACAAACATTCTAAAGTTGTTTTCGCTTTCTTCCTTTTCTTTTTCGAAATTATCTATGAGTTCTATTACCGTTGGTCCGTCGTACCAATTTGTTAAATAAGAATGTTCGATTAGATTAATACCTTCTCTTGCTGAGATTGGCACATAAGCCAATGGTGAAATGCAAATACTTTCGAGAAATTCTGAGTATTCGTAAGTAAGCTGGTCAAATTTTGATTTGCTGTAATTGACGAGGTCCATCTTATTAATTGCCACAACGACTTGACGAATTCCAAGAAGAGAAAGCATGAAGGCGTGCCTCTTTGTGTTTTCTGCAATACCTTCGTTTGCATCGATTAAAAGAATTGCTGCCTCAGCACGTGCAGCACCAGAGACCATGTTTTTTAAAAATTCAATATGGCCTGGTGCATCAATAATTATATACTCCCTTTTTTTTGTCTTAAAAAATACTCTGGCTGTATCTATAGTTATACCTTGCGCTTGTTCATCCACTAAAGCGTCAAGTAAAAATGCATATTCGAATGGTTTAGAGTTTAATTCACACTTTCTTTTTGTTTGTTCAAGCTTACCGTTGGGTAAAGAATTGGTATCGGCAAGTAATCTGCCAATTAGAGTACTTTTACCGTGGTCTACGTGACCGACAATAACAATGTTCATCCTTTCTGTCATGAATAACCCCTTTTAATTTTTTACTTGCTTATACTCTTGCTCTTTAAAATTTGAGAGCAAGAGTAAGAGTGTATTACATATATCCTTCTTTTCTTAGTTCTTCAAGAGTTCCTCCGCCGTCTTTATCTTGCTCGCGTCCCGACCTTTCAGCTACATTCGCAAATTTTCCAGTTCTTAGCTCTTCAATAATTTCTTTTACATTTTTGGCATCTGAATCAACTGGTTTAGTACATGGATAGCAGCCTAAGGATCTGTACCTTTTACCAGAACCATTGTTAAAGTAGAGAGAGACGACAGGAATATTTTCTCTATCGATATATTCCCAAATATTTAGTTCTGTCCAATCTAGAAGAGGATGAATTCTAACATGAGTGTTTGGTGCAAATTCAGTTTTAAATTGATTCCAAAATTCTGGCGGCTGGTCGCTTATATCCCAATCGCTGTTTTTATCGCGCGGTGAAAAATATCTTTCTTTAGACCTGCTGCCCTCTTCATCTGCTCTTACACCAACAATTACGCCTGTATAAGCCTCTTTATTATCATCTTCAATAAAAGAAGCAGTATCGTGATTTAACTTCAGTCTTTGCCAGTTTCCAGACAAAGTATTTTTTAATGCTTCCGATTTAAGCAATTTACAGCATGTTAATCTGTCAACTGTTCCATGCGGAAATGTTTTTTTGTTTTTTAATGCTTCAGTGTTTTGACCTACAATTAAATTTAACTTTAGCTGAAGAGCTAATTGGTTTCTGTATTCTATCATTTCAGGGATTTTAAATGAAGTATCAATATGGATTAAAGGAAAAGGAACATGACCAAAAAAAGCTTTACGTGCAAGATGCAGCAAAACAGTGCTATCCTTCCCGATAGACCATAACATTGCCAAGCTTTTGAACTCCCTGTAAGCTTCGCGTAGAATATATATGCTTTGTGCTTCTAATTTTTCTAAGTAATCCATTTATTTTCTCTTTTATTTAGTAAAGTGTAATCCACATTCTTTGGTTTCTGGGTTTTCCCACCACCACCTGCCAGCTCTAACGTCTTCCCCAGGTTTTGTTGGTCTTGTGCATGGTTCACATCCAATACTTGTGTAATTTTTTTTGTAAAGAGTGTTATATGGCACATTGTTTTTCTTGATGTAATCCCATACTTCCTGTTCAGTCCATTTAAATAACGGATTAACTTTAATTATTTGATTCGCTTCGTCATATTCAACTACGTTAATGTTTTGTCTTGTTATCGATTGCTCTCTTCTTAAACCTGTAATCCATACCTCAGAGCCGACGAGAGCTCTTTTTAATGGTTCTAATTTTCTTACATAACAACACCTTTTTCTGTCCTCAATGCTGTTGTAAAAAAGATTTACTCCTTTTTGTTTAACCATCTCTTCTATCAGACAGTGGTTAGGGAAAAAAACTTCTATATCGATGCCGTAATGTTCCATAGTTTTTTCAATAATTTTATAAGTTTCTTCTGGAAGTCTTCCTGTATCGAGTGTAAATATTTTGGGTATTTGTGGAAGTTTAGAAAGCAAATCAGTAATCACTTGATCTTCAATACTAAAGCTTGTTGAGAATACAGTTTTTCCCTTATACTTTTCGACAAAATAATTCAGCACAAACTCTGGTTCTTTATTTTCAAGCAAAAGGTTAAGCTCGTTGATTATATTCGTACTCATATTCTTCCTCGTTTAAGAAAGGCTTTTCTTTAATAACATTTTTTCTTCCTAGGTTAATTTTATTCCATGCTCTTTCGTGAAGGAAATAAAGAAACATTTTAGTAAAGACTTCAACAAAGCCAATTGACAGAGATATCTTAAGACTTCCTGTTACGAAATAGGAAATTATCATTGTATCAAGTGTACCGGTAATTCTCCACGATATTGATTTTAATAAGCTTCTATATGTTTTTTCATACATATATTTCTCACGGTTTTTCAGATTGATTGTTAATTTTTCCCTTTAGGGGATTAACTTAAGTTAGTGTTTATGTTAGAATCTAATAAAAGAAGGTTAACAACAACACATACAGTTGTTGCACATACAGGTATGCATTTGAGAATTGAGCGGTTGAGCGTAAAAGCTAAAGTGGGTCACTTGCACCACATTTCTTTTTTGTAACTTTTTTTTGTGATTTATTTTATTGTAAAACATCTGTATTTCCTTTCTTATTTCCTAAAATAAAAAAGCCCTTCAGTAACGAAGGGCTTTTCAAGTTAATTTATAAAATTTATGTAACTCACCCTTCGCCACTCAAGGCTGTTTTCATCATACACATACAGGTGATATTTGTTTTTTGATTTTTCATTTGTAGTAAAAATTTATGTGCGAATCTAAATTATTTGCGATATCATGTCAAGTTATTTTTTGTGTCTTAATGCTGAAAAAATAAATTTTGTTAAAAAATTTTTCATTTAGGTTGACCTTTTTCATCAAAATTGTATAGATATGCAGTAAATCGATTGTTGTAAAAAAAATACGGTCGTTTTTATACAATGAATGTAAAATGCTTCTGGGGAGCTTAAAGTCTTAACGTCATTTAGAAATTAAGTTTCAGTTTGTTTGTATAAATTTATTCATAGATATTGTTTTTGTCACAATTTGAAAACTCAATTAAAAATTCGGAGATAAGGTTTGTTAAGTCTTCAAGATATTTTTTTCCTTTTTCAGCAGCAGCGTTTTTAGGGTTGCCTACACCCGTATCTTCACTAATTAAACTCCACTTGCGTTCAGTCCAAGCCCAGCCATCACGCATACCTTTTATTTTAAATTTTCTTTCTTTACCATCGCCCCAATATTCGAAAGGCGCAACTAACTCGGGTGCTATTGCTAACATATTGCTTGTTTCCATTTCGTCCGCATGGTCTCCTGGCACTGAGAAATATTTTTTATCATCTAATACTCTAAACCAATTAAGTTCTGTAATTAGCATTTGAGGATATTGCAGCTGAAGTTCACGGATAAATTGCCTGAAGTTGTTTCCACCGTGCCCATTAAGAACTACAAGTTTGAAAATTTCCTGTCTGTTTAGCGAGTCAATAACGTCTCTTAATACAGCATACTGAGTATTTGGGTTCATGTTAATACAAAGCTTTATATCAATTTGTCCAGTGTTAACTCCAAATGGGATACCGGGTAAAACAACAACCTTTGCGCCCTTTTCCCAAGCTTTACGTGCAGATTCAATAGAAATGTATTGTGCTTCAATATTGTCAGTTGAGTAAGGTAAATGATAATTATGTGCCTCTGTTGCACCCCAAGGTAATATAGCTAATGTATAATTTGTTTCTTTTACTGTCTTCCAATTTGTTTCTGCAAGTACATATGGCCTAGTTGACATGTCAAAACCTCTATAATGTGATTTTTTTACCAAACAAATTTAACCCAAATTTATTATTCTAAAAACAACTAATAATAAATTTTGGGAATTGTTGAAGCATGACGGTAAGTACATTAAGCTTATCATTCTTCTCATTTATGTTTTAAAGAGTCTATAGATGGTATATTAAATTGCTCTGAAAGTTTCCCCACAGTTGTAAGGTCAATTTTACCCACTATATTAACAAAAGAAACTTTATTGTTGTCTATTGAAGTTATTACTAAGCCTGAGTACCCTTTGTTTGCATCAGGTTTTACGTAAATATTTACAATGTTTTTTCCGGATTTTGTTTTAACTATCCGCTCCCAATTTTTATTTAACAGTTCTTTATCAATTGTGTTTATTTTGTTTGATAGAGCTTCTTTGCTCAAAGATTTCAGCTCATACTCGCTAACTCTAATTAATTTTATAGAACCGATTAGTTCAGAGAAGTTTGAATCTTTATTATTAACCATATTCGACATCATTTTTAAGAGTGGCTCTTCAATGTTGATTTCAGTTATTGGCTCAATTTTTTCTCCGAATGGCAAATTACCAAATTCAAAATAGCCAGGCTCTTTGGTGTAATCTGTCTTTTGGGCAAAGGTTAACGTTACAAATGATAAGATGATTAAAATAAGTTTACTTTTCATGTTGACCTCTTTTATTTTTTTCTTGTTTGGGTACAATTTCGTAAACTGTTTCCATGCTTTGATGCATAGGCTTGGTAATCTTATTTTTTAAAATGTTTTCATTTATTGTCATTTGTGTTTTCTGGAGAATGTCGCTTATCAAAGAAAATGCATATTTAATTTGCTTATCAGCGAGTTCTATTTGCTGCTTAGAGAAAGATTGGGTTGTAACCGACTTATTAGTAATGATTGTATAAAAAATCGAAGCAATTATTACAACTACAAATAAGAGCGACAATACTGGTTGTTTGAAGATTATGTAAAGGAAATCGTAAGAAAGTATTTTTACTTTTTTTGAGTGGTTAACTTTACTCAAAGTGCTTAGCAGTAGTATCTCCGGAATTTCATCTTGCTTAATGGATTTCACTTTTTTTGCGGTTAGTCTATATTCACAATATATTTTTTTGACATGGTTATTAGTCAACGATAAAAAAAGAACTTTCATTAGAATAAATATTGAAACATCTCGATATGCTGTTCCAATAATTTCGTCAATTAGCTTTTCGTCAAGTATGTTGTTAGTCTTTAGGTTCATAGCACTTCAGTTCCTCTTGTAATTTTCTACGTGCCCTAAGAAGATATACCCTCACACTATTTATTGGGATATCTAAGATTTTTGAAATCTCTTTGTATTTTAATCCATTTATCTCATAAAGAACAAATATACTTTTAAGCTGTTCCGGCAGTCTTATAATTGCCTCCTTAATTTTTTCTTTTGCTAACTTATAATGCGCAGCCGTTAAAGGATTATCTTCAGTTTTATTGCTTGATATTAATTGCTCGCTCAATTGTTCAACGTCCCAGTTTCTTTTAGTTTCGACGTTGCGCTTTCGTAAGTAATCAATACAAAGATTATGAGTTGTTTTCATTATCCACGATGCCGCTGCAGTCATATTAAATTTACCTAAGTTAAGCCACATTTTAATTAATACTTCTTGAGTAACATCTTCAGCGTCCATTTTGTCTTTTAACATGTACAATGAGTAAGAATAAATTCTATTCTTATATTGCTGAAGTAGTAATTGATATCTTATTGACTTAAGTATCATTTTTTATACATTAAAGACGAAACAATAGATTAAAAAGTTACATTAAAAGCTAACTTAAATTTGGCCCTCAAATCCGTTTTAGAGATTTTCATAATATTTAGTAGGAAAAAAATATTTTGTCACTTTTGTACTTTTCAAATGGTTTTGGTTCATCATTATCTATAAAGATTTCGAAATCCCGTATGGATTTAATAACTATATAGAGCAAATTCAAACCCTTTAAAGAGAATAACAATTAGTTTTTTCCTTTGAGAATTTTTTCACCCGATTGGTGAAAATTTGCTCCTCAATAAATAACCTGTTTTAGCACTTTAACTAATGCTTTTTTATTTTTTATGTCGTATTTAAGATTGAACAGTATTTCATTAAATGAAAAGTATAGAGTTATTGTAATGATTGTTATATCGATTTGTACTGATTATATTTGAACGATATTAAAAAGAAATCTTAATGAGACAGTTAGATTTTAATCCGACTAAAACTTCAGAGGAGTTTCATAGAAATTACAGACTGCATGATTTGGCAGAAGAAGTAGGACTTAATTTACTAGTACAATGGGGATTTGAGTTTTCTGAATTTGGTAAGGATAAAAGGTACGAAAAGCTTTGGGAAAAAGGAGAAGATAAGCCGGATATGATAGTTAGTTATAATGGGAAATCAGTTTTGTTAGATTGGAAAGGTAAACAGTCTAGAAAATGGCAAATTAACGAGCGCGCGGTAAAATCCTATGAAAATTGGAAAAAAAAATTAAAAATGGAAATGATTATATGTTTTTTTGTCTTTGACCAAAATAAAGTTTTGATGGACAGGAAGTTTGCTGTATTAGGAGTTAATAATTATACTAAAGTTGCTAAGATGCAATGGGATAAAAATAAAACAGTAGAATTTGAAAACAATCTCTTAGAGTTTAACAGAGAAAATTTTGCAAGAATCTTTGAGTAAATATTTTTGTTTATGCCTAAAGCAGACCTGAATAAACAAATAGAAGAAAAGTTCAGAAGTTTAACATCCTCAGGTGAGTTGTTCGACACGTTCCAAGATGCATTGAAGAATAACATTACCGATCCAGACATTTATAAAATACTGCTTGCCAATCCAAATTTGACCAGTGAAGAAATTATGATGTATACTGAGAAACTTGCCAAAGAATTTAGACATTTTGAGTACGATTATTACATGTGGACAGCACAGGTTTTTGAAAATAATTTGTTTGATTTGAACTCTATAGAAAATTCATTTAATTATTACGTGAAAGCAAATAGCTGCAAGCCTACAGAATCCGAACCTTTGCTTAGAATTTTAGGGCTATACAATTATGACCTGTATTTACCTCTAAATGAAAAGATTGTAAGTACAGTTGAGACTTTGCTTTCTAAGGTAAATCTGAAAAGCCGAGTTTATTTTGCTTTAGCAGAGCATTTTAAAAGACTTGGTAATTTTGAATTGGAGAAGAAATATTTGAGACTTGCAGAGAAATCCCTTAAAAAAGAATAATTTTTTTCTTGATAATTTTTGAAAGAAGTTTTTAACACTATCTTTTCTAGTAAAAGATTTTTCCTTTTGAAACATCGTCTTATCGAAAAGACTGGTCGGTTATCAAAAAATCATTACTAATCTATTAGGCTTAATAATAAAAGCCAATTGTAAAGTAAAAGAAAGTCGGTCCCCACACAATTGTATTTTTAGGCAAAGTATTAACAAAGTAAAAACTTTTTCCTATTGAAAAGTCAGCTGGTCCAATTGGTGTATCTAAGGAAAGGGTGGCACCAATTCCATGTCGAAGGTCTTTTAATCTAATTTGAGAACGCTCATCCCAAATTGAACCCAAATCGTAACGAGCTTTAAGATAGCTGTCGAAAAATATTTTAACAGGAAGTTTTAGCCTATAACCAACAGATGAAACAAAAATTTGTCTTCCTCGATATTCGTTATCTCGTAAGCCAAAAAATAAATTTTGTCCGCCTAATGAAAATTGTTCACTCAGTGGCAGAGTATTATCTGCGAAACCTCCTACAAGTCGAATGTTAAAAACATGGTTCTCGTTAACTCCAAAATAACTTTTATAATTGAAGTATGCTTTTGTGTAGCCTAAGTCACCACCAAGTGCTGTTTGTGCTGTTTCGTAATAAGTGTTCAATAAAGAACCTTTTGTTGGGTAAGGGTATTGGTCTTGCGTATCGATTGTAAGTGTTGCTCTTAAGCTTGCAATATCAACCTTGTAAGTTGGTCCGAGAAAGTTGTACTTGCTTTTTATTTGGTCTCTTTGGTATTTGGCTTCGATTATAAGATTCCCGAGCTTTTTTACTTGTGTTCCTATACCAAAGGATCCGCCGTAGTAAATTTGTCTATATTCTCCTGTTTTAGATCTTGAAAATCTATTTGGTACTCCTGTTGAATCATCTTTATAAACGTTGACATCATTAAATTCGTAAAAGGCTCTTAATTTGTAGGTAAAATAGGAATCAAATATACGAGTTGCTTTATGTTCAAGAATGTAAGAGCGATTTCTCAAACCACCAGATAAAACAGCTCCCAATTCTGTACCTGTGCCGAAAAGGTTTTCATCTCTTACGTCTATAAATAATTGTGTTTGATTTTCGTTATCAATACGCATTCCTAATCTAAGCACGCTCGAAGGTTTTTCATCTATATGAAGTATTAAAGTATTCTTGTTGTTCTTTACGTTTACGAAGAGTTCTATATTGTCAAATAAATTAGTACTTGTTAGATTTACTAATCCCTGTTCAGCCGCAGAGTATTTGAAAAAATCGCCCTCTCGCAATGAAAAATCCCGTGTAATAATTTGTTGCTTAGTCTTTTGTAATCCATCTATTATAATTTTAGAGATTATACCCTCCGTTAAACTTACGTTAAGTGAATTAGATGTGGTATCAAAATTAATTTTAGAAATTCTTGCCAGCGAGTAGCCGGCTTTTTTATAATGTCTTAATATGTTTAGTGCAGCTTCAATTACTTCTTTAGGATTGTATGGTTTGTTAAGTAATGGATGCATATAATTTTCAATAACGTTATAAGGGAAAAGAGAGACGCCGCGTAAGTTTATTTTTTTTATAACAGGATTCTTTTTTTCATTGAGCTTTAAGATTGAATGCCCACTTTTTTCATTTATCTCAATGGAGAGTGATTCGTAAATGCCAGTATTAAATAAATTGTTTAAATCAAATAAGAGTTGATAATTACTAACGGAATCTAATCTAATATATTTTTGAAAAAAAACTATTTCATCTTCTGTTGGGTTTTCTGAAAGTGTAGGGTTGAGAATGAAGAATTCTTTTTCATCTATGTTTTTTTCAAATTTTTCTTTCAGCTTATCTTTAATTAAGTTGATAATTGATTCTGTTTTTAAGTATCCTTCGTTTATTAAATCGTTAATCTTACTAAAGTCGGTGTTTTTTCTATCTGAAAGAGGGGGAGTAATTACAACATCAGCCAATTTAAGTTGTTGTTCGTTAAGTACTTTCATTGGAATGCTGACGAGCTGGTCTGCTATTGTCCAGGGATATTTTAATTCTGAGCGTGAGTAGAGTGGACTTGGAGTGTTAGATGCAATTATAAAATTGCAGCCGTTTTCTTTTAGTGGTTCAACTGGGATGTTAGCTATTAGTCCACCATCAACAAGCAGGAGGGAATCTTTTTTTACAGGCGGCAGTAAAAAAGTTACGCTTGAACTTGCACGCATAGCTAAACTTAACGAGCCGTTGTCAAGTATAACCTCCTTGCCAGAAATTAAATCTGTGCTTATCGCTTTAAAATCGTATACCAAACCATTGAAAGATGAATCTGCAATTAGTGGGGCATTAAGAGCAGCTAATGTTAAAAAATTGGCAACTCGTTGACCGGCAGTTAATGATTTTGGAATTAGAAGATTGAAGCCGTCTAATCTTAATGTGATAAGAGCTTTGTCTTCAGTAACTTTTTGGTCAATAAATAATTGATTACGGTCAGTTTGTTGTGTAGAAAAAAACTCATTCCAGTCAGTTGCATTTACAATAGAGTCAATATCATCTATTGAGTAGCCAGAAGAAAATAATCCGCCAACAATACTGCCCATGCTTGTGCCTGTAATTTCGTCGATAGGGATTTTATTTTCGACAAGTGCTTTTAAAATACCAATCTGCGAAAGAGACCTTGCGCCTCCCCCGCTTAAAGCAATACCTACTTTTGGTTGGAATTGAGATACTTTTTCAGTAAGACCAAAAGGGAGCTGCTTTGTACGCAGTTTTAAAGAGAGTACCTTTGTTTGCGCTGAACACAAAGATTGAATAACAAAAGCAAATAATAAGCAATTGTAAATAATTTTATACATGAGCAAATTCAGCAGGCTTAATTATATTGCCAGCGAAAATTAAAATTATTTTTTTCTATAAGTGGACTTTTTTTGAGCTTGAGCTTGCTTTTCGGCAGCTTCCATCATTCTTGCCATAAAACCCGATTTTTTCTTGTGTGGATCTTTTACTGGGACTAATTCACCATCTTTTTTAGAATGATTAATAAAGTATTGTTGAATAATAGATAATAAGTTAAACATTAAGTAATATATATTTAAGCCCGAGGGGAAACCCATAAATAAAGCGGTGAACATTATAGGCATAACGTAGACTAAAGCTTTTTGCGATGGGTCTTTTGTGCTCATTTTTTGTTGAATGAACATTGTAACGCCCAATAAAAGTGCAGTACCGCTAATTATATCTACTCCAAAAATTGGAATTTTGAACGGCATTCTGTAAATTACATCTGGCGAAGCTAAGTCTTTAATCCATAAAAAGAAGGGTTTCTGACGTATTTCAATTGTTACCTTAAACAAACTCCACAGGGCAATTAAAATTGGCATTTGCAGTAGCATAGGTAAACAGCCGCCCATTGGATTTATTCCATAAGTTGAGTATAATTTCATCGTTTCTTTCTGAATTCGCTGCTGGTCATCTTTGTATTTTTCTTTAATTTCTGCAATCTTAGGCTGAAGAAGCTGCATCTTCTTCATTGACTTGTAGCTTTGTCTTGTAAGAGGATGTAATGCGAGTTTGATTAAAATAGAAAATATGACTATTACTAAACCATAATTTGGAATAAAACTGTGCAAAAACTTAAATAACGGAAGAAAGAGATATTCAGATATCGGTCTAATTAAAAAAGTCAAACCAAGGAAACTTCCAAAATCAAAAATAGACTGAAAGTTTTTGTTGTACGATTTGAGAATATCGTAATCAATTGGTCCAAGGTAAAGCAAGAAAGAATCTTTTTGAAATTGGGTATTTTTAAAAGGGATTTTTAAGCTTGTGCTGTATTGTTCTCTAACACCTTCTCCTAAAGTAAGATGTTTACCCTCAATATATGCACCGCCCTCATCGCTTGGATTTTTAGGTGCTAGAATCATTGCGAAGTATTTACTTTTTATTGCAACCCAGTCAATCTTGCCGTTCAAATCTTTTGTAATCGGTTCGTTAGGGGATTTAGCATCTATAGTAAGTAATTCGCCTCCAGAAAAAACGCTCGCATCAGAATAGGTTGCTTCGTCAACTGAATTTTTTTCTGTAAAATTTACTCCATTTGCCCACACTACGTCATATCTAAAGCTGCTGATTATATCTTGCATGTTCTTCATTTCAATATCAACTTTAGATGCATAATTGTCTGCGTAGAATGTAAAGTGTTTTACTATTGCTCTGTTATTTTGTGAAGTATATGTAAAATTGATACTTAATGAATCGTTATTTGCGATTTTATAGTAGTAATTATTTTTATCTGATTGAAAGTTAAGGTCTGCTGTATTTACAAGTTTACCGTCTTTTGTAACAAAAATAATATTGAAATCGCCACCGTTAATTGGGTTAATCAGTTGTACATGTCTGTTGTAAAAGTCGGTTGTATCAAACTCATTGAAATACCATGTATTATATTTTTTTAAATAGTATTTTCTTATTCGTGCACCTTTTGAAGTAAGCTCCATTTTAACCAAGTCGGTTTCAATTGTTATTATGTTTTCTTTAGCAGTAGCGGGTGCAAATTCTGATGTGTCTTTTGTTTGAGGCAGAGTCTTTTTGATTTGCTCATTTACTTTTGTATTAACGCTATCTTTTATCTTAGAAGTATCAGCGGCAACAAGAGTAGAATCTGTTTTTGACGGTATTTGTTGAGGAGGTTGTGGTGAGTTCAAATACAGCCAAATTATTAAGATAATTCCAATAAGTGTAAAAGCAATTACTGTTTGTTTATCCATTTATGTATCCAGTCTTATTCAAGTGGGTCGTAACCACCTTTGTTAAAAGGGTTGCATCTTAAAATTCTCCACCCGGCTTTTAACCCCCCTTTAATCACACCATACTTTTGAAAAGCTTGAACTGCATATTCAGAACAAGTTGGGTAAAAACGGCATGAGGGGGGAAATAATGGAGATATTAATTTTTGATAAAGCCTTACCAACCAAATAAAAATATATTTCATGTTACAAACTATTTCTTATCTTGTTCATAAGTTCAATCATATTAGGCATAATTTCATCGAGAAAAATTTTTTTATTTTTTTTTTGATTAATATTATTAGTTGAAAACGCTACGAGCAGCAAAAAATTCTTTTGTTCTGCTAACGAAGCTAAAATTGTTTTGTTTAATCTGTAAGCTTCCTTTAGCAGCCTTTTTACTCTATTTCTCCATACAGCTTTACCGGCTTTTTTTGAAACTGTAAAAGCAACTTTAACGCCTATCTCATCAGTATTCTTAACTGCTAAGAAAATTGCTTTTATTTTTAAATTCTCCGAAACTACAGTTTTACCTGCTTTATATAATAATTCAAAATGTTTAGAGCTCTTTATTCTTTCTTTTGGAGAAAGACCTTGCTTTTTCAATTATTTTTCGTCGCTAACAGTTAATTTTTTCCTGCCCTTTGCTCTTCTTCTCGCAAGAACTTTGCGGCCATTTTTAGTGGACATTCTTTCACGGAATCCATGCTTATTTTTTCGTTTTCTATTACTTGGTTGATATGTCCTTTTCATTTTTAAACCGTTTTGTTAGTAAAGGTACCAAATTTAGTAAAATATGCCCAATTAACAAAATAAGTTATTCTCTCCATAGTATGTAACTAATAAACCCATATCTGTCCAATATATTTTTTATTTCGTCCCTAAATGGACTTAATCTATTTCTTTGTTTTTTATCCTAAAAATATTTTGTTCTGAGGGGACAATAAAGCTTTGATTATGCATAAACCAATGTAATCCCTTTAGGAATTATATAGTTATAGAATAATAAATATCAAACTGAAGTTAAAAGTCCCGTAGGGACGAGATAGGGATTGATTTACAAGACAAGTAGAATAGTCCAAAATCATGAAGTTTTCTAAATTTATTTGGTAATTCATCCCTTCGGGATTTGATTTCAAAATTATTTTGGACAGCAGTGATGTAACTAATAAACCCTTAAAAACATTCTTGTTCAAAATAACTTTATTTATGGAAATTTACTTTGCTCGAGTGTAACTAAGATGTAGAACAGAATTCAGTCTGTTATTATAATTGCATTTTTTAATCCAGCTTACTGCAGGCAAGTCCACAGACTAAAGTCTGCACTGCAAGGAAATACTTTACTTTTTTGGCATACCAGACTTAGGAGGTGAGTTCAAATTAGCAAACCACGAAGTTGTGAATTCACCACCCACGAAGTGGTGGATTCCCATTCGTGGGTGGGTGGTGAATTCTTATTTTATTACTCTGAAGAATTATTTTGGTTATTGAAAAAGTTAATGACACCTAATTCACACTGAAAGCAAACCATGGGGCAAATAGAGAGAAATTATTTTGTTCTATTTAACGCTCCAACTAAAATGCTTTGCCATTAAATTAATAGTTGCTTCTCTCTCGTTCACTTTTTTTAACAACGCTCGTTATTTCATTAAGATAATTTTTGAATCAAAAAAATTGACAATATCGAAAATCGATATTAGTTTTCGATAGAATTCTTGGAGTTATTATGGAAGATAAATTATTAAAAGACTTATTGCTTGGCTTTATTAAGGTTCATATACTCCATCACGCTTCTAAGGAAAGAATATATGGACAAGAGTTTAGTGAAGAGTTAAAACGACACGGCTACCAGATTTCCTACGGAACATTATACCCCATATTTCATAAACTTGAAGAACAGGGCTATTTGGTATCCGAAACCGAAAATGTTAATGGAAAAATTCGCCGTTATTATTCCATTACAAAAAACGGCAAAAAAATTTTAGATAAAGCCAAAAGACAGGCAAAAGAACTTGTTGACGAATTATACGAAGAATAAAAATGAGGAATAAATGAACACTTACAAAGCACTCGAAATATGGACAGCTCAAACACTGCTCGATTTAGGAATTCTTTTTTCAATTATCTCGGCTCTGCTTCATATAGGCAGGCCATATTTTGAACGAATCTTATCGAGAATGACTTTGAGAGTTGCAGCTGATCTCTGGTGGCTAATCTACATTGTTCTTAGAGACGGACTGCTGTTTTTTTCCATACTCTTTATTTTCTTAAATGTGAATCTCGATTTGATGGCAGATATTAAAATTGGTTTGCCATTCGTTCCGTTTGGTATGATTGTCTTAATAATTTCTCTCATTATCAAAGTTTTCAGGAACACTGAGGATTATAATAAACTATCGAAAATAAACAACTACATAATTGCCTTCGGAGCTTTTCTAAATTTTTTAGGTTATGTATTGGTGATGGAAGCACCTGGTGACGAATATGCAGCAGCTAAACAGCCTTTCTGGCAAATAATGAAATCCCTGCGGTCAAATCTTAATCCAGAACTTTCTACTGTAGTTTTTTACATAACTTTTGCGATATTAATCATAACATTTATTGCGGCGTTATATTATTTCTCCCTTCAAATTACTAAACTGCCTTCTGACAAAATAAAGGAAAGAGAAAATGTACAGGCTTAAGTTAAATGCAAAAGACTGTATCTCCTGCGGTATATGTATGGATGTTTGTTTAACAAAAGCAATCGATATGAGAATTCACAAGGGGAAATCTATTGAAGGTAATTATTTGTCATATCTTGAATTCAACAATAAAACCAATAAAGAATTATTGCCAGAGAAAATGATGACATTCCCTTTTTTGAAAAATTCAGAATTGTGCAATGGCTGTATGATTTGCGTTGAAGAATGTCCAACTTCTGCTGTTGAAATTATAAACGAAGCAAAACCACAAAACCATTATTACAAGGAGATAATTTATGATACATAAACAAACTTGTCTGACAGCAGTCAGGAATAGAAGGGACTTCATTAAGAAGTCGGGACTTGTATTGGGAGTTACTGCAATTAGTTCTACTGTTTTTGCAAATATAAATTTTAGTGCAAGCAAAATAATTACGTCTATTGGGGGTGAAGAAGAAGTAAGTCCAGCCGAAGATTTAATGCGAGAACACGGCGTGCTTAAACGGGTCCTTTTAGTTTACCAGGAAATAATTGATAGAATAAATTCAAAATTGGATTTTCCCCCAGAAATTGTGCATGATTCAGCGGCAATCATAAGAAATTTCATCGAAGATTATCACGAAAAACTTGAAGAGGATTTTTTGTTTCCCAGATTTAAAAAAGCAAATACACTTATTGAACTTGTTGATGTTCTTACAGTTCAACATAAAATCGGAAGAAAATTGACTGACAAATTATTAAATCTTTTTAAAAATAATTTGAAAACCGAAGAAGATAAAAAGCTGTTGAGTAATTATCTAAACTCATTTATAAAAATGTATAATCCTCACGAAGCAAGAGAAGATACTGTATTGTTTCCTGCTTTTAAAAAACTTGTAACACAAAACGAATATGATTCTCTTGGCGAAGAGTTTGAGGATAAAGAGCACGAGTTGTTCGGAGAGGATGGTTTTGAGAGTATGGTTGATAAAGTAGCAAACATTGAAAAACGACTTGGGATTTATGATTTATCTAAATTCACACCTGATTCAGAAGCTCGGGAGTGACTAAAAAGTAATTTTTCAATTTTAAAATCTGTGAAAATCAGTCAAAGTCAGTGTTTTCTGTGTTCTATTTCTTTAAAAAATATTACTTTTTAGTCAGCCCAAAAATAGAGTGAAATATGAAACTAAAATTATATAAAGATGATGTACCATCATCAGTATTGCTGATAAGAGTAATTGTCGGTGCAGTATTCTTTTCAGAAGGAATCCAAAAATTTCTTTTCCAGGATACGCTCGGCATTGGAAGATTTATAAAAATCGGTATTCCTGCACCGGAATTCTTTGCACCATTTGTTGGAGTTGTTGAGATAATATTCGGCTTTTTATTATTGATAGGTTTATTTACAAGAATAGCTGCTATACCTTTAATAATAAATATAAGCGTTGCTATAATCTCTACAAAAATTCCAATTCTGATTAATGATGGATTCTGGAAAATGGCACACGAAGCACGAACAGATTTTTCAATGCTGTTCGGTTTAATTTTTATTTTATTGAATGGAGCCGGGAAAATTTCTTTAGACTACAAGTTTTTTAAATAAGTAAAAAAGTTAATCTTGATAGAATTAATAAAAGTATTCCTTAAACTTGGATTGATTGCTTTCGGCGGACCTGCTGCACACATTGCAATGTTTGAAGAAGAAATTGTAACCAAACGAAAATGGATGAGTCGAGAACATTTTCTTGATTTGGTTGGCGCCACTAATCTGATTCCGGGACCGAATTCGACCGAGATGGCGATGCATTGCGGTTACCACAAAGCAGGTATTTTAGGAGCTTTGGTATCGGGATTGAGTTTTATGTTTCCAGCTGTAATGATTACTGGCATCATTTCTTATTTCTATCTTCTTTATGGCACCTTACCTCAAGTTGAACCTTTTCTTTATGGAATTAAACCCGCTGTAATTGTTATAATAATGAATGCCGTTGTTAAACTTGGAATGAAAGCTGCTAAAGGCTGGAAATTATTTTCAATTGCTGCCGTAGTAGCATTTTTTAATATAATCGGAGTAAATGAAATTTTTTCTATTCTTTTTGGTGGAATATTTGGCGCTCTGTTTCTTTTGTTTTCGGAACATAAGAACAAACTAAATTCATTCTTTCCACTTACATTAATTTCTTTATTTAATTTTAATTCTGTAATTCAATCAATAGAAAAAGCTGAAGTATCACTTACAAAATTGTTTTTAACGTGTTTAAAAATTGGGATTGTTTGGTTTGGCAGCGGATACATTTTAGTAGCATATTTTAATGGAGAATTTGTTGAAGGACTGCACTGGCTTACAAGACAGGTACTATTAGATGCTATTGCGGTAGGGCAATTTACACCCGGTCCGTTACTTTCATCTGCAACTTTTATTGGATACCAAATTTCTAAAATTACAGGTGCAATTTTAGCCACAGCTGGTATTGTAATTCCATCATTCATTTTTGTTTTAATTTTAAATCCGCTCATACCTCGAATAAGAAAATCAATTTATCTTTCTAAATTTCTGGATTCTGTTAATGCCAGTGCAGTAGCGGTTATGTTTGTTGTTGGAATAAAACTCGGCATAGAAATTTTAGCAGACTCTTTATACGGCATAAACTGGAGAACAACATTAATTGCAGTATTAAGTGCTGTTGCATTGTTAAGAATAAAGAAGGTTAACTCTGCTTACATTGTTTTAAGTGGTGCATTACTGGGATATTTGCTTGAATTATTTTAACGAACCACTATTTCTTAAAGCACGGCTCAGTTTTTTAATTCTTTTATTAGATTTTCCCACTATTTAAGAAGAGCCGTTATTCAGTCTTTTAGTAGCTTTCTTATAAAGTTCCATGTATTTTTCAGCTGATTTTTGCCATGAATAATCTTTTTCCATTCCATTCAATTGAATTTTTCTCCATAAATCTTTGTTATGAAAATCATTGATAGCAGTTTTTAAGGATTGCAAAAGAGCCGAACCACTGAAATTGACAAATGAATAGCCAGTACCAATTTCTTTTCCTTCTGAAAGACATTCATGCCAATCAAGTACAGTGTCGGCAAGTCCACCTGTTTTCCTTACAATCGGCACTGTTCCATATTTTAGCGAGTAAATTTGATTTAATCCGCAAGGCTCGTAAACCGACGGCATCAAAATCATATCTGCTCCTGCTTCAATTAGATGAGCAAATTCATCATTATAGCCAATGTATGCTGAAAATTTTTTTGGATGGTTTTGAGCTAACTGAGCAAACATCTCCTCGTATTTTCTCTTGCCGCTACCTAAAATTACCCAGTGAGCATTAAGAGTTATTATTTCATCTAATACTTCATTTAAAATATCGAATCCCTTTTGTTCTACCAATCGGGATATGATTCCAATCAGAGGAATGTTCTCATCAAAAGTTAGTCCGAGATTTTCTAGTAAGTATTTTTTGTTTTTTAATTTGCCTGAAAGATCGTTTTTAGAATAATTATAAGGAATTAATTTATCTGTTTCGGGATTCCAGATATTATAATCTACACCATTAAGCACACCGTAAAAATCTTCTTTCCGCAAGTTCAAAAAAGGATCCATTCCTGAACCATACTCTGGTGTTAGTAATTCTTTTGCATAGGTTTCACTTACCGTATTAATTATATCTGATACCATGATTCCTGTTTTCAAAAAACTAACTTTGCCATAGTATTCACCGTGACCGCCGTTAAGGAAATATTTTGGATTAATTCCGGCTTTTTCAAAAGTGTGTTTATCGAATATACCCTGGTAAGCGATATTGTGAATTGTAAAAATGGTTGCAGTTCTTTCAAATACTTTCTCATTGCTGTATGAGAATTCACCACTTTGTGGTTGGTCCTTAATTAATAACGGAATAATTCCAGTGTGCCAATCGTTACAATGAATAATATCTGGTGACCAATTTAATCGTTTGATAACTTCTAAGACACTTTTCGAGAAAAGGATAAATCTCTCATCTTCATCTGGGTCATCTGTGTAAACCCGATATCTATAATAGTAATATGGACAATCAATAAAATATATTTCAACTTTCGAATTTTTCTTTCCGTTGCTTTCTGGCAAATAAGCTTTTTGGACGTGCACAGAATGAATTCTATCGGCAATTGGAATTAAGATGCCGCCAATTTTCCATTGGTAATGTAAACCGTAGTCGATCTCACTAAAGAGGTTGTATTTAGGCATGAATACCTTAACATCGTTGCCAAGTTTAGCGAGTTCTTTTGGGAGTGTGCCGGCAACATCGCCCAAGCCGCCGGTTTTTGCATAGGGAAAAACTTCGCTTGCAATATATGCTACTTTCATTTTTCTCACTAATTTAATTTTTGTTCGTAAAGATAAGGAAAGAAAATTGCAGTTATAAACAACACAAGCAGTTTTATTTTGATTTTATTCTAATATCAACAGCATGGAAATTATTATCTAAGTCAATAATTAAAGGGTTAATGTCGAATTCTAATATGTCTTTATTTTCTACAATTAACTCAGCAGAAGATTTTATAATTTTTTTTAATTCATTAATGTTGCAAGTTGGTTCACCCCTTACACCCATTAATATTTTTCCAATTGCTGTTGAATTAATCATATCGTCAAGGTCTTCTCCGGAGAGAAAAGCAGATTTGATGGCAGTATCACATATTATTTCAACATATTTTCCGCCGCTTCCAAACATTATTATTGGTCCAAATGAAGGATCTCTGTAACCTCCTATTAAAACCTCGTACTTAACATTAATCTGTGGTTGAATTAAAAATTCCTCGACTTCAGAGTTGTACTTATTAAAGCTTTCTTCTATTTCTTTTGCTTTTATTAGAAGTTCACTTTTGTCCTTAATATTTAGTTTAACAGCATTGAACTCGGATTTGTGAATAATATTTTTATTGATTCCTTTCAGTACAATTGGGTAATTAACATTTTTTAATTCTGTTATTTCTTTTGGCTTGATAATAAGCTGCTTTACTAAAGGCAAACCATAATAGCCGCATAAATCTTGTATGATATTTAATGGAAGGAATCCTGAAGGCAATGAGAAAATGTTTTTATCTTTTTTACAAAGAATGTTTAAATACTCATTTCTATTTCTTTCAAGTCTAATTTTAGAATTTTGATAAAACAGCATGTTAGCAATAACTTTTGCCGGTTCTTCTGGGTTTTTAAAGATTGGTAAATGTTTAGACGATAGTTTTCTGTATTGCTGCCAAAATTCTGGTAATGGCATATCAACTTGTAAAATTGGTTTGTTAGATTTTATGGAATAGACTGACTCGGTTACCTCGAAAGGTTCTACCATTATTGGTTGGACAAAAATAGAAATTAACGCATCTACATTTTCATCGTTCAATACAATTTCGGCAACGGATTTGTAAACTGAAGCTGTCGCTGCAGGTAACATGTCAACTGGATTTTCAATGCTTCCCTCATTCGGCACGATTTCTCTTAATTTATTCTTAGTTACTTCAGAAAATTGAGATAAAACTAAGCCTTCTTTTTCAAGTGAATCTACTGCGAGAACTGCTGGCCCACCTGCATTAGTTATAATTGCAACCCTGTTTCCTCTTGGAATTGGAAAGTTCTCAAATCCCTTTGCGGTGTTAAAAAGTTCCGATAAATTTTCTACGCGTATAATACCAAATTGATTTAGAACAGCATCAACAACTTGGTCCTTGCTGCTTAACGCACCTGTATGGGAAGATGCTGCTCTCATTCCACTGACTGTTTTACCGGCTTTCAATACAATAGTTGGTTTCGTTATTTCTCCTTTTATGAATGGAACAACAAATTCCATTCCGTTAACAAAACTTTCTAAATAAAAAGTGAGAATCTTAATGTTACTATCGTTTTGCCAAAAATGGAGAATATCATTTTCGTTAACATCGGCTTTATTTCCAACGCTAATAAAATGTGCAAACTTGATATTGGTCTCTCGCAACGAATTTAATACCGCTGCACCAATTGCACCACTTTGTGATAAAAATCCTGTGGTTCCACACTCTGGTTTTTCAGCTACAAAAGTTGCATTTAGCCTTGTCCCTTCAAGCGTGTTGATGACACCCATGCAGTTTGGACCCACGAGTCGAGCGCCAGCATCTTTTACTTTTTGTAAAATTTTACTTTCCAGCGCTTCTCCTTCCTTACCTGTCTCCTTAAAACCAGCGGTAATTAGTAATATTGATTTTACTTTTTTTGTTAAAAGAGAGTCAATAGAATCTTCAACAAATTGCTTCGGGACAACAATAATAGCCAAGTCAATTTTTTCTTCTATATCATTTATTTTCTTGAAGCATTTATATCCCAAGACCTCCTCTGCATTTGGATTTACTGGATAGATTTTGCCCGTGAACCCGTAACTTTTAATTGAATTAAGTAATTCATAACCGATGCTTTTTTCTTTTGTGGAAGCACCCACAATACATATCGATTGAGGATAGAAAAAGTTTATTAGTTCAGTATCCAATCGTATTCTCTCTTGCCAATTTTTATTGAGCAAACAAACATTAACTGCTCAAAAATATAAAATCCGAGCTCTATATTCATTTTATCATTTTACTTTACATAATGTTTAATTATAACCTTGCCAACTAAAAAGAGATATCATATATTTTAATAGAAAAAGGAAGGATATTTTATGGTAGAAGAGAAATTGGAAATGGAAGACAGATTATGTGAAGAGTTTGAAAGAAGAATAGCCTCTGGTGAAATAATTGAGCCTAAAGATTGGATGCCTGAACGTTATAGGAAACAGTTGATAAGAATGATGAGTCAACATGCGCATTCAGAAATTATTGGAATGTTACCGGAAGGTAATTGGATTACACGTGCACCATCTTTGCGCAGAAAAATGACTTTGCTTGCAAAAGTGCAAGATGAAGCTGGGCATGGACTTTATATTTACAGCTCTGCAGAAACATTGGGTGTTAGCCGTTCAGAATTAATTGAACAATTATTAAACGGCACTGCTAAATACTCCAGCATTTTTAATTATCCAACTTTAACGTGGGCAGATATAGGTGTAATTGGCTGGTTTGTAGATGGTGCTGCGATTGTTAATCAAACAATGCTTGCTAAATGCTCTTATGGCCCTTATGCCAGAGCAATGGTTCGAATTTGCAAAGAAGAAAACTTTCACAAAAAACAAGGCTACGAAATAATAGCTACTCTTGCTAATGGAACTGCAGAACAAAAGGCTATGGCACAAGATGCTGTAAATAGATGGTGGTGGCCTACATTGATGATGTTTGGTCCACCAGACGAACAATCACCAAATTCACCTGAACTAATGAGATGGAAAATTAAACTCAAAAGCAACGATGAACTACGCCAACGATTCGTTGATTTGACTGTCCCGCAAGCTATGGCAGTTAATTTAACATTGCCAGATCCAGATTTAAAGTTCAACGAAGAAACACAGCATTGGGAATTCGGAAAAATTAATTGGGACGAATTCTGGCAGGTCGTTAAAGGAAACGGACCTATGAATAAAGAAAGACTTAGGGCAAGACGAGAAGCTTATGAGAATGGAGCATGGGTAAGAAATGCAGCACTTGAATATGCACGTAAACACAACAAATAAATAAAATTAGATAAATGGAAAATCATAATACCATAAGCGAAAGAATGTGGGAAGTTTTTGTTCAAAAAAAACAAGGTGAGCCACACGAACATGTAGGTAATGTTCACGCTGCAGATGGCGAGCTTGCTCTGCAAAATGCACGAGATGTATATTCCCGCCGAGGAGATGTAATTAGTATTTGGGTTGTTCCTTCAAACCAAATTGTTGCTTCATCTCCGTCAGATAAAGGTCCTTTTTTCGACCCCGCGAACGATAAAATTTACAGACATCCGCAATTTTACAACGTGCCAAAAGGAGTAAGAGGTTTTTAGTGATAAATAAATTCGATTCAAAAACAAGAGAAGCTTTGTTCGAATATATATTGCAATTGGCAGATGATAATTTGATTTTTGGTCACAGACTATCAGAGTGGTGTGGGCATGCACCAATCTTAGAAGAAGATGTTGCTCTTGCTAACATTGCCCTTGATTGTATTGGTCAAGCTTCTGCTTTTTATTCATTAGCTGCGGAATTAGATGGACAAGGAAAAAATGAAGACGACTTTGCTTTCTTTAGAAATGAAAACCAATTTAAAAATTTACTGCTTGCTGAACAGCCAAATATAGATTTTGCCTACACAATTGCACGTCAATTTTTTTATGATGCGTTCGCAATTTATTTTTATAACGAATTAAGCAAAAGCCACTTTGAACCTTTGGCTGGAATTGCAACTAAAGCTGTTAAAGAAATAAATTATCATTTGCGTCATTGTAAAACTTGGATGTTACGATTAGGTGATGGAACCGACGAGAGCAATTGTAGATTGCAAAAAGCTGTTGACGACCTTTGGATGTTTACTTCGGAAATGTTTTTGAATAATTATAACGATGAAATTTTGCTGAACCAAAAATTGATACCAGATGCTTCTCCGTTATTTGATGAATGGTTTGAACTGGTTAGCAATACCTTTTCTGAAGCTAAGATTAAAGTGCCTGATAGAAATGCTTATCAAATCAAAGGTGGAAGAAAAGGTTTTCATACAGAACATCTTGGACATTTATTAGCCGAAATGCAAATTGTTGCTAGATCATTTCCTAAAGCTAAGTGGTAATAAAATCTAGGTTGAAATGACTTTTTCTAAAAAGAAAATATTGGAATTGCTCGAACAGGTAAAAGACCCTGAAATTCCCGTGTTAAATGTAGTTGAAATGGGTATCGTACGCGATGTAAAATTTATTGATGATAAAATTGAAATTGATATAACACCCACTTATTCCGGCTGTCCAGCCATGAAAACAATCGAAGATGAAATAAAAAATATTCTAAACGAAAATGGTATTCTTAATTCAATTGTTAATAAAATTTATTCCCCACCATGGACTACCGATTGGATTACTGAAGATGCAAAAAGGAAATTAAAGCAATACGGAATTGCACCACCTGAAGGAACAGCTGAAGATGATTTTACAAAAGAAATAATTACTAAACCCGTTGAATGCCCATTTTGTAATTCGAAACAAACACAACTTACAAGTCAATTCGGCTCAACTGCATGTAAATCACTTTGGGTATGTCAAAGCTGCGGCCAGCCATTCGAACATTTTAAATATATCTGACCATCCGCTATTTAATATATTTCCAATTTCTCGGCTTGCCTTCAGAAAGCCATTCAATTGCAGTTGCTATTCTTTTGTTTCTTGTCTCTTCGGTCCTGGCTTCAGATATCCACTCAACATATTCTTTCTTATGAGAGTAAGAAAAATTTTTGAACGAAGTTAATGCCTTTTTGTTTTTGCTCAATGCTTTTATAAAATAATCTGGAATCTCTAATTCTTTTTTAATTTTCTTCTTTTTAGAAACTTTGATTCCTGCTTCGTTCAGCTTAGCGGCTTTTTTTATAAGTGAAATTAATTTTTTATCGGAGGGCAAGTCCTTCAACGAAGTAATTTTTCCAAGGCTTCCCATCGCTGCCTCTGATTTTGCAGCTTTTGCAAGAACAGCCTCTTTTATTAGAGCAGCTTTCCAAAAACCGAATGAGGCATGCTGCTTAAAAGCAGCCATACTGCACATTATATCACCTTTATAATTGAAATGCGGGAAACTCCATTTCATGGTTTCTTCTACTTCTGGACAAGTCTCATGAACGAGATTACGTAAGTGTTCAAGAATTGGTTTGGCAAAATCTTGTGCTTTGGAAATGTATGCGTCAATGCGCGGGTCCTTTTTTCCCATTTATTGTTAGTCTTATGATTGTATGTTTTTAAGATAAGTATGATTATTTTAACTATCAAATAATTTTGGGAGTTAATGGATAAGAAACGATAGAGTTAATAAAAATTGGGGAGCTGCCCCCCTCTTAATGAATTTTGCAATAGATTTGTTCATTGTGGTATTGAATTTTGCGAAGGGAAACAAGTTAAAAATCATAATATTGGAAGATGCAGTATAAATAAGAATTCACAATAGCAATCTAATGTCACGTTTCAAACTTTACATCGAATACACTGGCACTCGTTACAGCGGCCTGTAAGTTGAAGAGTATAACGAAGGAATTAAGTGTTGAAGTTGAGCAGGCTATTTAGTAATCTTGCTAATAAAAAATTGGATAATGTATTATGAACCAGAATATTGAAATAAACGAAGCATTAAAGATAATGATAAAGGATAGCATTAGAGAAGTTTTAGCGGAAGAAAGAATTTCCCTTATCCAGGCACTCATTCCTTCGGTTTCTAAAAAGGAATTGACAGATATTGAAAGAAGATACGGCAAACCGGAAGATTATAAGAAAAAAGAGATGATAGATATGACCAGATGGTTTTTTGATGAGAATTAGTTTGTCTAAAAATGCCGCCAAGTTTCTTAATGAACTCCCAGACAAAGATAAAAATAAGATTCGGGAAAAGGTTCGAAGTTTAGTTTATTCAATTGAACAATATGGAAATATTCCTTTCAAGGAACTTCACATAAAAACTTTAGAAGGGGTATGGAGGGGTTGTTTAAGAATGAGAATCGGTAAAATTAGAATAATATTTAAGATAGACAGAGTTAATAGAGAATTGATTGTTTATGGAGTTGACTTCCGAGGAAATGTTTACAAGTAAAATGCAATTTATAAGTGTGATCTTTTTGTTTTTGCCCTCTCAAAGTTGCTTGCCAAATTTAATTAGCGGCTTCTAAATGTCACGTTTCAAACTTTACATCGAATACATCGGTACGCGTTACAGCGGTTGGCAAATGCAAAAGAACAGCCGATCCATTCAAGGAAAACTTTATGAAGCAGCAAAAAAGGTTTTTGATGGAGAAAAGTTGGAAATTTATGGCTCTGGAAGGACTGATGCCGGTGTACACGCACTTTGTCAAATTGCACATCTTGATGTGAAAACAATGCTCGCCCCAGAAGTCATTCGTATGAAGTTGAACGACGAGTTACCTGGTGATATTAATATAATTGAAGTAGAAAAAACGAATAAAGATTTTCATGCCAGACACGACGCAGTAAGCAGAAGTTATATTTACCAAATTTCTCGGAGACGTACTGCTTTCGGTAAACAATTTGTATGGTGGATTAAAGATAAACTTGATTTTGAAAAGATGAAAAAAGCATCAAAACTTTTTGTTGGTATGCACGACTTTGCTTCTTTTTCTGATGACGACCCAGAGGAAAAATCCACAAAAGTACTTATTGAAAACGTAGAAATAAAAGAAGAAGGCGATTTGATATTGATTCGAATCACTGGTTCCCATTTTTTGTGGAAAATGGTAAGACGAATAATTGGCGTGTTGGTTGAAGTCGGAAAGGGAAAATTGACAGAGAACGACATAAAAAAGTATTTGTCCGAAAACTCAAATGAACCTTCACGATTTACAGCTCCGCCTTCGGGACTTTTTCTTGAAAATGTTTTTTATGAGCACGGAAAAGTTTCCAAAGAATTGTCAGCATTGATAAATATAAAATCTTTCAAAGGGAAAAAGTAAAATCCAATTGTATCTTTACGTAAAACAATACTATAAACCGCTTTTTTCGATTCTATTTTGGGGTGCATCGTTCATTGCTACTAAATATTCTTTAAATGAACTTACTCCTGTATCTATTGTTTTCATTCGACAGGTACTTGCCGTTTTATTTCTTGGAACTATTGCAATAAAGAGGAAGAGAAGTTTTGCGGTTAGACTAAAAGACCATTTTTGGATTGTAATTATTGCCTTAATTGCAGCTTTTCATTTGTGGATTCAAATTACCGGGTTGAAATACACCTCCGCTACCAACACAGGATGGATAATTGGAATTACACCTGTGTTTATTGTAATCTTATCAATGATATTTTTTAATGAAAAATTGAATTTTAGTAAGGGCTTCGGAATTTTGTTAGCATTTAGTGGATTAATCTTGCTAATTAGCAAAGGTAAAATAACGTCCTTGAATTTCATTACTCACAAAGGAGACTTTTTAGTTTTAGCAAGTACAGTTACATGGAGCATATATTCCATTGTAAGCAAGAAGGCAACAATTAATTACCCGCCTATCATGGCTATTTTTTATCAATTTCTAATGATGGCGTTAATTGTTTTGCCCTTTATCTTTTCTGAAAAAGCATTTATCACTTTTTTTCACCTTTCTGTTAAAGTATGGGCTGCAGTTTTGTTTCTTGGGATTTTATGTTCGGGAGTATCTTACGTATTTTGGGTCGAAGCATTAAAAGAAATGGATGCAGGTGTTGTGGGCGCATTTTTATATTTGGAACCCTTTGTTACTGTAGTTACTGCATGGCTGCTTTTGAATGAAGAAATAACAATTCTTACGCTGACAAGTGGATTAATTATTATTTTTGGCGTTATTCTAGTTAATCGAAAATGAAAGGAAAAATTTTATGAAGATTGCACTTATCCAACAAAAATCTACAAACGATAAAGAGTTTAATATTAAAAAAGGCTTGAGCGCAGTTAAGAAAGCTGCAAATAAAGGAGCTAATGTGATTTGTTTTGCTGAACTTGCTTTCACAAAATTTTATCCACAAAAACCTGCAGGTAAAAATTTTTTGGAATTAGCTGAAACAATTCCAGGACCTACTACAGACTTGTTTTCAGAATTAGCCAAAGAGGTGGGGAGTATTATTATTTTAAATCTTTTTGAAAAATGCGGTGACAAGGCTTATGATACTTCACCTATAATTAATAAGGATGGTAAAATTCTTGGCTTAACAAGAATGATTCATATAACAGATTATGCTTGTTTTCATGAACAAAGTTACTATACACCGGGTGATACAGATACCCCAGTTTATCAAACAGAGTTTGGGAAAATAGGAATTGCAATATGTTACGATAGACATTATCCCGAATATATGAGAGCACTTGCATTAAAAGGAGCTGAAATTGTTTTTATCCCTCAAGCTGGTGCTGTAGGTGAATGGCCGGACGGACTTTTCGAAGCAGAAATGAGAGTAGCTGCGTTCCAGAATGGATATTATACTGCACTTTGTAATAGAGTTGGTAAAGAAGAATGCCTTACCTTTGCAGGTGAATCTTTTGTTTGTAATCCAAAAGGAGAAATAATAGCTCGTGCTAATAATGGAATGGAAGAAATTTTAATTTGTGATGTCGATTTGTCTACAGTTAAGGAATCACATGCAAAAAAATTATTTTTGAAAAATAGACGACCAGAATTATATGGAAAGTGGATTGTATAGTTTTTCTACTAAATAATTTTTCTTAATTTGTTTTGATGTTAATAATACAAAGAGAGAGTAAAAATATGAGCTATAAATTAATAACTGTAGAAATAAAAGAAAACGTTTCTGTAATTAAACTCAATCGTCCTGAAGTGCTTAATAGTATAAACAAACACATGGCAAAGGAAATTCAAGATGCGTTAATAGAAGCCAAAGGCAGTAAAGAAATTCGTGCTGTGCTTTTAACTGGTGAAGGCAGAGCTTTTTGTGCTGGTCAAGATTTAGCAGAGGCTGTTCCACTAGAAGGAAACCCTGCAGATATAGGCGAAATTATACGTGATAGTTACAATCCTATAATTAAATTAATTAGAGAAACTGAAAAACCAATCGTTTGTGCTGTAAATGGAGTTGCTGCTGGTGCGGGAGTAAATATTACGCTTGCTTGCGATATTGTGTTGGCTTCAGATAGTGCCTCGTTCATCCAAGCTTTTTCAAAAATTGGATTAATACCAGACAGTGGCGGTACGTTCTTTTTACCACGTATAGCTGGGGTTCAACGTGCATCAGCAATGACTATGCTGGCTGATAAAATTACTGCCGCAGAAGCATTGAACTTTGGGTTGGTTTATAAAATCTTTCCCGACGATAAATTATTTGACGAAGCTTTTTTAATTGCAAAAAAACTTTCTCAAATGCCTACAAAAGCACTTGGACTAATTAAGCGAGCTTTAAATAAATCGTTAACTAATAATTTGGAAGAACAATTGGCTTTGGAAGAAAAACTTCAGATTGAAGCAAGCAAAACTGATGATTATAAAGAAGGAGTAAAGGCTTTTCTTGAAAAACGAACACCTAAATTTAAGGGAGAATAACAAAAGTTATTCATTGCTTTGTATGCTTTCAATCTATTGGGGACCGACTAATTAGAATTCTTATAGTGATAAATTTTTTCTTGCTTTTTTGATGTAGCAATATTCTAATGTGTCACCTACTGGACATATATAGCACCTCTTTTCTTTATCATAAATAAAATTACTCTTATTTATTCCACTTTTTTATTATGGCGTATTTATGCCGGTATAAATGATTCGATAATTTCTGATTTTAATACATTTAAATTTTTACCCGAACAATAATTCTTATCTGCCAAACTTGCCTGATAGGAGTGCGCGCTGGCGAACACTGGATTGCTGTTTTGGTGTGACAAAGAAATTTAATAATAGTATAAGAAATTACTGTTATTACAAGGAAGTCCTTGAGTTTTTCCTCAAGACAACCGAAGTAGTCCCCGCTAAAACTCATTACTGTCACGCGACCCTGCCAGCAGCGGGAGGAAGTAATCTCAAACAGAAAAGTAAGATGATGAATTCTTTGCTGAATGAGATTGATTTCTCCCATGCTGTTAGCGGGCTACAGTGACAGTTAAAATGGTTTCTTTATATTTAACTATATAAACCAACAGATACCAAGTTTGCCATTCTAGTGATAAATCAAAATAAGTTTTTTGAAAACTCGCAATGGCTATTTTTGAGTTTTGTTACAGACTCGATAGTTAAATTTTCACTGACCTGTTAGCGGCATAAGACAAGTTTCTTTTTGAATTTTATTTCTTAGTCGCTTAGGTGGCAAGCATAGATTTTATTTAAGATGCTTATCATGGATAAAATCTAAAACCAATTGCGCCTTCGAATATAGAACCGAAATTTGGTGCTAAACCTAAGAGTGGCCCAAGTTCCAAATAAAATTCTAATGGTGTATTTTGAGGTATAAAATTAATTCCTACAATACCTCTTACAGCGAGTCCAACTCCTGAAGCTCTATAGTAAAATTTATCTTGCTTGTATTGGTAAATAATTGTATGACCTTCGTTTAGACCAAAATGCACACCGGGACCAGCATAAAGCTTTACTAAATTTGAATTAAACGCATTAAAATGCCAGAGGTAATCAATTCCTAAACGCGGGTTTCCAAAGTATGAGCCACCGATGTATGCTGCAAAAGCATTCTGATTATTAGTCCAAAATTTTACTGTTAATCCAAGTGGTTCACCGATGTTGACACCAAAGCCAAATTTTTTTTCTTTTGGTACTTGGGCGTCAATTACATTTTGAAGAATAAAAAGCAGTAAAAAAAGACAACTTATTTTTTTCATTTTACCCCCCATTTATTTATTGGTAGTTATTTATAAATATGCGAATCGAGAACATAATTTAAGGAAAAATAATTATTTTTTACTGAACTCTAACTTACCTGCTCCAGGGTATCTAACTATTACAGTATCGCCTGGAGAGATATTACCCATCAATATTTCAGTAGATAATGGATTAACTAGATATCTTTGAATCGTGCGTTTCAATGGACGTGCACCATAAGTTATATCGTAACCAAATTGAATTAGAAAATCTTTAGCTTCCTGGTCAATTTCGAGTGAGATGTTTTTTTCTGATAGCATTTTAGCTACCCTAGCAATTTGTAGGTCAACGATTTTTTCAAGTTCACTTTTTAGTAGTGGTTTAAATAAGACTATTTCATCAATTCGATTTAAGAATTCTGGTCGAATGGTTCTGCGTAAAAGTTCAGTTAAATTAGTTCTTAATTCACCTAATACATTTTCTAAATTATCTTCTGTAATTTCATGTAATTTCTCTTGGATTAGATGAGAACCGATATTAGATGTCATAATTATAATAGTATTTTTGAAATCGACTGTTCTGCCTTGATTATCTGTTAATCTTCCATCGTCTAATACCTGCAGCAAGATATTGAACACATCTGGGTGAGCTTTTTCAATTTCATCTAAAAGAACCACCGAGTAAGGTCTTCTCCGCACAGCTTCAGTTAATTGTCCACCTTCATCATAGCCTACATATCCAGGAGGAGCACCTATTAATCTTGATACAGAAAACTTTTCCATATATTCACTCATATCGATTCTTATCATTGCGTGTTCATCGTTAAAAAGAAATTCAGCCAATGCACGTGCTAATTCAGTTTTACCAACACCAGTTGTACCAATAAAAATAAAAGAGCCTATTGGACGATTTGTATCTTGTAGTCCTGCCCGTGACCTTCTAATCGCATTAGCTACTGCTGCAACAGCATCATCTTGCCCAATAACCCTTTTATGAAGCTCTTCTTCCATTCTTATCAGTTTGCTTCTTTCGCTTTCGAGCATTCTGCTTACAGGTATTCCTGTCCATTTAGCAACTACTTCAGCAACATCTTCGGCGTCGACTTCTTCTTTAAGCATTTTGTTATTTTTTTGAAGCTTAGCTAATTCTTCTGTTTCTTTTTTTAGTGCTCGTTCTAATTCATTAATAACACCGTAACGGATTTCAGCTACTTTTCCGTAATTTCCCTCGCGTTCATATTTATCAGCTTCAACTTTCGCTTTTTCTATTTGACTTTTCATCGTACGAATCTTTTGTATTCTTTCTTTTTCAAGCTGCCAATGAGCTCTTAATTGATCTCGTTGTTCCTCAAGTTCGTTTAATTCTTTATTCAGTTCTTCTAACCTAACTTCAGATTCGGCATCATTTTCTCTTTTTAATGCTTCGCGTTCTATTTCAAGTTGTTTAACCTTTCTTTCCAAAGCGTCAAGTTCTTCTGGCATTGAATCAATCTCAATTCTTAATTTTGAGGCGGCTTCATCAATTAAGTCAATTGCTTTGTCAGGAAGGAATCTATCTGAGATATATCTATTAGAAAGTTGGACTGCGGCAACTATTGCGCTATCTGTTATTCTTACGCCATGATGAACCTCGTAGCGTTCTTTGAGTCCTCTTAATATTGAAATTGCATCCTCTTCGTTAGGTTCACTTATTAACACAGGCTGAAACCTTCTTTCTAAGGCAGCATCTTTTTCAATATATTTTCTGTATTCATCAAGAGTTGTAGCGCCAATTGCATGAAGTTCTCCGCGTGCAAGTGCAGGCTTTAAAATATTAGCTGCGTCCATTGAACCTTCTGCTCTACCAGCACCAACTAAAAGGTGCAGTTCGTCAATAAACAAGATTATCTCACCGTTGGAATCTTGAACTTCTTTAACGACAGCTTTAACTCGCTCTTCAAATTGCCCTCTAAATTGAGTTCCTGCAACAAGCGCACCCATATCCAATGCAACAATTCTTTTTGTTTTTAACGTCTCAGGTACATCGCCGGAGACAATTCTATGCGCAATACCTTCAGCGATGGCAGTTTTGCCAACTCCGGGTTCACCAATTAGTACAGGGTTATTTTTTGTTCTTCTAGATAAAACTTGTAAAACTCTTCTGATTTCTTCATCCCGTCCAATTACTGGATCCAACTTCCCGCTTCTTGCAAGTTCATTTAAATCCCTTCCGTATTTTTTTAATGCTTGGTAGGTATCCTCTGGGTTTTGTGAAGTAACCCTTTGAGTTCCTCTTATATCTTTTAATGCGCTGAGAATAATATTTTTATCGATACCGTTTTGATTTAAAAGTCGTCCTACATTTCCTTTATCGTTGGCTAAAGCAATGAATATATGTTCGGTTGAAACATATTCGTCTTTTAAATTTTTTGCTTCGTTTGCAGCCTCATCAAATAACCTCGCTGTATTGTTAGATAACTGTTGACTTCCAACTCCCGCTCCAGAGACTTTCGGCAATTTTTCAAGAAGTTCGTTTACTCTTATTAATAATTGATTAATATTAACACCAACTTTTTGGAGAATTGAAACTGCAACATTTGACGGGTCCTGTATCATCGCAGCCAAAATATGTTCTGGCTCTACAATTTGATTATTGTAGTTTTGCGCAATTTCTACAGCATTCTGAACAGTTTCTTGAGCCTTAACAGTAAATTTGTTAAAGTTAAATGCCATAATATTCCTCTAATTTATTCTTATAATTAAATTTTCACTCATACAAATATCGCCCACAAAAAGTTTCTTACAAAATATATTAAGTTTTATATCTATAACTTATTAAGAATAAATGAGTTAGAAAAATATTGTGATTGAAACTGGTTAATTTTTGTATTAGTTTTACAAACTTTTTTAAGAAAGCTATTATGTATTTAGGTGCAGATGATACAATAACTGCGCTTGCTACTCCGGCAGGTGTTGGTGCTATTTCAGTTATACGAGTAAGTGGGCCCAAAAGCATTGAAACTGTAGAAAAAATTTTTCAAGGCAAAAAAAAGTTGTCAGACTCACAATCCCACACAATTCAGTATGGAAAAATTTATGATAACAACAATGAATTAATAGATGATGTACTTGTTTCAATTTTTAGAAGTCCAAATTCATACACGGGTGAAGACTCGATAGAAATAAGCACGCACGGCAGTCAACTAATAGTACAAAAAATAATAAATACGTTATTAGAAAGAGGGGTAAGGATAGCTGAACCCGGAGAATTTACTAAGAGAGCCTTTCTTAATGGAAAATTAGATTTAGCCCAAGCAGAGGCAGTAGCTGAAGTAATTAATTCTAGAACCGAAGCTTCACTTAGAGGGGCTAGAAATCAATTAGACGGGTTACTTTCAAAAAAAATAAATTATTTACGCGATATGTTAATCAACACCTCCTCTTTAATTGAACTTGAACTTGACTTCGCTGAAGAGGATATAGAATTTATGCCGCTGAAGGAAGTCAAAAAAAATATTGAGCTGATAATATCAGAAATAGAAATTTTGTTAAAAAGCTATTCTTTTGGCAAAGTAATAAGGGAAGGTGTAAATGTCGCTCTTGTTGGCGTTCCAAACGTTGGAAAATCTTCTCTACTCAACTATATTCTTAAAGAATCCAGAGCTATAGTAAGTGAGATACCTGGCACAACAAGGGATATAATAAGAGAAGAAGTATCAATTGATGGGATTCTTTACAAAATTTATGATACCGCTGGAATAAGAGTCACAGAAGATATAATTGAGCGAGAAGGCGTTTTTAGGAGTCGAGATGCAGTAAAAAATGCAGATATTGTAATTTTTATAAACGATGCTACCATTGGTTTTTCTTTAGAATTATATAATGAATTATTAACACTTACAAGTGAAAATAGAATAATTAAAATTATAAATAAAATTGATATCAAGCCTGATGCTAATTTTGCACATGATATTAAACTTTCGGCTAAAACTGGAGAGGGTGTTGATGAGTTATTTAAGAAAATGAAAGTTATGGCCATAGGCTCACAAACTTACACTGAAAAAAGTGCAATTGTAACTAATATTAGGCATTATAATTCACTACTGAAGGCTAAAGAATATTTAACAAATGCTATTGAATCAATAGAATCAAGAATGACAGGTGAATTTATTGCGGTTGACCTTAGAAATGCAGAATCGGCTTTGTCTGAAATAATAGGGAAAGTAACTACTGAAGATATATTAAATAATATATTTGCAAAATTTTGTATTGGCAAATAATCTTGTGTTTCACGTGAAACTTAAATTGAGCGATACGGAATAAATACAAAGATTAATCAATAAAAAACATTATATCCCCAATCGATTATTTCCGGATATTCACAGAAAGTTTCACGTGAAACCAAAAAGGAAGACAGCATGAAATATTTTGATGTAATAGTTTTAGGGGGTGGGCATGCAGGAATTGAAGCGGCTTGCGCCTCAGCAAAAATGGGATGTTCGACGGCAATTGTGACTATGGATAAAAATGCAATAGGCAGAATGTCTTGTAATCCTGCAATTGGCGGCAGTGCTAAAGGGCACTTGGTACATGAGATAGATGTACTCGGCGGTATGATGGGCTTAATTGCAGATCAATCGGGTATTCAATTCAGGACACTAAATAAGTCCAAAGGACCTGCAGTTTGGGCTGGCAGAAGTCAAAATGATAGAAAATTGTATTCAATCGAAGCACTTAAGTTTGTCCAACAGTGTGAAAATTTAACAATTATAGAAGATTCCATTGTAGAAGCAGTTGAAGAGAATAAAAAAATAAAAGGAGTTAAGTTAAAAAGTGGTAATGAGCTTTCTTGTCAAGCTTTAATAATTTGTTCAGGCACTTTCTTAAATGGACTAATGCACACTGGTCTTAAATCGACAAAAGGCGGAAGGTATGGTGAAGCACCAGCAGTGGGCTTAACAGAATCTCTTCTTAAAATGGGATTTGTAGCTGGAAGACTAAAAACGGGTACACCGCCTAGGCTAAAAAAGGATTCAATAAACTGGAGCATTTTAGAGGAACAACCAGGCGATAATCCGCCACTGCCTTTTTCATTACGAACCGATAAAAGTAAGTTCCCTGTTCTTCCACAACTTAGTTGTTATATAACTTACACGGATAAAACAGTACACAAGATTTTGGAAAAAGGCTTTGATCAATCCCCAATGTTTACAGGCTTAATTAAGGGTGTAGGTCCACGTTACTGCCCCTCAATTGAAGATAAAATTGTGAGGTTTGCTGATAAAGAAAGACATCAATTGTTTCTTGAGCCTGAAGGATTAGATTCAGACCAAATTTATATAAATGGATTTTCAACATCCTTGCCGGCGGAAATCCAATTTGAGGCGCTAAGAAAAATTAAAGGTTTAGAAAATGTTGAAATGGTTCGTCCCGGCTATGCTGTAGAATATGATTATTTTCCGCCTTACCAAGTCGATTTAACCTTAGAAACAAAATTAGTAGAAGGCTTATACTTTGCTGGACAAATAAATGGTACCTCTGGCTACGAAGAAGCAGCGGGACAAGGAATTGTAGCCGGCATTAACGCAGCTCTTAAAATTCAGAAAAGAGGTGAGTTTGTTCTAAAAAGACATGAGGCTTATATTGGCGTTCTTATAGATGACCTGGTTGGTAAATCAACAGATGAACCTTACAGAATGTTTACCTCGCGCGCTGAACATAGATTACTAATTAGACAAGATAATGCCGATAGAAGACTAATGAAGTATGGGTATGAATTTGGCTTAATACCAAAAGAACTTTATTCTGAATTAAAAGAACGAGAAATCTTAATCACAAAAACTAAAGATTTCTTAGCTACAGCAAAAATAAATGCTGAAATTGTTAACCCAATTCTAAGAAAAATTGGTGCTCAAGAAATTTCAGCAAGCGAATCCTTAGCTAAATTAGTAAAAAGACCTGAGGTGCCGCTTGCTGCTTTAATTGATAAGATTGATGAAAACGAGCATCCAATTGTAAAATTAATTAAGAATAACCCTAAAGTGTTAGAACAAGTGGAAATAGAAACTAAGTACGAAGGTTATATAAAAAGGCAAGAAGAATTAGTAGCTAAAATGGAAAAATTAGAGAGAATATTAATTCCTATTAATTTTAATTATCTAAATATAAAGACTATTTCTAGTGAAGGTAGAGAAAAATTAAGCAGGGTAAAGCCGCGTTCAGTTGGTCAAGCAGCAAGAATTTCTGGTGTTACGCCTGCAGATATTTCTGTTTTATTAGTATATTTGAAAAGCTAAAATTGAGGATTTTTTGGACCTACAAGAGCAATATCTAAGGGAGCTAAAATTATTTTTTTGGGAAAATGGCTTAAGTCCCGACGAATATCAATTAGAAAGGCTTGCCCATTTTGCCCAGTTAGTCACTCAAAAAAATGCTAAATTGAATTTAATTTCCCGCAAAGATATTTCCAAAATTATAGAAAACCATGTATTTTTTTCTTCTTACCTTGCAGAATTTCTTCCACCTAAAATTAGTACTTTTTTAGACATAGGCACTGGTGGGGGTTTCCCAGGTATACCGCTTAGTATATCAAGACCACTAATGCGTGGTGTTCTTGTAGATTCTACAGCAAAAAAAATAAATGCTGTGCAAGAATTCATCAACGAACTTAAATTAAATAACGTTATTGCAGAAAATTGTAGAGTTGAAAGTGAAGAGTTTCAGAAAAAATACACTGAAGCCTTCGATTTAATTATTAGCCGTGCTACAGTGCCCTTAATAACTTTGTTTAGCTATGCATTACCCCTAATTAAAAGTAAAGCTTACATTGCATCAATTAAAGGTGGTGATATCGATGCTGAATATAAAACAGCCGAAATGAAGTATAAAGCATACATTAAAAAATCCACCGTTTTTGAATTAGCTTACAAACCTACAAATACTAGGAACGAAAAAGATAAAAAGTTAATTTTAGTAGAACTTAATAAATAGCTTTATTTTTCCTTAGATTCGCTCCTTTTACTTTCTTTTGTAATGCCATGAATAATGAAAAAGAAATTTTTTTAAGATACCCATCAGCTCTAGATATTGTTTTTGTACTTGGTGCTGGAGTTTCAAATCCAGATGGTGTGCCGCTTCAAAGAGAATTACTGCCGGCTATACTATCAATTAAAGAAATCCAAAACTCGGAAATTGGAAAGATTGTCACAGAATTTATTAACGACAATTTTAAATACAACATTGAAACGTACCAGTTTCCTCAACTGGAAGCTGTGTTCGGGTTCTTAGATTATTTTATTCAGCAGAACGAGAGCCTAAATGCAAAATACACGAATAAAAGAATTCATGAAATAAAAGAATATTTAATAAAACTTATTCACTTTGTAGTAAATTTTAAGACGAACAAAAGCAGTCCCTATTATCATAAATTTTGGGACATTATTCACAATTCACAAAAGAGCATTTCAATAATAACAGTAAATTACGACACACTTTTGGAACAAGCATTTGAATTTTTATTTAAATCAAGGGCAGGTTTTATAGATTACTGCATCCCGCTTATGAATTACGAAAACCTTCCTCAAATTAGTTCGCATAAATTTTGGATTAATACTCGTGAACCTGTGAAAGTCTTTAACGGTGAAAATCCTACTCCTTATAAAATTATAAAACTCCATGGAAGTCTAAACTGGAAATATTGCAACTGCTGCAATCAAACTCTTTTAACCCCTTGGGATAGAAGTATTGACCTAAACAAAGGAAAGTTCTTAGGTTATACTTATCCCGAAATGTACGAGTACGAATACAAGTGCCCAATAGATGGGACTGATTTCCAGACTTTAATTTTGCCGCCTTCATTTTTGAAGTCGTTAAGTCACCCAGTAATTAGTCATTTAACCAATGAAGCTGCTCATGAAATTAGAGTAACCAGAAAAATTGTTTTTATTGGCTATTCACTATCGAGTTCTGACCTTCACATAAAAGCTTTGTTCAAGAAAAACATTCAAGAAGGAACGAAAATAATTGTTATCAATCCAAAAGAAAAAGAATCACTAATATTAAATTACTCCTCGCTAAGCAGCTCAGCAGAGTTTATTTATTCCAGTTTTGAAAATCTGTTGAACGACAGCTCAATCCTAAAGAAAATTTTTATCGAGCAGTAAGGATTGATTTTTTGTATAAAAATTTAGCTTGAATTTCTTTGTCAAAATAATATTATTTAAAAGATTCCATTAACAACAATTGACAGGAGTATAAAATGGCTGCAACACCTTCAGCTATGATTGAACTTGGGACAACAGCACCGCATTTTAATTTGCCAGATACAATCAGTGGTAAAAGCATGGATTTAGATGAATTAAAATCAAAACACGCTACAGTTGTAATGTTCATTTGCAATCATTGTCCTTATGTAAAGCATATTCTAAGTGAGTTAGTAAAATTAACAAACGAGTATATACAAAAAGGAATTTCATTTATTGCAATAAATTCGAACGATGTAATTAGTTATCCAGAGGATTCTCCAGAGAACATGAAAAAATTAGCTCAAGAGATGGGATTTGCATTTCCATATTTATATGACGAAACGCAGCAAGTAGCTAAAGCTTATCATGCTGAATGTACACCCGATTTTTTTGTATATGACAAAGATTTGAAATTGGTCTATAGAGGTCAATTTGATGACTCGCGACCCAAAAACAATATACCAGTAACGGGCAAAGATTTGAAAAACGCACTTGACTGTATATTGCAAGGCAAAGAAGTGGACAAGAATCAAAAACCGAGCATTGGCTGCAATATAAAGTGGAAAGGTTAATGCCTAATTTGTCATCAGAAAAATTTGAGATTATTTTTTTATCTTGGATTCACTGATTTCCATCCAGCATATAACTCTTGAACCCCTCATAATTCGAGGATAACTTGACTGTATGTTTTTCTTTGTTCAAGCAGAATGCTAATCTTTCCGGAATTTCTACTTCTATTTTTAATTCTTCTTCAATCACATCCTTGAATTTTGCCGGATGTGCTGTTTCAAGAATAACACCAATAAATTCTTGATTGAATTTTATGTAGTCTCTTAATGCTAAATTTCAAATCGAACAATGTTCTTGAAATAAATAAAATAAAAATCGATAACGGCGGCTGGTCAACATAACCAAAAGAGAGATGTTTTGAACATTCAATATAATAATACTCATCGCGAAAAAGACCATAGTTACCCGCAAATAAAAGCAGTAATAATAATTCGAAAGATGAAAAATAAATAAGAATTGCTTTTGAACTGGTAAAGTCAAATTTTCTTTTTGTCATTATCTTTAATATTTTTTTATTCTACTCTATTAGCCAGGCAATTTCTGAGAGAACTACCACTTCAAATGATTTTAATCCCTGTTTTCAAAATTTCAGCAACGAAGGGGTCGTCTTCTGTAAATTCTTCTGTTTTATAAGTATGGATTTCGAAATCAACATATGTCTCATTGATGATAATTCTTGAAATTTTTGAACTGTCAATAAATCTTATTCCTTCAAATGCTTGGGATAAAACTGCAATATCAATATCGCTGTCTTTATGCGGATTTCCTTTTGCATAAGAGCCAAAAAGATATATCCCGTCAATCTTAATTTTATCTGAAATTAACATATATAAATCAAGGATTCTCTTTTCTAAATCTTTTCGCGTAAGCATTGATATATCTCTTTTATTCTTTTTATTTTTTCTTCAGCAAATTCTTAAGTGCAGAGTTGATAAAAAGCAAATTTAATTTCTGGGTATCTGCTTTCTATATTAAATTCACTGACCTCATTAAGGAAAATGATCTCTTCTTTGGTTAAATAACTTAGCTTCGACTCATGATACAATTTAACAAGGTTATGGGTCTTAAGAGAAATATTCCTTTCATTTTCCTTTATCCAAAGAGCTTTAAGAATTTTTTCTAAAGCCAAATGTCCAACAAATAGAGCCCAATCATATTTGCCCGCCTCAGAAAATTCCTTGCATTGCGTCTATATCATGTTCAGCCGTTTTTATCCAATATTTTATATGTTCTTCTATTGTCAATCAGCTTTCTATTTTTTTAATATTAATATACTTTTTTATGTAATTATTCTTTCGTGACAAAATAAAAAAAGAGCTCTCTTAATTTTTGTTTAGCATGTAATTTCTGAACTCCTCATAATTCGAGGATAACTCGACTGTATGTTTTTCTTTGTTCAAGCAGGCTGCCAATCTTTCTGGAATTTGTACTTCTATTTTTAATTCTTCTTCAATTACATCTTTGAATTTTGCCGGGTGAGCTGTCTCAAGAATTACACCATTAAATTGCTGATTGAATTTTATGTAGTCTCTTAATGCTAAATATCCAACTGAACCATGCGGGTCAATTATATATTTATAATTTTCGTAAACTTCTTTTATTCCTTTTCTGGTTTGAATATCATCATAAGATTCGGAATGAATATCATTTTGCATTTCTTTCAGTATGTCTGAATAAATTTCCCTGATTCTAATCAAATTACTTGGATTGCCAACATCCATCGCATTTGACAATGTTTGAATTGAAGGTCGGGGATTAAATATTCCAGTTCTCAAATATTCTGCAAAAACTTTATTGCTGTTAACTGCACCGATGAATTTTGAAATAGGCAAACCCATTTTCTTTGCAATCAATCCAGCAGTAAGATTACCAAGATTTCCAGAAGGGACAGAAAATATTGAATCAAGTTTTTTATTTAGGATTTGTTTATATGCCTCGAAATAATAAAATGCCTGCGGAAGTAATCGAGCAATATTAATTGAATTTGCTGAAGTAAGATTTAATTTTTCGTTCAGCTCTTTATCAACAAAAGCAGTTTTTACTAATCTTTGGCAGTCATCAAACGTCCCATCAATTTCTAGAGCTGTAATATTTTTATCTAAAGTTGTCAATTGTTTTTCTTGAATTAAACTAACTTTACCTCTTGGATAAAGAATATAGACATTAATTCCGGGTGTATCGTAAAATCCATGAGCCACAGCGCTTCCTGTATCGCCAGAGGTTGCAACGAGTATGTTTAACTGAATACTTCTTTTAGCTACAAAATATCCCATTGTTTTAGCCATGAATCTTGCGCCGAAATCTTTAAAGGCAAGTGTTGGTCCATGAAATAGTTCCAGCACATACAAATTTTTCCCAATTGAAACCAATGGTGCAGAAAATGTAATTGAATTGGCAATTATATCAGATAAATCACTTTCTGATATTTCGTTTTCAATAAAAGATTCTGCTATTTTAAGGGAGATTTCTTGGAAAGAAAATTTTTCTATATTCTTAATAAAATCTTTTTCGATTGGAGGAATTTTTTCCGGCATAAATAATCCGCCGTCTTCTGCTAAACCTTTCAGAACAGTCTCTTCGAAGGAAAAGCTTTTTTTGTTATTATTTGTGCTGTAAAATTTCATTTTAGAATCAGTGGTCCTTCGTCATTAATTTTAGATATATATATTTTGCTTTGTAATCCTTTTTTTGTAGCGGCCTTCTTCATAGCATTAGCAATCGATTTTGCTTTTGCTTTTGAATTTGAAAATGCAAACATTGATGGTCCTGAACCTGTGATGTTACAATTAATTGCACCATTTGAAAGAGCTGCTTCTCTTACTTCGTTGTAGCAAGGTATTAGTGCGGCTCTCTTTGGTTCGGCAATTAAATCTATAATTGACCTTGAAATCAATGAAAAATCTTTTGTTAAAAGTCCAGCTATTAATCCAGCAGCATTTCCCGCTTGTGCAACAGCGGTTTTCATATCGACTTTTTTATCTAAAATTTTTCTTGCATCGGAAGTTTTAATTTCAATTTGAGGATAAATAATAGTACAAAAAAGATTTTTAGGATAATCGATTTGTACAATATCGATTGGATTGTATCCTCTAATAAGTACAAAGCCGCCGAATAAACAAGGTGCAACATTATCGGCATGAAGAGCTTGACTTGCAGCCATTTCTCCTTTAACCGCATGTTCGAGCAGCTGATGTTTTGTGAAGTTCAATTCAAGTAATTCATTTGCAGCGACCACGGCAGCAACTGCACTTGCTGCACTTGAGCCAAGTCCAGAACCAATCCCCATTTTTTTAATGATTTTTACATCTAATCCTACTGAAATTTTATGTTTGGTCAATAAAGACTCAATTGCAACAGTTGCTGTATTTTTTTGGGGATCGTAAGGCAGTTTGCCATTTTCACCAACAATTTTAGTAATTCTAATCGAATTTTCTTTTGAAAAGCTAAGTTCAATTTCGTCTCCAATTCCATTTAGTGCAAAGCCCATTAAGTCGAACCCTGGGCCAACGTTTGAAACTGAAGCAGGCGCAAATACTCTTACTTTTTTTTCTTTCATAAATTATCCATGTAACCTTGTGATTTCATTAATTCTGCAATTAAAATTGTACCGCCAGCAGCACCTCTCACTGTATTGTGTGAATGAATTACGAATTTAAAATCGAACAGCGGGTCTTCTCTTAATCTACCTATTGCAACAGCCATTCCCTTTTCAATATTCCTATGAAGTTTTGGCTGTGGATATTTTTCTTCGTAAAAGTAAACAATTGGATGTTCGGGTGCTGTTGGTAAATTCAATTGCTGCGGAATTGATTTGTAATTTTGCCAGGCTTCAATAATTTCTTGAATAGAAGCTTTTGTTTTTAGTTTCACTTGTACACACTCGGTATGTCCATCTATTACTGCAACTCTGTTGCACTGTGCACTGATTTTTATTGCTGCATTATCAATACTATTTTCGTTTAAAGAACCAAGAATTTTCAAGGGTTCAGATTCCAATTTGTCTTCTTCACCTGAAATGTAGGGAATAACATTGTCATAAATATCAAGACTTGCAAGACCTGGATAACCGGCACCAGAAATTGCTTGCAGTGTTACAACATTAACTGCATCTAATCCAAAATTATCGTAAAGAGGTTTAAGAGCCAAGACTAATCCAATTGTTGAGCAGTTTGGATTAGTAATTATTGCTCCTTTATAATTTTGCTGACGAATTAAATTCAAGTGGTTCGGATTAATTTCTGGAACCATAAGAGGGACATCTTTATCGAACCGATGATTTCGTGCGTTAGAAATTACATAATAACCTTTGTTTGCGAATTCTGTTTCTATTTCTCCAGCAACTGATGAATCCAATGCTGAAAAGACAACTTTAGAGTTTAAGATTGGTTCACATTTTTGGACCGTCATATTTTTATATTTTTCTTTTAGTGAAGAACTCATTATCCAATTTGCAGCTTCAGAATATTTTTTCCCGGCTGATTTGTCGGATGCAGCAAGTTCAGCAATTTCAAACCAAGGATGGTCTGACAAAAGCTCAATAAATTTTTGTCCCACACTTCCAGTTGCACCAAGTATTGCCACAGGTATTTTGTTTTTGTTCATTTCAATCTCCTTATTTCTTTAATAAAGCTTTATGCAAGATGTTTAGAGCTTTTGAAAGCTCGTTTTTATTTATCACAAGGGAAATATTTAACTCAGATGACCCTTGAGCAATAGCGACAATATTAATTTTATTTGTGCCTAATGCGTTAAATACAGTGCCAGCTACACCTGGAGTATGTCTCATTTTTTCGCCAACTACTGCGATAATAGAAAGATTTTCTTCTAACTTTACTTCGCCTATTTTTCCATCTAAAATTTCCAGACGAAATTCTTCCTCGATTGATTTTTTTGCGATATTACCTTCCTTTGGTGAAATTGCAAAGCAAATACTATGTTCCGAAGATGCTTGTGTGATTAAAATTATATTAATTCCTAATCGCGCTAATACATTAAAAAGTCGTGCAGCAATTCCAGATACTCCTATCATGCCACCGCCTTGAACGCGGATTAAAGAAATATCATCAATAGAAGAAATTCCCTTCACCATAAAATTTTTTGATGTTTCCTTTTCGAGAATGTATGTTCCCTTAAAAGAAGGATTAAATGTATTTCTTATCACTATCTTAATTTTCTTCTGTAAGGCTGGAAGCATTGTAGGTGGATAAATTACCTTTGCACCAAAATGTGAAAGTTCCATTGCTTCTTCGTAAGTAACCGAATTTAATGTGAAAGCATTTTTAACTTTACGAGGGTCGGCAGTCAATATGCCGTTTACATCTGTCCATATTTCAATTAGCTCTGCATTCAATGCAGCTCCGAAAATTGAAGCTGTGTAATCTGAACCGCCTCTTCCAAGAGTGGTTATCTCATTTTTATCTGCTGAACTGATAAAGCCTGTTATAACTTGAAGGCTTTTATGTTTCTTAAAATAATTAAGGATATTGCGATTGGTTTTTTGGAAATCGACACGAGCATTACCAAAATTATCGTCGGTTTTAATTAATTTACTTGCATCTAAATACTCGCAATCTACATTTCTATTTTTAAGAGCGGCAGTAATTATATTGCACGAAAGTTTTTCACCGAAACTTACAACAAAATCTAAGATTCGGGGTGATAATTCTTTAACTAAAAAAACTCCGTGAAGAATACCAGCAAGTTCATCGAACAATTCGTTTATTTTTTCATCCGTAATTTGTGAATTGGGATTATTTAACTGATGATTAATGTCTTCATGTTTAGTTCTAAGGAAATCAAGTTCATCTTTATAACTTAATTTTCTTTGTACTGCTAAATGTGCTGTTTCAATTAACTTATCTGTTACTCCCTGAAAAGCCGAAAATACAACGGCAAATTTTTCTTTTTTATTGATGTAATCATTTAAGAGGATATTAATTACTTTATTGATGCGTTGAGCATCACCTACACTTGAACCGCCGAATTTTAATATTTTCATTTATACTATACACCTATAATGTTTGTTAAAAAATTGGATTAAAAATTGTTTTAACGAAACTGATATGTAATTAACGCGTGTACGTCGTGAGGGTAAATGAGCTGCGCATAGGTATGGTATGCATTGAAAGAGAATCGATATATAAATTCTTGCTCATTTTATAGAAGTAAAAATTTTGAATGTGAACTTAACATTTGAGTGTGAATTATACAAGTAGTTTTAACTTTTTTTTAACACCAAGACATTTATTCCACTGCTGTCCAAAATAATTTTGAAATCAAATCCCGAAGGGATGAATTACCAAATAAATTTAGAAAACTTCATGATTTTGGACTATTCTACTTGTCTTGTAAATCAAACCCTATCTCGTCCATACGGGACTTTTAACTTTAGTTTGATATTTATTTATTCTATAACTATATAATCCCTAAAGGGGTTACATTGGTTTAAGGATAATCAAAGCTTTATTGTCCCCTCAGAACAAAATATTTATAGGATAAAGAACTTGGGGGATTAGTACTTTTGCTCAAAGCAAAATTTTTTATTGACATTATTTTTAGATTCGGTTAATTTCTAATAGAAAAGTTTGAGTCTAGGGGGAATAGTTAATGACCTTCAAAGAGACTAACAACAAACCTAAGCTACTTGATCAAGTAAGGATAGCACTCAGAACAAACCACTACAGTCGAAAAACTGAAGAAGCATACATCACTTGGATAAAGAGATATATACTTTTCCACAATAAACGCCACCCAAACGAAATGGGCAAAGAAGAGATTCAGT